>NZ_CP179926.1:1548628-1858354 GCF_052344095.1 Pedobacter paludisoli | reverse complement strand
CTCTATAAATAGCAACATGATGATTGTTTCCAGTACTTACAAAATCGACTGGAATTTTTTTGCCGTTACTGTCTAAGATCTCATTTCCTAAATGATCTTTTTTGTAATGCAAAAACTCCGCATTTTTCACACCCGAAATGGTCACTCTTTTTATCGAAATTCCTTTTGCTTCATTCAGCCAAATTGGATTTTTTTCTAAATCTGAAAAGGCTTTTTTCGGGTCGTTTCCATTTTCTTTTAATCGGTTGAGTAAAATTCGTTTTACACCTTCGTCCAAGATTTTTTCGATGGTCTTTTCGTCTTTAAAATTTTCTGGAGAAATATCTTTTCTGATGGAATAATCTTCTTCTAGCCAAGTGAGTTTTACACTATCTGGCAGTACTTCCGTTTTTTCCTCGTTCAAGTAAATCGGATTTTTACTCAATACATTTTTACCTGCAAAGGCTTTTTTCGGGTCGTTTCCGTTTTCTGAAAGCCGTTGAAGCAAGCGTTCTTTATAAATTGGATTGGCAACTTTTTTAATGGTTTCCTCATCAAATTTCGCACTTACTTTTTCATCTTTGTTGACGTAATAGTGATATTTTCCGTAAATGGTTTGTTTGTGCAATTGCCCTCTTGGGGTAAGTTCTACCTTTATTTTTTCGCCGTTTTTAGATTTGGTTTTGTTTTTATTTTTGGTTACTACTTTATTTTTCGCTTTGTGTGAAACCAAAACGTTTTCCAAATGTTCTTTGGCGACTTGTCTGAAATTTGGGATGGGCAGTTTGAACACTCTTTTTTTGTTGCCATCATCGTCTAATTTCAATTCTGTTTCGATATTTTCAATGCCGATAATATTGTTGTGAAGTTTATGTTTTTCATTCTTCCTTGCATTCAAGAAATTTAAATATTGAATATGACTATGCTTGGTAAAAGCAATCGTTAAAGCATCCATGGCGTGATGGCGATGGTCGTTTCGTTTACTCCAATCTACAATACGCTCTTTGAAACTTCCGTCTTTTTTCTCTACCATTTCGGTTAATCCCAATTGCTTGAATTTGTCAAAATTGAGATCTTGCATAATGTTGATTAGCCCCCAATCTTCACGTAATCTATCTGTTATACTTCCGGTTGTTGATGTTACAATTCTGCAAATTTCGTAAAGCATATTTTTTGCTTTTTTAGCAATATATTGGCTGTCACGCAAATCTCTATCAATAAAACCATCTCCGATTTCCAATTCTTGTTTTAATAATTTTTGATACTTAGCTTTAGAAATTCCTGCACTTGGGTCGTCTTTATTTTTCTTTCCTTGCTCGAAAAGCATTTCAATTCTTGTTTTGAATTCCTCAATTCCATTTTCTCCAAAGTCTTCTGAAATATAATCGTAAGCTGTTCTATTACTTTTTTTCAAATTATCTTTTCTGTACACGACAACTTTGTTGGAAAAGCTATCGTCAAATAGTTTAGATTGCGGGATAATATGATCAATATCAATTTGTTTACTAAATAAAATATCTCTCGGGATATATTCATTCGTGTACAAATCTTTGTAACCATTATTTTTCAATTCTTCATACAAACGATAGCGGATAATGTCATTTCTGGTTGGGTTTTTTATGCCAAATTCATTTTGTAAAAGTTTAAAAATCTTTTCGTGAGCTATTTTTGAAGCATTGATATTTGTTGTCATTTCTGCTCGCTCTTTTGCGTTTTTCTTCAAATCGCGAGATAATTCTACCCGTATTTCGTTAAATTTAAAATATTCGGTAATGTTTCCGTTTTCGTCTTTTTTGCTGTTTTTTTCAATAATTGTATTGATAACGTTTACCAACTGGTTGAGAATTTTTTCAACAACCGGATTTCTCAAACTGTTCTTTTTGAGCAATTCTAGTTGATTTTTCAACGGACGAGTAGCAATTTCTTCTTTTGTTAAGGATGATGCGGAATGTTTATATTCAGCTTGAAAACAAGCTTTGTCGTAATGTAATTCTTTGATATGTGGATAAATTTTCCGCATTGCTTTTGTACTTAAACTTCCGTAATCGTCTGAAAAAGCAACGTTTGATAAAATCTGTGCATGTTCTTTTTTGAACCCAAATTTTTCCTCCAATAGCCTAAATAAAGTGTCATTTCCTGTTTTAGAATTGTCTTCCTGATACGAATACAACAAGTGCCAAAGCTGATAAGATGCTTGCTTTTCAAAATCTTTACCGTCTAATTCAGCGCTAAATTCCAGAATTTCAGTATTGATATTTAGTGCTTCAAAAATACGTTTCACCATCTCTTTTATTTCAGAAACAGGTGCTTTCAATTTCGAGACATCAATATCATCTTTGCCTTGTAATTTTAACAAATCGTCATCATAACCTTCTAATTCTAGAATTTTCAGATAAGCATCGTACAATAATTTATTAGTTCTATTGCCTTCCAATTCAGAATAATTCATTTCCCAATCAGAAGATTTATGCCCCAAAAGTTCGATGATTTTTGCTGAGTTTAAATTTCCTTTGATATTTAGTTCATCAAACAATTTCTGTTTGGTTTCTAAATCGAAAACAAAAATTTCCTTTTCCTCATCAAATAATACGGACTGATTGGTTGTTTTGGCTACTCTTTTTTTGCTTCCTTTTTTTCGTACTAAAACATTGTTCAAAACCTGCCAAATTTTAAATTCCTGAAATAATGGCGAAGATTTTGGCGCAACTTTTAAACCTATAGTCTTCTTATGTCCGTTAATAATTTTTTCCTGACTTTCAAATTCACAAAAACTCACCAAACCTTTTTGAGATTTTAGTTTTCGCTGATAAAAGATGATGATATCTCGAATTTCTTTTTTCAACTCTTCTGTTAATTCTGGATGAAATTGAGTTTGTGTTTCCCAAATGGCTTCAAATTCATCTAAATAATCTTGACGATAAAAAACTTGGTTCTTTAATCTAGTATGTGGATTTTTCTTTAATTGCTCGTATAAATATTGTCCAACGGTTTGCTTATTAAAGTACAACTCTTTACTTCTGTCTGAAATAGCACCTAAATATCCGCTAGAACTATAAAGATTACCGTTTATTTCTTGCAAAATAATCGCTAACTGCTCCAAATCCATTTTAGAGGAAAGAGCTTTTTCTCTCCATTCGTAGTTTTCAAGTTTTAGTTCAGCTCCTTTCGTTGCTCTTTTAATACCAACAATTTTAAATGGAATTTTGCAAGTTGCCCAAGTTTGCGCTTTCCCTTTATCTGCCAATTCTTTTTTAAACTCATCAGTTAAAATTTCCGGATAAAATTGTTTTTGGAAATTCCATATTTTATCAAATTCTGCTAGCAAATCGGAGCGATAAAAATCGGGTAAATATTTTTTTCCATCTTTTAATAATTGATAAGCCAACTGACCAGGAGATAGATTTTCCTCATACAATCTTTTTGCCACAGCCATTCCGTCGATGATTTGACCTTCGTCTTCATTTTTGGCTTTCCGGCTACTTTTATAACCGCGTTTTTTATTGATAGTTAATAATATCCTCGCAAATTCATCCTTTTCTACTTTCTCTGTTGCTGATTTTGCTCTTAAAGCGAAAGTATAATGTGTAGTGTTTTTTCCGTTTTCGGCTAAAACAGTATCTTTTGTAATGATGTTTGCTTTTGCCAAAGCATCAATTAAGTTTGAGCGTCTATCTTGATAACGGTCTAAATTTCGTCTTGCTCCACGTTTCAAGGTTCTATCTGCATTTACAGAAACAGGTTTTCCTTTTTCAAAATTGGTTTGCTCGTCTGTAGTTAAAGGATTTACCCGAACACCAATTTTCTGAATCGATGATCCCTCAAGAGAATTGCCTTCAATGATGTGTGCGAAGCCGATTGAAGTAGTGCCAAGATCTAAGCCGAGTATATGCTTTTTCATAAATTTTCTGTTTTGGGAAATTATTGAATTTTGGCCAGCAAAAAAAAGGTATTTTTACCTTTTTTTGTTTGAAAAAGTATTTGTAGATTTACACTTGAAAGCAATTCACAATAAGGATTATTCCGTTGTGAAAACATTTAGCGCCTCGACTATCTTCGGGGCATTTTTTTCCTCATAAATAGCTATCAATAAATACACGCCCGCAAGTCGCTTTTGTTTTTGAAAAACTTAATTTTTATTGCTGAATTATATACGTAATCTATTATACGGTTGTTTTCTTACACGGTGCGATTAACATATTTCGGTGTAAATCAATCCTGTAAGTTTATATGTTTAGCGTGTATTTTTTTTTATGGTATTTCTTTTAATGATAATAGTTTACACTAATCTCGTTGAGATTTATATCCTTTAATAGTTCTGTAAACACAAAAAATCGCTGTCATCCTCGAGCGCAGCGAAGGACCTCAGCAGCTCAAAATCACGATTATCCTTGCGATGAAACGCAACAAATCAAGCTTATTGGATCTTTTATGTAGAAAATATTTACGCTATCTCTTTGAATATGAGTTGTTTTTAAAAATGGATATGCTTTTCGGTAAGAAAGTTCTATAATTGAATTGCCTAAAAGAGGTGCTTCCATCTGCCTTATCTCCAATTAACAACCACCTTTGCTTAGGGCACCTTTATAAATTATTTTACCATCTCGTTCTATTTGGTCGCCCGATAGTATTGGATATAAATATTTGGGCGCGTGCGATACGTTATGGCTTCTGATAATTATTTTATCGTTAACTTTTAGGTTACGCAATTCCTTAAACTCGTTAGGTTCTTGTATTCCAAATCTTAGGATATAGTTGTCATTGTTAATTTTTACCATCATTCCGAAACCTAAACGAGCATTAGACGGAAGAGAAAGAGAGGTTACAACCGCCTCCATACCAGAAAAATCCCAAATATTCTTCCTTATCTTAGCTTCACAAGAATATACGAGTTTTCCCTCGAGCGAGGCTACCCATCTTTTGTAGGCCACTCCATCAGGACTAGCTTCCCATTTTTTTATTTCGGCTTCTCTTTCGGCAAGAGAAAGAGGTTTTGATCTCGGATTTTTAAGAGATTCATTTTTAATTTCGCGATTAGCAAGAGCCAGTCCGCCTACTACAATCAGCGGTAAAACCAGCGCGTAAATAATTTTTTTCATGTTTTTTGAATTTGGTTTAGCAAAATTACCTCGATGTATTTTATTGAGATGCGTGTAGATTGTAAATAAAATTGTAAACTTTGTAAATAAAACTTGATACAATGTATTTTAGCCTGAAACATCTTTTTTGGAAGCGCAAATATTTGTTGGGACTACTGTTGTTGTTCTTGATTCCTGTAATTTGCCTCGCTTTCAATATAATGGGAAACAACGAGTTTGATAACGCAAGGAGGGAAGTTTTGCTTCGTAGGATAGGACATGAATTGCTTTTACAGTCGGGCGATAAAACATCAAGAGTGCTTCCGGTAAAAAAGATAGCCGAAAATGAATACCAAATTAGTTTTGAGAACAAGCTTACTTTTCAGCCCGACTCTTTGGTTACAATCACACAGCGATTGTTAGCTCAAACTCCCCTTGAAAATGAGTATGTTGTTCATGTTCTAAATTGCGAGAGTACCAATGTAACCTACGGGTTTGCTATATCAAAAAATAAAAAGAGTGATATTGTACCATGTTTAGGAAGAGTGCAACCGAAGTCGTGTTATCAGATTAATATCAAATTTAAACCTAGGGTTATTGATAGCCAGCGAAATAGATTGTTCTTTGGCAGTTTGCCATTTTTAGCCTTTGTTGGTTTTATGTGTTTCAGGTCGATTAAGCCTAGGAAAAACTTTAGCTGATGCTAGTGCTTCCGACACGCTAACTTTAGGTACGCTATCGTTCGATGTGAAGAACCAAAAACTGACTTCAAATGAAGTGTGTATCGATCTTACCAGAACAGAATCGCGGTTATTGCTCATTTTTGCACGCTCTCCTAATAAAACCATCCAGAGGGACCAGCTACAGAAAGAAATATGGGAAGATGAAGGTATTATTGTAGGACGCAGTTTAGATATGTTCATATCAAAATTGAGGAAAAAACTAGCGTATGATCCCACTATAAAAATTGCTGTTGTACGTGGAAAGGGCTACAAGCTTGAAATTAGCGTAAACAAATAAAACTACTAATTCATTTTTTTTATTGGGCTCTGAAGCTGAACTTTGAAAAACTTCCATCCTGAAGAATTAAGAGCGAAAGGCAAGAATCGAACGCGCAAGCCCAACCTGGGCAAGATTATGGCTATACCAACTGAGCTACTTTTCCACTTGCTATAAAAAAAAGCGCTTTTCCTTTTGGGTGTGCAGATTTAGAAATATGAATGTTAGCACCCAAATTTAAGAGCCAAAATTTTAAGAAAAAAATCAGCTCATCTCTTTGATTATGAGCCATTTTTTTGGTAGATTGAACTGTCTCTTTTTGTTGAAATAAGCGCTACCACTTGTATTGCTGTTTCTGATAATCGGAAACCGATACTATAAAAAACATCTATTTGCGTATCAAATAAAGTGATTTTGATTCGGAAGTTAAGGGCGCTACATTTGAAATGTTTAATAGTCACAAGCAATAGAATATTACATCTACTAATAAAACAGAAAAATGGAAAAAGAATCAAACGACATCAGCAAATGCCCATTTCACAATGGCAGTATGAAACAGAATGTAGCAGGTGGTGGTACACGAAATCGCGATTGGTGGCCAAATCAATTGAAATTGAATGTCCTGCGTCAACATTCTACGAAGTCGAATCCTATGAATGAAGCATTCAATTATGCTGAAGCATTTAAGCGTTTAGATTTAGAAGCATTAAAGCAAGATTTACATGCGCTTATGACCGATTCGCAAGATTGGTGGCCAGCAGATTTCGGTCATTACGGACCTTTATTTATTCGTATGGCTTGGCACAGCGCCGGAACCTACCGTGTATTTGACGGTAGAGGAGGAGGAGGTTCTGGTCAACAACGTTTTGCACCTTTAAACAGCTGGCCGGATAACGTTAGTTTAGATAAAGCCAGACGTTTGCTTTGGCCAATCAAACAAAAATATGGAAATAAAATTTCTTGGGCCGATTTGATGATTCTTACCGGAAACGTGGCCTTAGAATCGATGGGATTTAAAACATTCGGCTTCGCCGGTGGACGTGCCGATGTGTGGGAAGCCGATGAGGATGTGTATTGGGGATCTGAAACCACTTGGCTTGGAAACGATAAAAGATACAGTCATGGCGAAGAAGGTTTAGCCGAACATGGGGTAGTGGTATCGGATGAAGATGCTTCTGGCGATAAACACAGTGCTAATTTAGAAAAACCGCTCGCTGCGGCACATATGGGTTTAATTTATGTAAATCCAGAAGGTCCAAACGGCAATCCTGATCCAATTGCTGCCGCAAAAGATATTCGCGATACATTTTCACGCATGGCGATGGATGATGAAGAAACTGTGGCTTTGATTGCCGGTGGACATACCTTCGGAAAAGCACACGGAGCAGCCTCTTCCGATCATGTAGGTAAAGAACCTGAAGCAGCCGATTTGGCTGATCAAGGCTTTGGTTGGAGCAATAAATATGGCAGTGGAAAAGGAGCCGATACCATTACCAGTGGTTTAGAGGTAACCTGGACACAAACCCCTACACAATGGAGCAACCATTTCTTTGAAAATTTATTCGCATTTGAATGGGAATTAACCAAAAGTCCGGCAGGTGCACACCAATGGGTTGCGAAAAATGCCGATGCAGTGATTCCAGATGCCTTTGATAGCACTAAGAAGCATTTGCCAACCATGTTAACCACCGATCTTTCTTTGCGACTAGATCCGGCATATGAAAAAATTTCCAGAAAATTCTTGGAAAACCCTGATGCCTTTGCGGATGCCTTTGCACGCGCTTGGTTTAAATTAACACACCGCGATATGGGACCAAAATCGAGGTATTTAGGTACAGACATCCCACAAGAAGATTTGCTTTGGCAAGATCCAATTCCGGCAGTAAATCATCCTTTGGTAAGCGAGAGCGATATAGCTACCCTGAAAGCAAACATATTGAGTACAGGTTTAACTGTTTCTGAATTGGTTTCAACAGCCTGGGCTTCCGCATCATCGTTCAGAGGTTCTGATAAACGCGGAGGAGCGAACGGTGCGCGTATTTGTTTAGCGCCACAAAAAAGTTGGGAAGCCAATAATCCGGTGCAATTACAGAAAGTTTTAAATACTCTAGCCAGCATTCAACAAGAGTTTAATGATGCGCAAGGCGATGGTAAAAAAATCTCTATGGCCGATTTAATTGTGTTAGCAGGATCTGCTGCGGTAGAAAAGGCAGCTCAAGATGCGGGACAAACCGTTACTGTAGCTTTCGCGCCTGGACGTATGGATGCAACACAAGAACAAACCGACGTAGAATCAATGGCTTATTTAGAGCCTCAAGCCGATGGTTTCCGCAATTTCAGAAAATCTAAATCGACTGTCTTAACCGAAGAATTATTGGTAGATAAGGCAAACTTATTAACCTTGAGCGCACCAGAATTGACAGTTTTAGTAGCGGGATTACGCGTGTTGGATACCAATTTTGATAAAAGTAAACATGGAGTGTTCACACAAAAGCCAGGAACGTTAACCAACGATTTCTTAGTGAATCTGTTGGATATGAGTACCGTTTGGAAAGCAGCTGGTCAAGATCGTGAATTGTATATTGGAAGCGATAGAGTGAGTGGCCAACCTAAATGGACCGCTACCCGTGCCGATTTGGTGTTTGGTTCTCAATCTGAGTTAAGAGCAATCGCCGAAGTATATGCTAGCGCCGATGCCAACGAAAAATTTGTGCATGATTTTGTGGCAGCATGGGTGAAAGTGATGAATTTAGATAGATTTGATTTGAAATAAGTTATATTTATTTTTTTTTAAAGGGTTTCAGCAATGGGACCCTTTTTTTGTTGCGTAAAAATTGTTTTTAAAACAAAAAAGCCTCTCTGCTTAGCAGAAAGGCTTCGTACTCGGGGCGGGAATCGAACCCGCACGCATTTTAGGTGCACAGGATTTTAAGTCCTGCGTGTCTACCAGTTCCACCACCCGAGCAGGTGATTAACCTTTTATTTTGAAGAACTTTCAATCCTGAAAGTCTTTGGAGCGAAAGACGAGATTCGAACTCGCGACCCCGACCTTGGCAAGGTCGTGCTCTACCAACTGAGCTACTTTCGCATTTCCAAATAAACCGTTAGTTGGTTTGTTTTTGGTGATGCAAATATAGGGAGATTTGAACTTCTGTCAATACCTTTTGTAAAATAAAATGCCTTTAAATGTTTAAAATGCTGTTTATCATGTGAATAAATTTACAATTTTTTAAAGTAGTTATTCGAAGAAAGCCTATTAAAAGCTTGTTTACGGTTAATTATCATCGAACTTGAGCACGTCATAAATCAAATCGCGTTCAAAACCTCTTCCCTGCAAATAGGAGATAAGCTTATTTTTCTTTTTAAATGGATCTTTTTCGGTTAATAGAAGACGCTTTTTTTCGGCAAGGGTTTTTAAGGTTTGTAAATAGGCATCGTCATCTAAGCTAAACAATGCTTTTTGTAGGATTTTTTCTGGTACACCTTTCAATTTTAAACCCTGTTTAATCTTTATTCGTCCCCATTTTTTAATCGAAAATTTCCCCGACGCATAGTGTTTGGCAAAGCGTTCTTCGTTTAGGAAATTGTTGATAATCAGCTCCGAAATGATTTCTTCCAATTCATCACCGCGCATGCCCCAATCCAATAATTTGCTGCGAACCTCTTTTTGCGAGCGTTCCTGATATACACAAAAAGCCTCCGCTTTCGCCAATGCTTGCTTTTTGTCTAAATATACCGGAGCTTCTTTACCACTTTTCATAATTATTTGCTGAAATTCGTAAAAATAAAAACCATTACCGCATTTCTGAATAAAAAATATGCAGAATCTACCATATACGATTAATTACCTTGCTCAAATATTAAATGCCGATTGCAAAATTGTTCAGGACAAAAGCCTTATAAAATACCTGATAAGCGATAGTAGGTTGGTATTGGTACCGGATCAATCTTTATTTTTTGCCCTTTCATCGCACCGCGATGGACATGTTTTTATAGCCGATGCCCATGCCAAGGGGATTCGGAACTTTGTTGTCACCGAGCAAGCGTATGTTGAGAAGTATGCCGATAGTAATTTTATCGTGGTAAAAAATGCTTTGTTTGCACTTCAACAGTTAGCCATTTATCATCGCGAAAGTTTTCCATTGAAAACGATTGGCGTAACCGGAAGCAATGGAAAAACAATTGTAAAAGAATGGTTGTATCAGGTATTATCGCATGATTTTATCATCGTACGAAGCCCTAAAAGCTATAATTCGCAAATTGGTGTAGCTTTATCGGTATGGCAAATCGATGAGCAAGATACGCTTGGGATTTTTGAAGCCGGAATTTCGGCTGTAGGCGAAATGGAAAGTCTCGAACGCATGATTCAGCCCGAAATAGGGATTTTAACCAACATAGGAGAGGCGCATGCCGAGGGTTTTCAGTCAAAAGCGGAAAAGCTACATGAGAAATTAAAACTCTTTAAAAATTCAGCACTATTTATTTATTCGCCCGATTATACCGAGCATTTAGCAGCAAAAGATTTACCTGGAAAAAGGCATTTCAGCTGGAGTACCACCCAACAAGCAGACTTGCAAATTATGAACATTCGCCCCGAAAAAGGAGGCTCTGTTTTAACTGCAAAGTACCGAGAAGAAGAAATAGGACTCCTATTGCCCTTCCAAGATAAAGCATCGATAGAAAATGGAATAATTTGCTGGGCAACGCTCTTGGCAATGGGCTATACGCAAGATGAAGCTAAATACCAATTGGAGAAACTAAGCCCGGTAAGCATGCGTCTCGAACTCAAAAATGGCATCAATCAATGTTCAATTATCGACGATTCGTACAGTGCTGATATTTCATCGCTCAGCATTGCACTCGATTTTTTAAATCAGCAAAATCAACATAAGAAAAAAACGGTTATTCTTTCCGATATCTTTGAAACAGGAAAGAATAATGCGGATTTATACGCCGAAATTGCAGATTTACTACAACAGAAAAAAATAAGTCGATTGATTGGAATCGGTCAGCATATCGAAGAATTTGGCCATCTTTTTAAGTTGGAAAAACAGTTTTTTGTTGATACAGAGCATTTTATAAAAGCTTTTCCTAATCTGGTATTCTCGCATGAAACTGTCTTGGTAAAAGGGGCACGTCGTTTCGAATTTGGTAAAATCAGTAAGTTGCTCACGCATAAAATCCACGATACGATTTTAGAGGTCGATTTAAATGCCATGGTGCATAATTTGCAATATTACCGTTCTAAAATAAAACCGGGAGTTAAAATCATGGCCATGGTCAAAGCATTCTCGTACGGAAGTGGCAGTTTCGAGGTGGCTAATTTACTTCAATTTCACAAAGTGGATTATCTGGCTGTGGCTTATGCCGATGAAGGAATCGTATTACGAAAAGCAGGGATAACCTTGCCCATCATGGTGATGAGTCCCGAAGAATCAGCTTTCGAAGCGATTATTCAGCATCAACTGGAGCCTGAAATCTACAGTTTAGAAATTTTAAATTCCTTTTTAACTGCGTTGCCTGAGGCATCATATCAGTACCCCATTCACATCAAAATAGATAGTGGTATGCACCGATTGGGTTTCGATGAATCGGAAATTACAGCCGTTCTACAGATTTTAAGCGGGCAGGAGAAGGTAAAAGTACAAAGTATCTTCTCGCATTTGGTGGCAAGTGACGCGGCAGAGCACGATGGCTTTTCAGAAAAACAAATCAGCCAGTTTACCCAGGCAAGTCAACAAATAATGGAGGTATTGCCTTACAAGCCCTTGCGGCACATGTCCAATACTTCAGGGATAACCCGTTTACCAAATGCGCAATTTGACATGGTTCGTTTAGGAATAGGATTGTATGGTTTTGATTCAGCTATGGCCAATAATGCCAATTTAAAAACCGTTATGGTGCTTAAAACTACCGTTACACAAGTTAAAACCTTGCAAGCTGGTGAAACAGTTGGGTATGGTCGTCGAGGCGCTTTACCCAATGGAGGCAAAATTGCTACGGTAAAAATTGGTTATGCCGATGGGTATACACGCGCATTTGGGAACGGAGTAGGGCAGATGCTGATTAACGGTATTTTAGTGCCCACGATAGGGTCTATTTGTATGGATATGACCATGTTGGATGTTACGGGGTTGGATGTAAAACCCGGCGACGAGGCCATTGTATTTAATGCCGAGCATACTATACAAGAATTAGCAAAGCAAATTAATACCATACCATACGAGATATTAACCAATATTTCGCAACGTGTAAAAAGAATATTTTTTGCAGAATAGATGCTGATAAGATGCTAAACCGAAAGATAAATGTAACCAAGCTGCACAAAAAGCCAAACGATTAACAACAATTTTTTTTCTATTTTTGCGTCATGAACAGAATAAGCAAGGCCATATTAAACTACCTCATTAAAGGGCTATTAATTGTGGTGCCTATTGCTGTCAGTATATTTATTGTTATTTGGGCGGTAACAACTGTTGATAGTTGGCTAAACGTAAACAATATCTTGGGCGTAGACCCCAAAACAGGCGAAAGTCGTAATATTCCCGGTTTGGGACTGCTAACCGTTTTGAGCATTATTCTATTGGCCGGAATTTTTGTAACCAATTTTGTAACCGAACCCATGTACAATTGGTTTCAGAAGGTCATGCACCGCCTGCCTTTACTCAATTTTATTTATACCTCTATAAAAGATTTAACCGAAGCCTTTGTGGGCGATGAAAAGAAATTTAATCACCCAGTAATTGTTGAGGTAGAAGGAGGCTTGAAAAAAATTGGGTTTTTAACGCAAAACGATTTAAAAAAACTCAATTTACCCGATGAAGTGGCCGTGTATTTTCCTTTATCGTATTCCTTTGCCGGGCAGCTTTGTATCGTCAAACGCGAGAAAGTAACCGACTTGAACATGAGCGCGGCTGATGCCATGAAATTAGTGGTGAGCGGAGGTGTAAGCGGTTTATAAGCACTATAAAAATGATTCAAATTTACCACAACAGCCGTTGTACTAAAAGCAGATGCGCTGTAGAAATACTAGAAGATAGTGGAAAACCGTTCCAAATTATCAAATACTTAGAAGATACACCCAGTGTTGAAACGCTAACCGAAATTGTTAAAAAGCTAGGTATAAAACCATTTGATTTAATCCGAAAAGCCGAAAAAGTATTCTTGGAAAAATACAAGGATAAAACCTTGAGTGATCAAGAATGGATTGAAGCCATGGTTGAAAACCCAATTTTAATCGAACGGCCAATTGTTGTTTCGGGTGATAAAGCTCTCATTGCACGCCCAAGCGAACGGGTTTATGGTTTATTATAAGGCTCTGATTTACACTCGATTACATAAGATTGGAATCAAGAATATAACAAGTAAAATAAAAATAATGCGGGTGTAATATTCCCGGATGAAGATACCTGCGGCGATTAAATAAATGCTCTCTATATTGGTTTGAATCTGACCGTTACCGGTTGCAGCATTGTATATCGCATGCTCCTCATTCGCATTGCTCAAAGCCCATTTACTTAGAAAACCACTTTGAAAAGTCCAATTGTAAACGATGTTATTTTGTAAAGTGATTTTGGCTTTTAAGCCCATAGAATTGTACTCTATTTTGGCGATGGACTGATTTTGCTCATTGAAAATTTGTGTCTGTCCATTCCAAAAGCCCATATTTTTAAAAGTGAAAGTGCCTTCACTGGTACGGGCAGTAGCCGTATTTTGGAAAGTTTCAAAATTTAACGATAAACGAATCTCCCCCGCTTTAAATACTTGATAATTACTATCCAGTACTCCCTTTGTCCATGTATATTGATGATCCATTTCTCTATGCTTTACCTATTCGACGTTAAAAACGATAGAAGGTTACAAATTTTTATAAATGAACATCACAATGCTTGAATGTGACAAGCATTGTGATGTTTTAAATCCTGAAATAATGATTTAGAAGTTTGGTTTAAGTACATATTTCTCGTAAAAACGGAAGATATGTTCAGCCGCTTCTTCGGCAGTGTCAACCAAACGGAAAAGATTTAGGTCTTCTTCGTGAATGTTATGTTCGGTGTTTAACATGGTATTTCGCAGCCAGTCAATTAATCCACCCCAATATTCCGAACCTACTAAAACGATAGGGAAACGGGCAATTTTACCGGTTTGAATCAAGGTTAACGCTTCAAAAAGTTCATCCATCGTGCCAAAACCACCTGGTAAAACCACAAAACCTTGACTGTATTTCATGAACATGACTTTTCGCACAAAGAAGTAGTCAAACTCCAGTAATTTGTTGTGGTCGATGTATTTGTTGTGAAATTGCTCAAAAGGCAATTCTATATTTAGTCCAACTGATTTTCCGCCATTGGTGTGGGCCCCTTTGTTTCCAGCTTCCATAATGCCCGGACCACCTCCGGTAACTACGCCATATCCACGATCTGTTAATAATTTGGCACAATGCTCGGCCAATTGGTAGTATTTATTGGCTTGTGCAGTACGTGCAGAGCCAAAAATTGTTACACAAGGTCCTATTTTTGCTAATTTTTCAAAGCCATCCACAAACTCGGCCATTATTTTAAAAATCTGCCAAGAATCTGTAACTTTTATTTCTTGCCAGTCTTTGTTCTCAAAAGCACTTCTAATTTTTTCTTCATTCGTCATAAGCTACTATTTTGTATTAAAAACGGGTTTGCGCATCGGTTTTTTTGCTGATGCACAACAACCCTAAAAAGGTAATGAAACCATTTATTAGGATGAGTTCGACACTAAAAACGTAACCTCCTAATAAAGTGGTCGAATACGCAGATAGTAAGTAACACAAAAAAGGTGATATAATGCAAACATAAGGCACAAATTTATCATGCAAACCTCGTTTTTTTACAAATAATCCAAAACTGTATAAGCCTAACAAGGGACCGTAGGTGTACGATGCAATGGTAAAAATTAAACTAACTACCGATGAACTGTTGAAAGCATTGATGGCTAAAATCACAAAAAACATGAGTATTGAAAAGACAATATGCACGGTGTGACGTTTTTTTACGGCAGATGCAGCATTGATATTTTCACTCTTATCCATGCCTAAAAAGTCAACACAAAAGGAGGTGGTTAAAGCGGTTAAGGCAGAATCAGTGGTGGCAAAAGTGGCTGCTGTTAAGCCCAACATGAAAATAATAGCCGGAACAGCACCTAAATAATTCAGTGCGATTTCAGGGAACAATAAGTCAGTTCTTGGTTTTCCTGTGAGGTGGTCCAAGGGAATTTGTATGCCATTTTTACTGGCATAGATATAAAGCAAAGCACCTACGCTCAAAAAGAAAACGTTCAAAATTACAAATACGCCGGTAAAAGTAAACATGTTTTTCTGAGCTTCTTTAATGGTACTCATACTCAGGTTCTTTTGCATTAAATCCTGGTCTAAACCAGTCATAGCGATGGTTACAAAAATACCACCAATGAACTGTTTGCTAAAGTAGAACTTGTTGGTTAAGAAATCATTTAAGAAGAAAATTTTCGAATAACTGCTGTTTTTAACGTTCTCAAAAGCCTGTGGAATATTGAAATCTAACCTGCCGCAGATAAAATAAATGGTTAAGAAAACCGATAACACCAAGAAAAAGGTTTGTAGGGTGTCGGTAATGATAATGGTTTTTAACCCTCCTTTAAACGTGTACGACCAGATTAAACCCAATGAAATTAAAACAGTAACCCAAAAAGGAATATGATAGCTATCGAAAATAAAACGTTGTAAAACAATTACCACCAAGTATAAACGAGTTGCCGAACCAAGCGTTCTACTGAGTAAAAAGATAGAAGCAGCTGTTTTATAACTGTAAAAGCCTAAACGTTTTTCAATGTAGCTGTAAATGGAGGTTAAATTCATGCGGTAGTAAAGCGGAAGCAAAACTGTTGCAATGATGATGAAACCAACTGCGTTTCCTAAAACAAACTGGAAATACTGAAACTGATTGCCGCCAGGCGAGCCAACCTCACCCGGAACAGAAATAAACGTAACACCCGAGAGGGCAGTACCAATCATCCCAAAGGCTACTAAATACCATTTCGAATTCCGGTTCGCAATAAAAAAGGTTGCATTGTCTGAAGATTCTTTAGACGTTACAAATGAAATGATAATCAATATCAGAAAATAACCGATTAAAAAACATAACAGGATGGTTGAAGACATATTTTTAATTTTAAGCTGATAAATGTAAGAAAATAGTTGTTGAATTGCTATATGGTTTGTTGGTTGATTAGTTTGTTCGTTGAATTAGGGAATTAGTAAATTCGTGAATCAGCCTTGATAATTAATACTTTGGACTCTCGACTTAGGACTGAGCACTCTTTGCTCTTTCTGCTTTTCACTCTAAACCCTATACCTATTAACCTATTACTTACCACCTACCACTTATAACTTTTTTCCGTAATTTCGTGCTATGAATTTTTCATCCAAACTGCTGGAAGATGCAGTAGCCGAATTTGCTAAATTACCCGGGGTAGGTCAAAAAACAGCATTGCGACTGGTTTTACATCTATTGGGAAAAGAACAAGAAGAAGTAAAACAGTTTGGAAATACCTTAATTAAATTAAAAGAACAGATTAAAAATTGCAGCATTTGCTACAATATTTCCGATTTTTCGGAATGTGAAATCTGTACCTCGCATAAGCGGGATAAAACAACCATTTGCGTGGTAGAAGATACCCGCGACGTAATGGCCATCGAGAATACGGCACAATATTTCGGCGTTTACCATGTTTTGGGAGGATTAATTTCGCCCATGGATGGCGTTGGTCCGGCAGATTTATACATCGATGGATTGGTAAATCGCGTGGCTACAGGCGATGTGAAAGAAGTAATTTTAGCCTTGAGCCCAAATATGGAAGGCGATACCACCTTGTTTTATCTCTACAAAAAACTGAAATCATTCAACATTCCAATTACCACCATTGCGCGCGGCATTGCATTTGGCGGTGAACTAGAGTATACCGATGAAATAACGCTCGGAAGATCTATCATTACCCGAGTTCCGTATGAAAATGCCATGATGAAATAATTGTGATTTCAACCACCCCCATAAACATTCTAAATTTACATGAAAGATAAAGTAGTCTTAATAACCGGAGCATCGAGTGGAATTGGCCGAGCATGTGCCGAAGAATTTGCCAAACGTGGCGCGCATTTAGTTTTAGCCGCCAGACAATACGTTACCCTTTGCGAAATTACCGCCGAGTTGGAGCTTAAATATGGCATAAAAGCAATAGCGGTACAAGCCGATGTAAGTAAAGAAGAAGACTGCGAATTAATGGTTAAACAAGCGTTGTTAACTTTTGACAGAATTGATATTTTGGTCAATAACGCAGGTTTATCGATGCGTGCTTTGTTTAACGATTTGGATTTATCCGTACTTAAAAATTTAATGGACGTGAATTTTTGGGGCACGGTGTACTGCACCAAATATGCTTTACCCGAGATTTTAAAAACCAAAGGAACCATTGTGGGTGTTTCGTCTATTGCCGGATTTAGAGGATTACCCGGCCGTACAGGCTATTCGGCCTCAAAATTTGCGATGAATGGTTTCTTGGAATCGCTCCGCACCGAGTTGCTAAAAACAGGTGTAAATGTGTTATTGGCTTGTCCGGGTTTTACGGCTTCAAACATTCGTGTAACGGCTTTAGCCAAGGATGGAGTAGCGCAAGGTGAAACGAGTTTGGACGAAGAAAAAATGATGACCGCCGAAGAGGTAGCCGTTATTATTGCCGATGGCATTGAAAAACGTAAGCGCACACTCGTAATGACAGGGCAGGGTAAACTGGCCGTTTGGATGAATAAATTGTTCCCTTCGTTTGTAGATAAAAAGGTGTATGAATTGTTTGCGAAGGAGAAAAATCCGTTGTTGAAATAAAATTGCCTACAAACCTATCCTATCAACCTGAACTCGATTATTAGTTACAATAAAATTTTCGAATGTCTATGAAATTGCCTTTCGAGAATGTACTAAAAAATCATCCCACTGCCCCCTTCAAAGGGGGAAATAGCCAGTGTCCAAACTGAAAACGTACACATCCTAGGCGTTTTGTCGGTGTCCCCCTTTGAAGGGGGCAGGGGGATGACAACAACTCAAATGGATATTAATTATTAAAAATACAATTTCCGAACGCCTACTATTTAAGGAAAAATCTTCTCGAAATAAGGGCGCTATACAACTGCATTATATTGAAAATCAATGCATTAATAAATAGTAAGACAGGTGGAAAATTGTCGAACTCAGCTTATAAGGTTTCAAAAAACTTATAGGATAGGTTTGAACAAAAAAGTAAAAATCTGAATCTGTTTATTTAAGGCTCAAAGGTATCCAGTTTAGAATAATCCATAACAGTTTTACCCTCTTCGTTATGGTGAAACATTTTCATAAATTTCTTACCAAATTCAATTTCTTCAGCGATGTAACTGCGGCGGGTATGAATGCTTTGCGAAAAGGTATCATCGAAAGCTTTTAAAATGACGAATATCTCCACATCGGCCAATAACAGTTCTTCTTTGTTTTTACCGAAAAAGGGACTTTCTTCGTTGATAGGATGTACGATCGTCCAGTTGAGCGAGAGGAGGCCAATTTCGGACCTTTCTAAGGCCAAGGTGTAAAATTTTCGGTCAGTTTTACCGTTAACGGTTTCGTTATAGGCCACTGTCATACTCACTTTAACATCAATGAGACTGTTTCGACGCAGGTTAATCAAACGAAACATTAAGCCTTTCCCATCGCCATAAGGAGCAATAACCATGTTTTTACTGAAATTGACTTTGGAAGTAGGGCGACTAAAACGTCCGTACAATAATCCGGTGGCCAATGCAAAACCCAGTAAGCCCAGCATACTTTCGAACGCTGCAATGCAGCTGGTAATAAATCCCTGTGGCGAAATATGGCCGTAACCAACTGTAGAAATGGTTTGGACAGAAAAGAAAAAAGCATCAAAAAAATGATCCCTTGGGCTTGTTCCAGTAGCTCCACTTAAATGTTCAATGCCTACCAGGTTGTAGATAAATGCAAAAATGCAGTTTACAACAATGTAATAAATAAAAATGATGATGAAAAATTGGGTCCAGCTGGTAGTCACTAAGCGCGTGTACGTGTCATCAAACTTAAACCACGGCAAGCCCGTGCGAATTAGGCTTACCGTGCCGTCGTGGTTTAATGAGCGTTGATTTTTGCTGGTGGGACTAGAACCAAAACCAAAGTCGTCGATAGGATGATGATTGCGTCTTTTAAAAAAAGCCATGAATTTTAATAAATGTTTGGAATAGTAAAAAACAATCGTAATATTTGCTTCACAAACATGACAATTAAAAATTTAAATATCAATTGGTGGTGGCATAACGATAATCGTTAGGCATATTCTATTGTATATAAATTTAAAAATATTTTACACAACGAAAAGGATTGCCCAAAAAGCAATCCTTTTTTTATGAACTTTTTTTTGAGAAAGAAACTACTTATGAAAAAAATCTTAAATCATTTATTTGAAAATAAAAGCTTTAGCAGAGAAGAAGCAAAGAATATTTTGGTATCCATTGCGCAAGGCGAGTTTAATACTTCGCAAATTGCATCGTTTATTACGGCTTATGCCATGCGTAACATTACGGTTGATGAATTGAAAGGTTTTAGAGATGCGATGCTTGATTTAGGACTCAAAGCCGATTTTTCGAATTACGAATTAATTGATTTGTGTGGCACCGGAGGAGATGGAAAAGATACGTTTAATATTTCAACGCTTTCATCGTTTGTGTTGGCTGGTGCGGGACATAAAGTGGCCAAACATGGTAATTATGGTGTTTCTTCGGGCTGCGGGTCATCCAATGTAATGGAATATCTAGGTCATACTTTTACGAACGATACGGATGCTTTGAAGCGTAATTTAGATACGGCAGGCATTTGCTTTTTACATGCCCCACTATTTAATCCAGCAATGAAAATTGTAGCGCCAATTCGAAAAGAGTTGGGGGTAAAGACCTTTTTTAATATGCTGGGTCCCATGGTAAACCCGAGCCAACCAAAATACCAGATGGTAGGCGTTTTTAGTTTGGAATTGGCTCGTTTGTACAATTATTTATATCAAGACAGCGATAAAAAATATACCATTGTGCACGATTTGGGAGGTTATGATGAAATTTCCCTAACCGGGGATGTGAAAACCTTTACCAATAAAGGCGAGACTATTTTGTCATTGAGCGATATCGGTTTTGAGAAAATAGTAGCCGAAGATATCAAAGGTGGCGATACGGTAGCGTCGTCGGCAAAAATATTCATGGATGTACTCAACGGTGAGGCAAGCGACGCGCAAAACAACGTTGTGCTTTGCAACGCTGCTTTGGCCATTAAAACCATCAAGCCAGAAGCAAGCTTTGGAGATTGTTACTACGAAGCGGAAGAATCGTTGATGAGAAAAAATGCATTGGCAAGTTTTAAAATATTAATGGCCTCATGATAGCAATGGATTTAAAATTGAAAGTGTGCGGTATGAAATACGCCAATAACATTGCGGAGGTGGCTGAACTGCGACCAGACTACCTGGGGTTTATTTTTTATCGTAAATCGCCTCGCTTCATATCCAGCGAATCTGCTGAATTAATAAAATATATACCATCAGAGATAAAAACGACGGGTGTGTTTGTAAATGAAGAGTTAGGTGCGGTGTTAGAACATGTCGCTTTCCATCAACTAAAAGCTGTACAATTGCATGGCGATGAGTCTGTAACGTATTGCGAAGCGCTTAAAAGTTATTTCCCGGGAGTGGAAATAATTAAGGCCTTTGGTTTGAACGATGAGTTTGATTTTGCCTTGTTAGAGCCTTACATGGATAAAGTTGATTATTTTTTGTTCGATACAAAAACACCAGCACATGGTGGCTCGGGGCAAACCTTTAACTGGGAGGTTCTAGCCAAATATCCCTACGATAAACCTTATTTTTTAAGTGGTGGTTTGGATGTTATGCACGCCGATGAAATTAAAAACTTAACCGATTCGCATCTTTATGCAGTAGATATTAACAGTAAATTTGAATTGGAACCGGGATTAAAAGATGCAGCAAAAATACGCGATTTTATAGCCCATTTTGAAACAAAAGATAGCCTATCAAACCAATAGTTAACACATTACCCTCAATAAACTTAAAACCATCAACCCATCAATAATGAAATACCACGTAAATGAAAACGGATACTACGGAGATTTTGGAGGAGCTTATATTCCGGAAATGCTGTATCCAAATGTTGAAGAACTGCGTCAGAACTACTTAAAAATTATAAACGATGCCGCATTTCAAAAAGAGTTTCATCAGTTGTTAAAAGATTATGTAGGTCGCCCTTCACCTTTGTATTTAGCGAAACGTTATTCAGAAAAATATGGCGCCAATATTTTCTTAAAAAGAGAAGATTTGAACCACACCGGTGCACATAAAATTAACAATACTATCGGACAAATTTTATTGGCCGAAAAATTAGGAAAAAAACGCATTATTGCCGAAACAGGTGCCGGTCAACACGGGGTTGCTACCGCGACTGTATGTGCCTTACGTAATCTAGAATGTGTAATTTACATGGGCGAGGTTGATATTGCGCGCCAAGCACCGAATGTAGCCCGTATGAAAATGCTTGGAGCCAAAGTGGTAGCCGCTACATCGGGTAGCAAAACCTTAAAAGATGCAACAAATGAAGCTATGCGCGATTGGATAAACAACCCGGTAGATACTCATTACATCATCGGTTCCGTGGTTGGACCGCATCCGTACCCTGATATGGTTGGTTTATTTCAATCTGTCATCTCAGAAGAAACTAAAAAACAATTGTTGGAGCAAACCGGTTCAAATCAACCTGATTATGTTTTAGCTTGTGTAGGTGGTGGAAGCAATGCCATGGGGATGTTTTATCATTTCTTAGATGATGAAGCGGTGAAGTTAATTGCGGTTGAAGCTGCCGGAAAAGGGGTAGATACAGGTTTTTCTGCTGCAACAACCTATTTAGGCAAGGAAGGCGTATTGCACGGAAGTCGCAGTATTTTAATGCAAACAGAAGATGGTCAGGTGGTAGAGCCGCATTCGGTTTCTGCAGGTTTGGATTATCCTGGAATTGGACCTCAACACGCACATTTATTTAAAACGGGACGTGGACAATACGTTTCTATTACCGATGATGAAAGTTTACAAGCAGGTTTGCTTTGCACACAATTAGAAGGTATTATTCCGGCAATTGAAAGTGCACACGCATTAGCCTATTTAGAAAAAATGAACTTTAAAGGAGGAGAAAATGTGGTGGTATGCCTTTCGGGTAGGGGCGATAAAGACCTTGAAACGTATATTAACTATTTTAATTTATAAGCAGCTTGTCGTTTACAAAAGACGCTTGATAACCGTAAATAAAACATGAACAGATTAAAAAAACTCTTTCAGGAGAAAAAAAATATAGTATCCATTTATTATACTGCGGGTTTTCCAAATTTGGAAAACACCCTTCAAATAGCCGAATTGTTGGAGCAATCGGGTGCCGATTTATTGGAAATAGGTTTTCCATACTCCGATCCAGTGGCCGACGGGCCAATTATTCAAGCCAGTAGCAAACAAGCCTTGGATAATGGTATGACATTGCAAATTCTTTTCGAACAATTAAAAGATTTGCGTAAAAAAGTAAGTATTCCGGTTTTATTAATGGGATACGTTAACCCAGTTTTGCAGTTTGGTGTAGAAAATTTTTGTAAAGCTTGCGCCGAAGTAGGCGTTGATGGCTGCATTGTGCCCGATTTACCGATGTACGAATACGAAGCGCTGTATGCAAATACCTTTAATAAGTACGATTTAAGCAATATTTTTTTAATTACCCCGCAAACGGCGGATGAACGTATTCAAAAGATCGATGGTTTAAGTAATGGGTTTATTTACTTGCTTTCATCATCGGCAACAACTGGGAAAAATTTAGAAGTGGGCAGCACAACCGAAGATTATTTCGCACGTATTCAAGGTTTGAAACTTCAAAATCCAACCATGATAGGTTTTGGAATTAGCAACCGCGAAACATTCGATAAAGCGTGCCAGTATGCTAACGGAGCCATTATTGGAACTTCTTTTGTAAAGGCCATTTCCAATGGTAATTTAGCAGAGAGCATACCTGCTTTTATGCAGGATTTTAAGTAAAGACAGGTGTTTTATAATGATTTATAGCTAATCGCTCAGGTAATAATCTTTGCTTGAGCGATTTTTTTTCTAATTTAATTTACGTTTTTGGCTCTCCATTTCGATGAATTGAGGTAAATAATTCGGCGTACAACCTTTGGAAACCATTTGTCCTTTATAAAGCCCTGTTCTTTCGCCAAGTGCTATGCAACGGTTCCTGAGTGCTTTTTCGTAAACACCTATCCATCCTGTAGTGAAATTCATCGCCCACTGCACTTCAGGTTGTTCCGACTCAATTTTTTCTTCAATTTTAGAAAGTAGTTTTTCACTATCCGGTTGAGGTTGTCCCATCCAGCGTAAGCGTGCTTGATGGTACCAAAATGTTCGTCTTTTTAATGAAGATGAGCTTTTTTCCCATGCTCCAATCAGCATAAGTAAGGATTTGGATTTACTGAGTTGGTTGGCGAAAAGCCAGTCGATGAGCTGCAATTTCTCTTTTTCGGTATGTTGATCCATATCGGCAATTAAACCATCAATTACTTCTTCGGACAGTAGTTTGTGGTCCATAATTAAAATGGCTAATTGACGGGCAAAGAAATCGTTCGCCTGCCAAAGTTCCATTGCTAGCACATGATCTTTTTTAATTTCCTTTGCAATGTTTCGTAAGTCGCCAAGTTTTGTGCTTTCGCTGGCAATTTGGGCGAGTATTTTTTTTGCTTTAGGTGAAAGTTCCATCTCTCAATAGTATGTAGATAAGCCGTTGAGGTTATTGCAGGTCTTAAGGTATAGCTTTTAACAAAATTAGCAAAGTCAACTTGCAGGCATGTTTATTTTATTGCTGCTTTTTTGTTTTTAATCGATTTTAAAAATAAAAATCCGACAGTACCTGATACGACAGAGGCGGTAAGAATGGCAAATTTGGCTTCTAAGATATGCAAGGGATTGTTAAAGGACAGCAAAGCAATAAATATCGACATGGTAAAGCCTATTCCGGCCAGCATACCCAAACCTATAATGTGTTTCCAGCCTGCTTCTGATGGTAATTCGGCCCATTTAAACTGAACTGCCAACCAACTAAATAAACTTACGCCGATGGTTTTTCCTACAAATAAACCAAAAATAACACCGAGGCCTATTGGTGATGTTAATCCTGCAATCATTTCTTTTTGGAAGGTAACATTGGTATTCGCTAAGGCAAAAATAGGCATAATTAGATAGTTGACTGGCACGGTTAAATTATGCTCAAGTTTCTCTAAAGGAGATTCGATATTCGTATCGTTTGTGGGGATGGTAAACGCTAAAAGTACGCCCGATATCGTTGCATGAATGCCAGAATGATGAATAAAATACCAAAGAAAAATACCCGGAATAAGATAAAACATCAATTTGGTGACGCCAAAATAATTCAGTAAAGCTAAGACAACGAGTACACCGCCGGCCATGGCTAAATAATCGAAATGAATTTGGTTGGTGTAAAAAATTGCAATCACTAAAATGGCCCCTAAATCATCAACAATGGCCAATGCGGCAAGAAATATTTTTAAACTGGTAGGCACGTTTTTGCCCAACAAAGAAATGATGGCTAAAGCAAAAGCAATATCGGTAGCCATGGGTATACCCCAACCTGCACCGCTCTCGTGTCCTTTGTTCAGGAAAAAATAGATAAGGGCTGGGATTAACATTCCTCCTAAAGCGGCAACAACAGGAAGCGCTGCATTTTTTATTGAGGATAATTCCCCTTCAATGAGTTCACGTTTAATTTCTAATCCTACTAAGAGGAAGAAGATAACCATTAAGGCATCGTTAATCCAGGATAAAATGCTGTAATTTACAGGAGCAAAACCAATTTCAGTAGATAAAAATGCTTCAAAACTTTCTTTAGATGCGGTGTTGGCAATAATTAATGAAATCGCTACACTGATTAGTAATAAAAAACCACCTACTTTTCCTGATTTAAAAAAACGTTGAAATACTTCTAAATTAATAAGTTTTGTCATATTGGTAAAAATACCAAAAACAGGTAGATTAGGCAACAAAAAAGCTAGTAATACGATGCGAATTAACTGAGTTTAGCTTTTTTTGTGACTTTAGTTGGATGTATTCAATCTATATAGGGTTTAACCGTTTTATAAAAAATCTTCAATATTTCCTTTTCCTTCGCGGATAATGTCAAAATCTCCCGTGGTGCAATCAACCACGGTCGATGCTTCGTTGTCTCCGTAACCACCATCAATTACCAAGTCGACTAAATCTTGATATTTTTCATAAATTAATTCAGGATCCGTTGAATATTCGAGTAATTCATCATCATCCTTTATCGAGGTCGATAATATCGGATTACCCAATTCTTTTACAATACAGCGGGCAATGGAGTTGTCGGGAACACGTATGCCAACTGTTTTTTTATTCGAACTTAACAGCTTAGGTACATTATTACTGGCGTTAAAAATAAAGGTAAAGGGGCCTGGTAGGGCTTTTTTTAACACTCTGAATGTGGTGTTATCGATGGGTTTTATAAAATCAGAAATGTGACTTAAATCGTGACAGATAAACGAAAAATTAGCCTTTTCAGGCTTAATTCCCCGAATACGACAAATCTTTTCAATCGCTTTCGGATTGGAAATGTCGCAGCCTAAACCGTAAATTGTGTCGGTAGGATAAATTATTAATCCCCCCTTTTTTAGTACCTCAACAACTTGGTCTATGGCTTTTTCATTCGGGTTTTCTGGGTAAATTTTAAGTAGCATGTGTAAAAATAACAAAATAATAGTGTCAGTTGTTTAAACAATGCTAATCTTTGCGTATTAATTTTCGACTATACAAAACATGAGAAAAGCATTTGTAGCAATTGCAGCATTTTTGGTAACCTTAACTGTGATGTTAGGTCTTACCTATGCGCCATTATGGTGGCTGGCGATCTTTACCGGTCCGATTGTAATTTTAGGGATTTACGATTTAATTCAGCCCAAGCACAGTATTGTACGTAATTACCCTGTGATTGGAAGGTTACGTTACTTTATGGAAGATTTGCGTCCAAAAGTATATCAATATTTTGTAGAAAGCGATGTAAATGGAACCCCTTATAACCGCTTAAATCGGTCGCTCATTTACCAAAGAGCAAAGCTCGATAACGATACGATTCCTTTTGGTACACAGTTAAATGTGTACGAAAATGGCTATGAATGGTTAAGTCACAGTATTTCGGCTATTTCGCATCACGATTTAAATTTAGATCCACGTGTTTTAGTAGGAGGCCCCGATTGTACTAAGCCGTATTCAGCAAGTATTTACAATATTTCGGCCATGAGTTTTGGCTCATTAAGTCAAAATGCCATTCTCTCTTTAAACGGAGGAGCTAAGCTCGGAAACTTTGCCCATAATACGGGTGAGGGGGGGATAAGCGATTATCACCGTCAACCCGGAGGTGATTTAATTTGGCAAATTGGTACCGGATATTTCGGATGCAGGAACCCTGATGGAACCTTTAATTACGATGCCTTTGCCGAAAGAGCTCAATGGGAACAGGTTCGGATGATTGAAATAAAACTTTCGCAAGGTGCAAAACCCGGTCATGGTGGTATGTTACCCGCTAAAAAAGTAACTCCAGAAGTAGCGCGGATCCGTTTGGTGTCCGAAGGAAAAGATGTATTGTCGCCTCCAGGGCACTCTGTTTTTTCAACACCAATCGGTTTATTGGAGTTTGTGAAAAAATTACGCACGTTATCTGGTGGAAAACCAGTTGGTTTTAAATTGTGTATCGGCCGTCGGTCGGAGTTTTTTGCCATTTGTAAAGCGATGGTGGAAACGAAGATTTACCCTGATTTTATCACGGTTGACGGGGGAGAAGGTGGAACAGGTGCTGCTCCGCAAGAGTTTTCAAATTCGGTAGGGATGCCTTTGCGTGATGCAGTAGCTTTTGTTTACGATGTTTTAACCGGATTTGATCTTAAAAAACACATTAAAATTATTGCCTCTGGTAAAGTAGCAACGGGATTTGATTTGGTTAAAAACATAGCCCTTGGAGCCGATATGTGCAACACGGCGAGGGGAATGATGTTCGCATTAGGATGCATTCAAGCCTTGGAATGTAACAGTAATACTTGTCCAACGGGAGTTGCTACGCAAGATCAAAGTTTAATGAAAGGTTTAGTGGTGGAAGATAAGAAAGTACGCGTTAAGAATTTTCATAATTTAACCGTAGCGAGTGCAGTGGAGTTATTGGGGGCCGCCGGTTTAAGAGAGCCAAGCCAACTAAGCCGCGCCTACATTAATAGAAGGGTGAACCCAACGGTGATGCAATCGTATTTAGAGAGTTATCCTTATATTCCAGCAGGTAGTTTATTGCAAACACCTTATCCGGTTCGTTTTGAATTGGGAATGGCATTAAGTACTTCAAATAGTTTTGCTCCAACTGATTATAAAATTTCGGCAGTAGATTATGCACATGCAAATCCATATTCAGACGACCGCGTATAAGGCTTTAAACCTATAAGGTTTTTAAAGCCTTATAGGTTTGGAAAGCTTTATAGGTTTGAACCACAAAATTGAGGCTTTAAAAGATAATTTTAAAATAGGGCAGCGGTACACCGCCCTATTTTAATTTATTGGATGGAAAAAAGGACAGCTGCTGAGTCCCGAATGTTTGAATAGTCTTTATTCAGAAGGGGCATCCGCTTCTTGATCCGGACTATTCTTTTGTTGCGCTTTGGGTAATCTTTTATTTTGTTTTAAAGCTGTATGTAATATCCATTCCATTTGTCCATTAATACTTCTAAAATCGTCTGCAGCCCAGCGGCTTAACGCGTCGTATAAATTTTCATCTAATCTTAATATGAAGTTTTTTTTCTTCAAACCGAAAACATTTAGAAACAATGGAAATAAGATTTCCATCGCATTATTTTTAAAATTATTGATAAATACTTCCTGCATTAATCACAGGTTGGGCACTTTTGTCGCCACACAAAACTAGCATTAAATTGCTAACCATTTGTGCTTTTCGTTCTTCATCGAGGGTAACAATCGATTTTTGAGACAATTGTTCTAAGGCCATTTCTACCATGCCTACAGCACCCTCTACGATTTTGGCTCGTGCAGCAACTACTGCCGTTGCTTGCTGACGCTGCAACATAGCACTTGCAATTTCTTCAGCATATGCCAAATGCGAAATTCGTGCTTCTACGATAACAATTCCAGCAATGGCTAAGCGCTCGGCTATTTCTTTTTCCAACATTTGACTTACCTCATCTCCGCTAGATCGAAGCGTGATTTCTGCATTTTCATCCTCAAAGTTGTCGTAACTGTAATGTCCGGCTAGTTTTCTGATAGCAGATTCACTTTGAGTGATAACAAAAGAAGCATAATTGTCTACCTCAAAGGCCGCTTTATAGGCATTGTCTACACGCCATACTACCACAGCGCCAATAATGATTGGGTTGCCATGTTTATCATTTACCTTAATGGCTTTTGTATCTAAGTTATTGGCACGTAGGGATATTTTTTTCTTTGTATAAAATGGATTTGTCCAGAAAAAACCAGTTGCTTTCGTAGTACCAACATAACTGCCAAATAAGGTAATTACTCTACTGCTATTTGGTTCTATAGCAATAAATCCACAACACAGAATAAAAGAAACAAAAATAGTGAACACCCCTAAAATAATATGCCAGGGTTGTGTTCGATAAGAAATAATTAAAACAGCAAAAACAAGTAAGCAAATGCATACAAGCAGCATAAACCAGCCGCTAAAAGGGCGAAAATTTTTTTCCATTTTTTTTGTATTTAGTGATATTATAATGATATCAAATTTATATAAAAATGAATTGATTTGCAAGAATAAACCTATAAGGTTTTAAAAACCTTATAGGTTTGGATAGTTTGCTTGGAAAAAATGCCCATAAAAAAAGGATTGATGTAGCATCAATCCTTTTTTTATGTAGTATGTAATGTACTTTTAACCCAAGTACGATTTTAAGATTTTACTTCTAGAAGTGTGACGTAAGCGTTGCAACGCTTTATCTTTAATTTGACGTACACGTTCGCGCGTTAAATTAAATTTCTCGCCAATTTCTTCTAACGATAGGGGGTGATTAGAGCCTAAACCGAAGAATAAAACGATAATTTCTCTTTCTCTTTCGGTAAGAGTAGATAATGAACGCTTAATTTCTTCTGATAACGATTCATTAATTAATGAACTATCAGTATTTGGTTCGTGGTTTTCTAATACATCTAACAAGGTATTTTCCTCACCTTGAACAAATGGAGCATCCATGGATACGTGGCGACCTGAGTTACTCAACGTGTCAGAGATTTTATCAACCGTAGTTTCTAAAATGTCAGCCAATTCTTCCGGAGAAGGCTCACGCTCATACTCTTGCTCTAGTTTAGAGAAAGCTTTGCTAATTTTACTTAACGAACCTACTTGGTTTAAAGGTAAACGTACAATACGACTTTGTTCAGCAATAGCTTGTAAAATCGATTGACGAATCCACCATACAGCGTATGATATGAATTTAAAACCTTTTGTTTCATCAAAGCGTTTAGCAGCTTTAATTAAACCTAAGTTTCCTTCGTTAATTAAATCACCTAAGGTTAAACCTTGGTTTTGATATTGTTTAGCAACAGAAACAACGAAACGTAAGTTTGTTTTAGTAAGTCGCTCTAATGCAGCTTGATCGCCCTCACGAATTTTTCTTGCTAAAATTACCTCTTCTTCTGCTGTGATTAAATCTACCTTACCAATTTCGTGTAAGTATTTGTCTAGGGATTGACTTTCACGGTTGGTAATGGATTGCGTTATCTTGAGTTGTCTCATTTATACGAATTGTGCTCTTTTAATTATGGAGTGTGCAAAGGTACGAAATTGTATGTCATTCCAAAAGGATAATATACTGAAAATGTTAAGATTGCACAAATATTTTTCATCTTAATTCCTAACAAAAATCGTTCCAATTTAGTTTTAACGAATTTTTGTCTGATTATAAGGTGTTTAATCGTTATTCGATTATTATTTATTGTAAATCAATAAATTTATATTGTTTTTTAATAATAATATGAATATGTTTGAAAAGTGAAATGATCGTAATGTGAAAAATAGTGCTGGCTTTTAATCTGGATGTTAGGAAGTCTGCATATACAATTTCCAGATTGTAACAAATGATTGAATGCATTACTGGTCGTATTAGTAAAATTAAGACAATTTAAATTAACAATTAATGAAAGAAACTGAATTACAAATTTCGAAAAGTAGATGTTTTTTCCTGTTTAAAGGATTGGGTGTGTTTCTGCTTTTTTTGATGCTGGTACTTTTGTACTATTTAAAGGATGATAGGATGGCTTTGGTTACAGGTGTCCAAGCATTTTTTAGGCTCTGCATATATTTATATGTCGGTAACGAAGGATATAAGCTGTTGCGTATTAAAACATTTTTATTAACAAATAGGGCAATGGTACGGGTGTCAAGGATTTCGTATGCCTTGCTAGTTTTATTAGGTTTTAATCTTTTGATTCACGTTTATTTTTTACTCAGTGCTTTTTTTAGTGGGGGGTATCAAGGTGCATTATGGAAAGCAGCTTTGTTCATTTTGCCTGATTTGTCGGCTTTTTTTGGTAGCCAGGTGAATTTAATTTTAACCATTATTTTGGTGTGGGGGTTGAAATTGGGAATGTTGTACAGTAATAAACTAAAATCAGAGAACGATTTAATAATTTGATATAATGAAAGAGTATAAACAAACATTCAAAGGATTGAAAACTGTATTTTTTTTGACAGCAATAGGACTATTACTATTGATTATTGGTGATGTTTTTATGGTTCTAAATTCTCTTAAAATGCGGATTAGTAGCTATTATTTAGTAGCGATGTTCGAAATGATTTTAAGGTACACTATTTATTTGTATATCTGTAAGTTGATTTATGAATTTTTTAAACTTAAGTCGAACATAGTGTCTGAAGATATCATTCAAATACTATCAAAAATTTTAAAAACATTTTTAGTAATACTTGTGATTCAGACTCTTTTTGGTTTTTACACATGCTATAATACATTAATTAATATAACTCAAATTAAATTCGCTATTAATTTTTCTAAACAATTGATGAAGTTTTTGGAGTATGAACTTGGTTTAATTACGAGTTGTGTAATTGTATGGGTTTTTCTCTTATTGCTAAAAACGAGTATTAAACTAAAACAAGAAAACGATTTAACTATTTAACTTTACACAACAATGCCCATAATTATAAATTTAGATGTGATGCTTGCTCGACGAAAAATGTCGTTAACCGAATTAAGCGAACGCATAGGAATTACGCTGTCTAATTTATCTATTTTAAAAACCGGTAAGGCTAAAGCAATCCGATTGGAAACACTTGAAGCTATTTGCATTGCATTAGATTGCCAGCCTGGTGATATTTTGGAGTTTCAGTTATAGAAAACCACATAGGTTTTCAAACGTATACGATTTAATGGAGCTCCTTTGCAGGGCTTAAACCTCGCGGGTTTTAAAAAACCGCGAGGTATAAATTGTGATATAAACAAAAAGTCCTTTCAACAATATTGTTGAAAGGACTTTTTGTTTATATTAAACGCTTTTGGCGCTTTCTTATGCTTGTTCTGCCAAAACTTTAGTTACCAAGTCAGCTGCTTCTTTTAAAGCAATTGCTGAGTAAACTTGTAAGCCAGATTCGTCAATTAATTTTTTAGCTTCTTCAGCATTAGTACCTTGTAAACGGCAGATAATAGGAACCGGAATGTTACCGATTTCTTTATACGCGTCGATTACACCTTGCGCAACACGGTCGCAACGTACAATACCACCAAAAATATTAATTAAGATTGCTTTTACGTTTGGATCTTTTAAAATGATGTTGAAAGCTGCTTTCACAGTTTGTGCATTAGCTGTTCCACCCACGTCTAAGAAGTTAGCAGGCTCGCCACCAGCTAATTTAATGATATCCATCGTTGCCATTGCTAAACCAGCACCGTTAACCATACAACCTACGTTACCATCTAAGTTAACGAAGTTTAAGTTACTAGCACTTGCTTCAACCTCCATTGGATCTTCTTCAGTAACATCGCGCATTGCAGCATAATCTGGATGACGGAATAAACCGTTCTCATCTAAATTAACTTTTGCATCAACAGCAATTACTTTATCGTCAGAAGTTTTCAATACTGGGTTAATTTCAAACATAGAAGAATCGGTTGCTTCGTATGCTTTGTATAAAGCTGAAACGAATTTTACCATTTCTTTAAATGCATTGCCACTTACACCTAAGTTAAAAGCAATTTTACGTGCTTGGAAACCTTGTAAACCAACTTTAGGGTCAATTTCTTCTTTGAAAATTAAGTGTGGTGTGTGTTCTGCAACTTCTTCAATATCCATACCGCCTTCGGTACTGTACATGATGATGTTGCGGCCTTTAGCACGGTCTAATAATACTGAAATATAAAATTCTTTTGTTTCAGAAGCACCTGGATAGTATACATCCTGAGCAACTAAAACTTTGTTCACTAATTTACCTTCCGGGCCGGTTTGTGGTGTAACCAATTGCATACCAATAATATCGGTAGCACGTTGTTTAACCTCTTCAAGGTTTTTGGCTAATTTAACACCACCACCTTTACCGCGTCCACCAGCGTGGATTTGCGCTTTAATTACAACCCAATCAGAGTTATAATCGGTTTTCATTTTTTTAGCCGCTTCAACAGCTTGCTCAGGCGTTTCGGCTACAATTCCTTCTTGAACGTTAACACCGAAACTTTTTAATATTTGTTTACCCTGGTATTCGTGAATATTCATTTGCTACAAAATTTGCCCAAAGCTACAATTTCAAACCCTTTAAACAAATAATAAAGAATGTTTTTTTAAAGAAAATGAAGCTTTTATGTGAATCGTCAATTTTAGTCCCGCTTTTGCTGCAAGTCCGCTCCCAATGAAAAATTGGGATGCGGGCTTTTCTCGCAATCGGGTTTAGCTTTTTGCGGTTTGATACGCTTGGCAAGATTCATCCCCTTCGCAGAAATAACCCTTCTTAATTTAACTGCCAGCAATGGGCGAACCAAAAATACCAACGGCCAACTCTGCCCATAATAGAAATAAAAGCAGTAAAATAATGGCAAACAAAAGGTTTCGCATGGTTGGTTTTTTAACCGTCCGAATAACCCATTCAATGCCGGAGGCTGTTGCTCCTAATAATATCGCAGCAACGATAAAATCGAATGCTGTCCATTTTACTTCAGATGTAAATAGCATGGCAATCAGCGGGATGCATAAAATGGATGCAATTACCGAAAGATAAATGATTATGCGATGTTTTGAAGATTGATTGTTTTCTAAATTTTTCATGATGATTTTATTTTAATGCTTGTTTCATATAAAGATAATGCAGTTGTGTATCAGCCGAAAAAGACCGAAAGTTTTTTTCGCTTGGATGTAAATTTTAGTCGATAATAAGTTCGAAGCTTTCCCTTATTTCTGTAGCCAATGAAAAGTAACAATGCTGCCAATAAAAGGCTCAAGTTAGGTTCGTCCATTCTTTGGGTATCCTCATCGGGATCGAGGTTTTTGTTTCCGGATAAAATTTGTTTTTGTTTTTTCATTAACGCAATTTTTTGTGCTTCATTTTCTACAACCAAGTAGGAGGTAAAAGGAGAAAGAATGCCGCTTTGCATGCTTTGTCGTATCAAGCTTAGGTGCTGCTCTTCGCTGGCCGATTTGTAAAATAAAACATTTGTCCAAACGCCTTGTAAATGAAGTCCAGTGATCCATTTGGTCGTTTTATTTGAGAGGTTATCGTTTTTGAATTCATTTTTATTGAACAGAAATGAAGCTTGATTATCATCTGGCAAATAAAAGGATTCAGCCGTTTTTGTTTTCCAAACGCGAACCGGCAGTGCCGATATAGCGCGCACATTTTCTTTTCGTAATTTCGCGTGCTCCACTAATGAATGGCTCCATAAATTATTTTCCGTATCGAGCTCATAAAATAAATCAGATTCTGGGAAAGCCATCTTGTAATCGGCAAAATCATCAGGTAAGAGTTCAATTTTTGAATCATTTGATACAAGAATGATAACTGGAAACGAATTGTCATGCTTGCTCATTCTATCTGTTAAAATCTCTTTTATCGCCCCTTCAGCATAAAATCCACCTTGAAAAGTCTGTTCAGATAAGCGCTTTTTCCAGTTCAATGTGTACGCTATACTGTCCATCGTCGCATTGGTGAAATCAATTTCAATCTGACTGGGATTGATTTTCTTTTGTGCAACAAATTGTGTTATTCGTTGAATATATGAATCAATATGAGATTCCTTTCCGCTAGAAACATTCACTATGAAATGATATTTAGCGCTTCTTTTAACGAGCGGAAGATTTTTTTTCTGATTGGCAGGAATGTAATTGGAACCATTTATGGATGCTATTTTAGCGGAAGAATTTTTTGTCATATTTCCTAAAACAACCGACTTGCCGTCAATTTTAAACGTGAAAGGTTCTTTGTGTAAAAGCTCAATACCACTCTTGCGTGTTTCTTTTGCTGCAAAAGGAAATATTTTGAAAGCAATTTTATTTCCTGTTAAATAATATAAAATGCCAGGGTCGCGTCTTTCGTTTCGTATATTCGAAAATACCCAAAGCGCTGATTTTTTTTCGGCAAGGATACCGTATTCTTTTCGTTTGCCGACGTACAAATAATAGTTGCTAACCCAGCACCCTGCAGGTAAATTAAATACCGTTTCAAAACTGTTTAAGTCAATTTTACTATCGTTGCGAAGTTCAAAATCAATGGTGCTTCTCCAAGCATTCTGACTGGAGTCGAACATACTGTTTGCGGTAATTTTAGCCATTTTAACATCGTGTGGAAATGGAGGTTCAAGTACAGTATTTTCTTCATAGGTTCCGTCAAAAATGGCGGCAAGTTTTCTAATTTTTTTATCAGATAAGGCCAAGTTATCCAATACTAACCAATTAAAATAAGGCGATAAAAAAGGCTGATGCTGATTGCCTAGTTCGTTTCGATGGCTTTTGTTTCGCTGGATTTTATCCAAGGTTTTTAAAAGCGATTGACTATTAATGTGGTATTTTTTTGTGTAATCTCGGCTATAAACGTATTCTAGTGCGTTATTTAAGGTGTATTTATCGTGTAAGTTACACACCGTAATGGTTGTGGGTAAAATTAAAAAAGCGCTGCAGCCAAGAAAAATAAGCCTCGTGGTTGGATAGAACTGTTTTAGTACTTGATATTCTTGGTAAAAGCAATTGGTTTGGATAATAAATAAGACCAAAGGAGCAAGTAGTAGGAAGCCGAACCCAATAAAAATTACGGCAGGCAGGGCTAGGGGTAAAAATGGAAGAAATACCAAGAAAAAATAAAGTGTAAAAGGATAACATGCAAGCAAGGCAATAAAGCGAATCAACCTAAAACGCTTACTTTGGATAGGACTTAAGCAAAGTATGAGCGCATTTAGAACGGTAAGGATGTAAAACCATAAGCTACTAAAGTCACCGAATACATTGCTGCCAAATCCATATTGAGGAGAAAACACCCCATTGTTGATTAATAATCCGAGGAAGGGGAGGATGAGGCAAAAAATCACTTTTAAAATAATCTCATATTTTACAAGAATTCCTGATCGGCGAATGGTTAGTAGATAAAATCCACGACTGATAAAGAATAAGAAAAATATAGAGGCAGAAATAACTAATACAACGAATGCATGTTGTTCAAAATTTGAGTTAATGCCTTGCCATAAAGGCAAATTAATTTGTACAAATACATATACCAATATGGGAATAAAAAGGCTGTATAAAAAGCTTAACCAGGGTGATGATGCGGTACTTTTTTTACTTGATTTTACTACTAAAATGAAGAGGGCGTGTATGAGCGAAGGCATCAGAAAGGTGCCCGAATAATAAAGAGGATCGATATTAATCATCCAATTAGGAACACTGAAGGGAATAAAGGAACTTTCATTATCTACCAATGCATATAGAAACGCGGAGTAGAAAACTAAGTTGAGTATAGCATGGTAAGCAGAAATGGGTGCTTTTTTTGCCATGCAAATTCCGGCATAAACCATTTGAAATGTAGTTAAAACGATTAGCCAAACAGCGTACTCTTTCCAAATGGCTACATTATCTGTATCCATTAAGTTTCTAATTATTGTAAATTGACCATAAAGCAAAAAAAGTAAGAGGATCGAAGGCAAAATGGTCAGTGCAATAATCCATCGTGGGTTAAACAGATTTTTCATTAGGTGCAAATTTTTCAAGTAAATAGTTGAGTGCTTTGTAGGTTAAAACCAAGAAAAAGAGGTAGATAAAAGTGCCTTCAGTTTGGTGTAGAACTGCTTCTGCACTTTTTGAAAAGAAAAAAGAACGATTGATAATTACTGAGGATACAATACGAGAAGCATTCACAAACACGGTTAGTATCCAGCTGAAAATCAATGAAATTGTTAGGATTACTCCTGCTGAAAAACCGTTTTTTAATTGATTCACCGCTAAATAATAGCTTAGAATAAAGCTCAATAACATGAAATTAAAACCGGAACAAGCCTTTTCAATCGTAATGTTTAGATCGTGATGGAAATACCCGATTCCGTGTAAGTATGAGGCTTTTGTTGAAAGCAATAAAGAGACCAGGAAATTGGTTGGACCAAGTATAAATGAAAGCTGTTCGGTAGTTAGAACCGTGTAAAGAGCCTTTAAAAGTAAAAACAAAAGAATTCCAATTGCAATGCGGAAAGTGTTTCTGTTGAGTTTCATTTTTCTGATTTTATTTCATTGATTACTTACTGATTCCAAAATATTCGGCCGTTCTCCAATCTTGTAAATTCCATCCTAACCAATTGCGTACCTCATATGAATTTTTGAATCCATCAATTCTATTGTCTAGGCGTTTTAAAAAGGTTTCTTGATTTGGTTTGCTGGCAATGTTAAACTTGACCCTGTTTTGATCCAGTATCGGAAGCGTTTTATTCGATAAGGAAAGTAGATGATTGCAATCAATGTTTGATGAATCCATTTGAGCGATGTTGTATTTTACAATAGCCACATCCCAATTAATTACGCTGAAAGCCAATAAAAGCGCGTACCAAATATTACCATTTACTTTGAGTAAATAGAACAAGGTTTTTTGTTGCTGAACTTTAAGGTAAACAGTTGCCAAGCCTACGAAACAAAGCGTAGCGAATACCAATACCCCAATTCTTTTGTACGTTAGGCCGTTTTGATCGATGTAATATCCATCGCGTATGACCACAGAAATCACAAGAATGCAATTTTGAATTATCCAGGCATACACCAACTGACGAAGCAATTTATTTTTACTGTAAAAGTTTAAGTTGGCCCGGAAGAAATAAAGAATAACCATCATGGCTAATACGATGCTGAAAATAAGTACGTTGGTGCCATTGTGGAGTTCTGCTGAATAACCATCGGAAGGTTGATAGTTGAACCAAACAGTAGAAATATCGATCCCATTTAAAAAAAGCAACATCACATTTAGCGCTGTAAAGGATACGATTGCTGTGATATATTCTGTTTTTAACGCAAGGTTTCGGGTAAGTAAATTACCGGCAAATATGAAGGCCATTTCGTACCAGGGATTATTTTGTTTGCGATTAAGACGCTTTCTAAGGTGTTTCTCTTGTTGCTTGCATTCCGCATTTTCAATGTTTTTATCTTGATAAACGATAATTAGAGCCCCGGTAACACCAATACCAAAAATGAAATGCATAAACTGGCCAATGGTTAGATTTTTGAAGAAGAAATTCAATACAGCCGTAAAGCTGTCAGCAAGCTGCTGAAGCATATCTTCTATAAATTTTGCAAAAATGCTGTTGGCGAGGCTATATAAAATCGTGAAAATAAATACGATAAAGCAAGGCAATAACACGTATTTGATTAATTTTTTTAAGGGATGGAGGTTGTAATTGCCAATCGTAATCTTTAAAGCGGTTTGAATAAAGGAGATTGGAAGGGTAAAGAAATGAACAAGCCCAATCCAAAGCGCAGTGAGCACACTTCGGATGTGCTGTGTATGGCTAAAACCAATAAAAATAACCATACTGAAATAATAGGCCGTTAAGGACAAATCAGAATGATTAATGATAACGAGTATGGCTGCAAAAAGATGAGCAAGTGCATACAGTTTAAATTTAAGGGTCTTTACTGCTTCATTGTTGCAGCAGTTTATCGCAATGATAAATACACTGTAAATAAGTAGATTAACGGATGAGCCGTTGCCCCAAAACAAAAAGTTAAAGAGAAATCCACCGACAATGGATAAGAGGATGACTTGGTTTGCTTGATTTTTCATTTTTTAAAAGTGCTTTGTATTTCAAAGTTGATAGTCAAAAAAAGAATTAGAGTTTCTGTATCATTTTTTCAAGCGCATCTAAATGTGCTTTGAAAGATTCTTTTCCCAAAGGAGTAATGGAGTAGGTGGTGCTGGTTTTTCGTCCGATAAAGCCTTTATGCACCTTTATAAATTCTGCTTGCTCCAACGTGTTTACATGTGAAGCCAAGTTTCCATCGGTTAACTCGAGCATTTGCTTTAAATCGTTGAAACCAATTTCATCGTTTACAATCAGAATCGACATTACACCTAATCGAATCCTGCTGTCAAATATTTTATTTAAATCTGCTATCGGGTTTTTCATATAAATTAGCTTTTCTCGTACTTGAAATACATTAAAAGCCCGTACAGAATATGTAAGATGCCAAATCCAGTGGCCCAAAAAATAAGCCCATAACCTGGGAAAAACAAGCAAATTAAGCCCAAAACAAGTTCACAAAGGCCTAAATAGCGGATATCAGAATAGGTATATTTACTGGCATTAATTAATGCCAGTCCGTAAAAGATTAAACAAGAGGGGGCAATGATGCTGTAAATTCCTTCAAGTCGGATTAACAATGCAATAATGAAGAGACCACCTGCAACCAAAGGGATGGCCAAATTGAACAGCATGGCTCTCGATGTTTTATCCCAGATTGGGAGCTTGTTCTTTTTACTTTTGCGGTAGGTGAATAAAACCCCTCCAGCTAAAGCAACAAATAAAATTCCAAAAGCCAGTTTAATTAAACTAATTTCCAAGTCTATAACGCCGTTATAACCGTTTTCATAGCCTTTTTGATGTAAGTAGCTGTTGATTTTGATATTGGCCATATACGCTCCAATTAACGCAACAATTCCGGCAAAAACACCTGATAAACCACTCAAGGAAATAAACCTCGATGAGCGATCCATGAGCTGTCTAATGTCTTTTAATGTGTTGAGTTGTTCTTCTGTGTTGGTCATTTTAAAAGTACTTTGTTTTTCAAAGTTAAATATAAAATTGGATTCTCCAAATTTGTAATGAAATTATTTTTGTGTTAAAGGCTTTGGCGATACATGTTTACTTTCTGGAAAGGTGAGAGGAGGGAGTAAAGTAAAAAGGGGCAAGGTGATTCCTTCTGCATATAGGTGGATTCTGTTACGGCTTGATGCGTGATAGGTCAAGTTTAGACATCCGTATTTATCCAGCTATACAAAGCGCTAACACCGTATTCGTTTAAATTATTTTATAAATTTTTCCGGGTAATGAGACCAAAATCCCTTGCATCTCCAACGTAAGCAGTATAATGGCCAACTTGCTTTGTTTTATGGAGATGTGGAAAGCGAGTTCATCAATCGTCAATGGACCGTTTATTAACACATCTACCACTTTTTTCTCTTCAGCGTTTAAGTTTACATGCATTTTGGTTTGTACCATTGCTAAAGGTTGTTTTAGGTTGATGTCCCAACCCAAGTAGTAAATTAAATCATGCGCATTGTTTATCAGCCCTGCCCGGTTGGTTTTAATTAAGAAGTTACAACCTTCCGAGTAAGGATCGCTTGCTCTTCCTGGGAAAGCATATACATCGCGATTATATGAATTGGCAATTTCGGCAGTAATGAGTGCACCACCTTTTTTGGTCGCTTCTACCACAATAACAGCATCGGCTAAACCGCTAATGATGCGGTTTCGTTTGGGGAAATTCTGCGAATCGGGGCTGGTAAGGATTGGGAACTCGGTTAATAAACCACCATTTAAAACCATTTTTTGTGAAACACTTTTATGCGTGGCAGGATAAAGCCTATCGAGGCCATGCCCTAAAACGCCCACGGTAGGTATTTTACAGGCAATACTTTCTTTATGAGCAGCAACATCAATTCCATAAGCGAGTCCGCTAACTACTAACAAGTCATACGGGGCTAACTCTTCAATTAATTGCTTGCATAAAATTCTGCCATACTCGGTTGCATTTCGGGTGCCTACAACGCTGATAATACGAGGGTGATTCAAATCAGCATTCCCTTTATAATAGAGCAATAAAGGAGCATCGTAGCAATTCTTTAAGCGTTTGGGGTAGTTGTTATCGGTAAAGAAAAGCACTTGGATATCGTGCTTTTCAATAAATTCGAGTTCTTCCTTGGCTCTTTCTAGTGCATTGGTGGATAAAATAGCTTCTGCTGTTTTTTTTCCAATACCGGGAATTTGAAGTAATTGCCGTTCACTTGCTGCAAATACCTTTTCGGCACTGCCGCAATAGGCTAATAAGTTTTTAGCATGTACGGGGCCAATAGAATGGATAAAAGTTAATGCGATTTTATAAAGGATACTCATTCATTTTTAAGCTAAGGTTATAAATGCGGGGATGATTTATTTCCTTGCAGAGTATGCGCTTAAAAATCGATATCAATTAAACTTTTTGTTGGTATATGAATGTTGTTTTTTAATTGTATATACTTTTCTGTTACTGCCCATACCGTAGTATAGACTTTTTTTGGACCAATGGTAGTATTAAACGTAATGGTAGCCTTCGCTTTAAATTCGTTACCTAAACGTTGAGCTTCAATAAGTTTTGTTTTTAATTCCTCCGAATGATCTTCTTTTGCATTTATAATATTTACATAGTCTAAATGTTCTTTTTCAATTAATTCTATAGTCATGGCGTCTTTTAACGATTAAAGTTAAACAAGCTTATTAAATTTTTACCTAAAAAACAACCCAAAAATGATGTTGTCTAAAAGTTTTAAAATAAAAAAAGACCAACATCGTAAATACTGGTCTTTTTTTATTTGAAGAGTCAGTATTTATTTGAATTTCATTTTTCTTGTTTCAACCATTCCTTTAAATGTATGGTCGAGTTGATCATTTATTTGATCGTTTTTTGATTTAACCCCTTCATTCACACTGCTTAATCCATTATTTTGCGTTACTGCAGTAAATTTGTTATTCGCTGAATAATATAAAGCTTGTGCAAGCATTTTTTCTGTTGGATCACCAAAAGATTTGGTTAAATCATCTAAAACATCTTTGTTTACATCCAATCCATCAAAATAATCGCCATAATTGGCTGAGTTTTTTGTCTGAAATTGCGGGATATATAAATCACTTTTATTAATTCTGAGGGCAAAAAAACCAATGGGTTTGCCGTAGGTTTTGCTTCCAATTAACTTAACGTCTATTACCGGACTTAAATTGTTTATCACCAATTCGCTTGCCGAAGCAGTTGCCTTGGTTACTAAAAAATATACCCGATTCAGCGTGCTAAGTGTGCCTTTTTTGGTAAATAATTCTTGGTTTGAGGCTGCTAAAGTTGGTTTATAGGAATAATCTAAAAACGAATATAAACGAGAAACGCCATCCATTCCTGTGGCATAAAATTTTTGATTTTCTAAAATCGTAGCCAATCCATCTTGCATGGTTTGATTAAAATAGGTCGTGTTCATCACTTTTCCACTTTGACTGGCCGGTACAATTAAATTCGTTAATAAACTTGCTGTCGAAACGGCTCCTCCGCCGTTGTAGCGTAAATCAACTATTAATTCTGTAATCCCTTCGTTTGCAAAGCTTTTAAAAAGATTTTCTAGTCCTGATGCCGTGTTGGTAGTAAAGCTATTAAACACAAAATAGCCAACTTTTTTAGTTCCTACGGTAAAAACGTTGCTTGCTAAAATAGGGTTTACTTTGTATGAAGCGCGATTAATGGTAACCTCCAAAAGTGTTTTATCTGGCTTTTGAAGTACTAAGCTAATGGAAGCATTGCTTCCAAAAATTGATGCATTTAGAAAATCAACATCGCTTTGTGTTGCTCTTGAAACAACTCTTCCGTTTACAATTAAAATAGCATATCCTCTTTTTAAATTAGCGGTGTTGGCCGGAGATGCTGCATACACCAATTTAACGCGTAAGGTATCGTTCGCATCAAATTGCGCAGAAAACCCGTAATCACCAGCAGTTCCACTTAACTGTGTTGCAACGGTTCCATCATCCATAAAAGAGTATTTATCCTTCTTTTGGGTGCTTGATAATGCTTTTAAGGCTTCAATAACTTGATTATTACTGCTGTACTTGCGTGGGTTAAAAGTGTCGTACGAAGGCATTCCTACATTCCATAAATAGGTTTGCTTCGCATATAAAAAAATGGAATCTCTTGTTAAAAAATCACGATTGGTCGTTGCTGTTTGAAGTGCATTGGTTTCCGGTACTACCGATAAATCTTGTTCTTCAGGCGTACTCTTATTTTTTTTACACGCCAGTAATAAAGCAAAAGTAACTATAATAAAGCCCCATCTGGCTTTTTGCGCCGTCACAATATTAATCATTTTATTAATTAAAGTATATCTACGGATACAATATACGATAAATAATGAAATTCAGTTTCCCTTTCATTATTTTTATTATTGCCCACTACCAACAATTCATTAGTAGTGATATTTTCAGCCTTTATTATCTCTTCGTAAATGGCCGATTTTGTTTTATTAAGCTCCTGTGTAAAGTATACGGTCAGGTATTCTCCTAAGCCGTTCCACTCCGTTTGTTTAATTTTATTGAGTTGTTCCTCAGGATCTCCATCTGTTACAATGCAAATCTTGATTCGATTCACGACAAGCTCTTGTAGGAAATTTAAAATGTTCTGAAAAAGCAATAATTTAAGGGGTAGGCGAGCGGTTTTATGCAGTAAATCGAAGTTATATTTAAAGGCAGGAGATAAATCGAACTGCTTAACTGTTTTTCCAAATAAATCGGTTTCGCCATGGGCGATATATTCCGATTGCATGAAATCGAGGATTGGCTTGGCCTCTTTTTGATCCGTGTATTCAATAAATTGTGCAAATAGATAATACAACTGTAGCAGGTAATCTTTCTTTGGGTACAATACGTCGTCCAGTTCAAAAACAACTACTTTTTTATCTTTTGCAAATGCGTAATTTTCCATCTTATACCGTAAAAAGTTTAAAAGTTTGTCCGTCGGTAGCAAAAACGCCGTTTAAATTGGTCTTATGCTCTTTGTTGCCGTTTGATGAAAACACGGATTCACCCTTCACAAAAATGGCAAAATCGGGGAAAGTTGTTTTTTCTGTATCTATATATTGTTCAATTTCATCGGCACTGGGCAGCAAAACATCAATGCCGTATTCTTGAAATAACACCGCTGATTTAGCCAAGGGCTCCAGTTCGTACGGGTGTAAAGGAATAATGCTGTCGATAGATTCTGTCAGGCAAAAGTTCAGTAAAATATGTGCAATACTCTCTTTGTTGAGGGCTCCAAGACTTTTGAACGCATAATTTTCAGTCAGGATTTCAGGCACATCGCCGTAATCAGCCAACAAAACAAAATGATGGGGAAAAGCTTTTAAGAGCTTCATGGCTTTGGCACTGTTTGCGCCTGTAATTAATATTTTCAATGTAAATGATAAAGCGTTAGTCTGTAAAATTATCTGAAATTCAGTCTTTTTGGATTAGTTTTTTTGTTTTAAACGGCAATTAATCCATCTTTCATGGTTACTACACGATCGCTCGTGCTTGCTAAATGTTCGTTGTGGGTTACAATTACAAAGGTTTGTTTAAAGGTATCGCGTAAAGTGCCAAAAAGTTGATGAAGCGCCGCCGCATTTTCGGAATCAAGGTTTCCGGAAGGTTCATCGGCTAAAATTATGGATGGGTTATTAATTAATGCACGTGCAATGGCTACGCGTTGTTGTTCTCCGCCCGATAATTGATTTGGTTTGTGGTGTATACGCTCTTTTAAGCCAAACAATTCTAAAATTTCTGTAGCTCTATTTTCGGCTTGCTTTTTACTTGTTTTAGCTATAAATGCTGGAATGCAGACATTCTCAAGTGCTGTAAATTCTTGCAACAAATGATGAAACTGAAATACAAAACCAATGTTTTTGTTCCTGAAAACACTTAACAAATCGCCATTTAGGCCATTTATTTTAGTGCCATTTAGTTCCACAGTGCCCGTGTCTGGTTTATCTAAAGACCCAAGGATGTGCAACAAGGTACTTTTTCCTGCTCCAGATGGTCCGATGATACTGACAATTTCACCCTTTTCAACCTCGAAATTGACTCCTTTTAAAATGGGTAAATTTCCGTACGATTTTGTTATTCCACTGGCTTTTAACATGGCTCAAAAATAGCTAATTGCTAACAAAGAAAAAAGGTTGATTACTATAGTGCTAAATTTGATTGTTTATCTGTTAAGTAGCGCTGTTTTTTTATTGTTGCCAAAGGATTCTGCCGGCGTACTTAAACGCGATAGGAGTGATATCCTTTTGGCGCGTAGGGATAAGGACTTGGTACAAAAGATAAAACGGATAGTGGGACTGCTGTTTCCGAAACGCAGGGAGCTTGCTTTTCTAGAAATAAGAATACTTTTTATGGAAAATTGGCTTGGTTTTTTCTTGAAATATTTCGGTCGCTAAAAATGTATAATGGCGTTTTGCCTAATAATCAATCTATAATTCCTATCATTATAATAGATTAAGGAATTAAATTTTGATAAAATGTAAAAAATAATATAATATTCTAATTTTATATGCTTGTATAAAATACTAAATGCTATTTCTTAATTTTGCTTTATGTGGTACAACAATATTTTAGAAACGATTGGCAATACGCCATTGGTAAAATTAAACTCGATAACAAAGGGAATTCCGGCCACAGTTTTGGCAAAAATTGAAACAACAAATCCGGGTAACTCCATCAAAGACCGTATGGCGCTTAAGATGATTGAGGACGCGGAAAAGAGTGGAAAGTTAAAGCCAGGTGGTACCATTATCGAGGGAACTTCAGGAAACACTGGTATGGGGCTTGCTATGGCGGCTATTATTAAAGGGTATAAATGTATTTTTACAACCACGGATAAGCAATCGAAAGAGAAAGTAGATGCCTTGCGTGCTTTTGGTGCTGAAGTAATTGTTTGTCCTACCAACGTTGAACCTGAAGATCCACGTTCTTATTATTCTGTTTCATCGCGTTTAGAGCGAGAGGTGCCTAATTCATGGAAACCAAATCAATATGATAATTTAGCAAATTCAGAAGCGCATTACGAGCAAACTGGTCCGGAAATTTGGGAACAAACGGAAGGTAAAATTACCCATTTGGTTGTGGGAGTAGGAACCGGGGGTACGATTTCGGGTGCTGGAAGATATTTGAAAGAGAAAAATCCTGCTATACAAGTTTGGGGAATTGATACATACGGTTCGGTTTTTAAGAAATACAAAGAAACAGGCATTTTCGATAAAGATGAGATTTATCCTTACATCACAGAAGGCATTGGGGAAGATTTTCTACCTGCGAATGTGAATTTTGATGTAATTGATTTATTTGAAAAGGTGACCGATAAAGATGCCGCTTTAATGACCCGAGACGTTACACGTAAAGAAGGTATTTTTGTAGGCAATTCGGCCGGAGCTGCGGTTGCAGGCTTGTTGCAATTGAAAGATAAATTAAAGCCAGAGGACGTTGTAGTGGTTATTTTTCACGACCACGGAAGTCGCTACATGGGGAAAATGTACAACGAAGATTGGTTACGCGAACGCGGTTTCTTACAAGATGAAAAGCTAACGGCGAAATCGATTCTTGCCAAAAAGGAAAGTGCCGAAATTGTAACACTTGATGAGCAGAAGACGGTATTAGAAGCGATTAATACCATTAAATCAATGAATATCTCGCAAATTCCAGTTACGCAGAAAGGAATGATTGTAGGTAAAGTTGCGGAAAGTGATATTTTATCAGCGTTACTTGAAAACCCGAGCTTAAAATCGGCACCCGTTGCCGAAATTATGACAGGTACTTTCCCTTTCGTTGATTTGAATACCTCCATTGATAAAATATCCTCGTTAATTAATAAAGAAAATTCGGCGGTGTTGGTGGAGGATGAGCTAGGTAAAATTGAAATTATTACGCAGTACGACGTTATCAACGCTATTTCAGGTTAAACTATTTTTTATCCACTTATGAAAAACAAAACGTCCGGGAAATATACTTTTCCGGACGTTTTGTTATGTTGCGTTTTAGGTAAATTTTACCCATTCTAGCAAAATGTATTAATGCGTTGGCGCATCCACATTTACACGTTTAATTTGTGCACCCAATGCACGTAAACGCGTGTCGATATCTTGATAGCCACGTTCAATTTGTTCGATGTTAAAAATGGTCGATTTACCTTCGGCAGATAAAGCTGCAATTAACAACGAAACACCGGCTCTAATATCGGGCGAAGTCATGCTTATGCCACGTAATTTGTATTTTTTGTCAATACCGTTAACCGTTGCACGGTGTGGGTCGCAAAGGATAATTTGTGCACCCATGTCAATTAGTTTATCTACGAAGAATAAACGGCTTTCGAACATTTTTTGATGAATCAGTACATTTCCTTTTGCTTGGGTAGCCACCACCAGTACAATGCTCAATAAATCGGGAGTAAAGCCTGGCCAAGGAGCATCGGCAATGGTTAAAATTGAACCATCAATAAAGGTGTCAATTTCATAATGCTTTTGCGATGGAACAAAAATATCATCGCCTCGGCGTTCTAATTTAATACCTAGTTTTTTGAAAACATCTGGAATTACGCCCAACTCATCGTACGATACGTTTTTAATGGTAATTTCCGATTCGGTCATGGCTGCCAGACCAATAAAAGAACCAATTTCAATCATATCAGGTAACATTCTGTGTTCTGTTCCACCCAATTTGGTTACACCTTCAATGGTTAATAAATTAGAGCCAATACCCGAAATTTTGGCGCCCATACGGTTCAGCATTTTGCAAAGTTGTTGCAAATACGGTTCACATGCAGCATTGTAAATAGTGGTAGTTCCTTTGGCTAAAACAGCAGCCATCACAATGTTTGCTGTACCCGTTACGGATGCCTCGTCTAATAATATATAGGCACCTTTTAAGTCGGTGGCATCCACATTAAAGAACGCTTTTTTGCTGTCGTATACAAATTTAGCACCCAGTCTTTCAAAGCCAATAAAGTGCGTATCTAAACGGCGACGACCAATTTTATCGCCTCCTGGTTTAGGAATAGCTGCTTTACCAAAACGGGCCAATAAAGGACCTACAATCATGATAGAGCCACGTAAACCACCACCTTTTGCTTTAAAAACATCCGATTCAAAAAAGTTTAAATCAATATTTTTCGCTTCAAAGGTGTAGGTGTCTTTATTTAAACGCTCCACTACAACACCTAAATCGCCTAAAAGCTCAATTAGTTTATTCACATCCTTAATGTCCGGAATATTGCTAATGGTAATTTTTTCTTCGGTAAGCAATACCGCAGAAAGAATTTGTAAAGCTTCATTTTTTGCGCCTTGGGGGGTAATTTCGCCTTTTAATTTAACTCCGCCGGTAATTTCAAATGCGTTCATATATTTTGTAATTAAATTGAATCATATAGCAGGCGCTCAATGTGCCCAGCCAATAGGTATGAATCTTTTTGTTAGTATTTCGATTTATTGTTGTTATTCCGTCCTCGGTTGTTATTGTTGTTATTCCGGTTTTTACCATTGTTGTTCCGGCCACGATTGTTGTTATTGTTGTTTCGGTTGTTGTTTTGTTGTCTAAATTCTACTTTAGCCAAATTCGTATTCTCTTCTAAGCGAAGTAAACCACCCGACAAATCATGCAAATCTTTCAAGATAGTCTCGTCCGAAACATTGTCTTTATTCCACGTAACGTAGGCCATTTTCATAAAGTTTGCAATGTTCTGAACCATGGCTTTTTTATGTTCAGGGTTTTCCTCGCGCATGGCTTTTTCAATTAAAACTTCCACCGTTTTACCATAATGTTTATAGGTAATACGTTGTTGCGGGTAGCCAATATGCTTGGGTTTCACATACGCATTCTCTGGTAGCGGCTTTGGATAAGGGCTATCTACATCAATTTGGTAGCCCGAAATAATGTGCAAATGATCCCAAAGTTTATGTTTAAAATCGGCAACATCGCGTAAATGGGGTTGTAAAAAGCCCATTAAATCAATTACGGCCTGGGCATATTTATTCCGTTCTTCAATGGTAGGCAATTCGCAGATATACTTTACCATATTTTGAACATTCCGTCCGTATTCAGATAAAATTAACTGGCTACGGGTAGTATTATAGTCAAAACTCATTTCTAGTAAATTTAAAGATTAATAAGCCAACAAACCGAATTATGAAATAACTACAAAGGGGAGTAGTTAAGAATTCACCGAAATGTCTATTGTTAGCTTTGCATTTAGCGCAGTCAAAGATAGTAAAATTATAATGATTGTTTTTTTATCATGAACTAATTTTTTTGAAAATGAATGGGAGTGGCGTTTCGGCTTGTGCAGTCCCGCTGTCGTTTCTGCCTCCCGCTGAAAAAATCGGGCGGGCATTCACTCGCATCGGGTTTAGAGTAGCACGATTATCGCTCTTGGCAAAATAAGCGCAGTCGCCTGAAAGAACTACAATTCGTCGGTGTTTTTGGGGTAATCAAAAAAGTTTAATGTTCCGATACCTTTGCTTACCATGCTCCAGCTATCAAAAGGAAAGGAGATGGAAACGATTCCTGCAGTGGGAATGTTGTAAATATCGCTGTTGCACAATTGGTTGGCAAAATCAGTGAAACCAGGATTATGCCCAAAAAGAACCACGGTTTCAGCCGAATCGGGTAGTTGATTTACAACCTTTAACAAGGCCGTTGTATTGGCTTCGTAAATGCTAGATTCGAAAGTAATTTCATCAAAATTTAAGCATTCGGCAAAGTACTGAGCGGTACTTTTGGCACGTTTAGCCGGACTGCTAACCAATAAATCAATTTGTAGTCCTTTATTTTTGAGTCGTTCGGCCATTTCAGGCGCATTTTGTTTACCTCGTTTATTTAAAGGTCGGTCAAAATCTTTTAAATCGTTGTTCCAATCCGATTTTCCATGTCTTACTAATAGAAGATGTTTAGCCATTTACTTTCTCTTTAATTTTAAGTACAATAGTTTCGGGTTCAATTAAGTCTATACAAGCATCAACACCACAAAGGCAAGGTTTGTTTCCGTAGATCGAATTTGGCCGGTTGGGATGATCAATTTGTAAGCAATCGCTTTCACTTTGGCCGTATCCTAAGAAACCTGCGTACGGATGCGTTGGTCCCCAAATGGAAACCACTGGAGCTCCCATTAGCGAAGCCATGTGCATGCCCGATGAATCCATACTTAACATCACATCTAAATTGGAAATAATAGCCAATTCTTCGGATAGGCTAAAGTTTCCAATCAAGTTATGAACATGCGTGTATTTCTGTTCCCATTCTTTGGCTATTTGTGCTTCCGCTTCGCCTCCGCCAAAAACAAAAAGCTTGTATCCCTCCACATCTAAAGCGACTAATACTTCTTCCATTTTGGATAAAGCGTAGACTTTGTATGGATGTTGCGCAAAAGGGGCAATCCCTATTTTCTTTGTCGAGGCATTTTCGAAAAATAGTTTTGCTTTATTAGGTAAGCTTTTAGGCGCTTGAACGAGTTGATGGCTCAAGTGTATTGGAAAGGCCAGTTCACGAAAAACATCAGCATAGCGTTCTACCGTTTGTTTTAACGGTTTTAGTATTTTGTTTCGCTTTCGGGTTAAGGCCTTTTTTTCGCTCCTTCCTTTATCAATTCGTTTGATGGGGATACCAGCCAAGCGAAAAAATGAAGAAATGGTTCTGCTCCGTAAATTATCGTGCAAATCTGCAATACCGGTCGGTTTATAGTGTTTTAATTCTTGGAAAAGTTTAAACAGGCCGTTTACACCCTTGTGTATTGTTTTGGGTTGTATGGGGTGAAAAATTAGGTTTTTAATATCCTCAAAAAATGGTTTAAACGCAATTCGACTCACCATCACCATTTGTACCGATGGATTTTGAGCCGAAAATTCGCGCAAAACAGCAGCCACCATTGCAACGTCGCCCATGGCTGAAAATCGTAGAATAACTAATTTTTGCTTTGATGACATGCTGTGTTGTTTAATCTTGCTGAATTGGTTGAATTGCTGAACTTTGGGAATTGCTAAACTGTTAAATCGTTAAATTGCTTCGTAGCTAAGTCCTAAACTATTTTCGGCGCTTGTTAAAATGGCTATTGTCATCTGAACACAGCGAAGAACCTCAAGGAACAAGTATTGGTTACGTATTTGTTTAGTATAGATTCTTCGCTATGCTCAGAATGACAGACTATGGGCTTTGTCTTGATACTTACTACTTATTGCTTAAAACTTACTACCTAAAACTTACTACCTTATACCTTATACCTTTCGCCTTTCGCCTTTCGCCTTTCACTTTTTTCCTTTCACCTTTCAGCTCTTTCCTTACTTCTTATACAACACCGGGTTTAAGCTTGGGTCATTGTACATTTTCATTTGTTTATACACTTTCATGTATTTCTTTCCTTGCTTAATATCGGTCAATAATTCATCAATACTAGTCGATAAATCATCGCGTTGCGAAAGTAAAACCAATAATTTTGTTTGGCATTGTTCGCGGTGTTCAGCAGTAGCACTTGTTCTTTCTGCTTCTTCGCGCATGTGGTAAATTTTCAAGGCCAAGATAGACAAACGGTCAATTGCCCAAGCAGGGCTTTCGGTATTGAATTTTGCATCCGGCAGAGCCGTTATTTCTGCAAAAAGGTTTAAAAAATAACCATCAATAAATTCAACCATATCGGTACGAACCTGGTTTTGCGCATCAATGCGTCTTTTCCAGCTAAGTCCTTCTACCGGGTCTATATTAGGGTTTCGCACAACGTCTTCCATGTGCCATTGAGCGGTGTCAATCCAATTTTTAAGGTACAAAAGATGCTCTATACTATCTGCATCGTATGGGTTTTCAATCGGATGATCAATTTCATCAAAAGTATGGTAATCACGAATGGCTTGGTTAAAGATGTTGTTTGCTAGTTCACTTATCATGGCACAAAGTTATTGTTTTGGATAGAGATTTTGCGTACCCAACAACATTATTCTGGATACGCAAAATGAATAGGGTAGCTTTATTGTGGTTTTTTCTTGTTAAAATAGGCTGTAATTTCAGGTAAGCTAAAGGCATTTAAGCATTTGTCGGCACTTAATCCGCCTTTACGGGCAACTAAAATACCGTAATGCATGTCGTGGAAACCTTCTGTTCGGTGTGCATCGGGGTTAATGGAAAGCAATACGCCTTTTTCCAATGCATAACGGTGCCAACGCCAATCTAAATCTAAACGAAGCGGGTTGGCATTGATTTCAATAACTACTTGATTTGCTGCGCAGGCGTCGATAATTTTTTTATAATCAATCGGATATCCTGCTCTACTTAACAATAATCGGCCGGTTGGATGCCCTAAAATGGTGGTGTACGGATTTTCGATGGCTTTTAGTAAGCGTGCTGTTGCTTTTTCTTCATCCATGCGCAGATTACTGTGTACTGAGGCTACCACAAAATCGAATGTTTTTAAAATATCGTCTGCGTAGTCGAGTGAACCGTCACTTAAAATATCGCTTTCAATTCCTTTAAAAATTTTGAATGGAGCGAGTTTTTGGTTCAACGCATCAATTTCTTGGTGTTGTGCAAATACGCGTTCTTCATTTAGACCCTTGGCATAAACGGCCGTTTTAGAGTGGTCGCAAATGCCCAAGTATTCTAATTTTAAGGTGTCTTTACAATATAAAGCCATTTCTTCGAGTGTGTGAACGCCGTCGCTCCAAGTAGAGTGGTTGTGTAAACTGCCTTTTAAATCGGTAAATTCAATTAAATGAGGCAGTTTATTGGTTTTAGCCAATTCTATTTCATCGTAATTTTCGCGTAATTCGGGCTCAATAAAAGCTAAACCTGCTTGCGTGTAAATATCTTTTTCTGACTGAAAAGGGCCATTTCCGGCTAATTTCAATACGTTTTCTACGTGTTCGGCATTTCCTGTTAAGGTAAACCATTGGAGGTAGAAATCGGCTTTAGCCACAACATGAACCAAAACGCGTAAGCCCGATGGGGTACTGGCCAAAAGTGTGTTTTCCTTCACTTCGAAAGGCAACGAATCAAAAGTAGCTGAACTATTTAGCACGTGTTCTACCTGTTCGGCACCAATTACCAATTCCAATTCGTCGATAATTTCACAAGAGCGACGGTATTGTCCTGCAAAACCCAAAGAAGCATGCGGGTCTATTTTGATTAACCAAGTAGATATTTCTGTCAATAAACTATCCGCAAAAGCCTCAACTTTTGCATATAAGAAACGCCCATTGGCAGCTAATTTAAACTCAATGGCTTTTTTAATTTCCTCTTGGGTTTTTAAACCAAAACCTTTGGCTTCAATCAGACGATTTTCATTACAGGCGTAATACAGTTCGCCAACGGTTTCGATGCCTAAAGTATGCCAAATAATGGCTATTTTTTTTGGACCAATGCCTTTTATTCCCAGCATTTCTACCACCCCTTCAGGGGTTCTAGCAATGAGTTCATTCAATTCCTGAAGCTGGCCAGTTTGCAATAACTCGATAATTTTGGCCGCTAAACTTTTGCCAATGCCCTCAATTTTGTCGATTTCTTCAATGGGTTTATTTTGAATGGCGAAGGGCAATTTGTCTATTTTAAAGTAGGCATTCGCGACTGATTTTATTTTAAATGGATTCTCTTCGTGCAGTTCCATTAACTGCGACAAGAGTTTTAAAGTCTTGGCAATGGTTTTATTTTCCATGGGTGTAAAAGTAGAAAAAAGCTAGGTTTTAGGCTAATTTAAACAAAGAACCTTTTTGGATGAAGGAGCTTTTGTTTAACGTGCTTGCAGATAGCAAACAGTGCTAAAAAAAACGCAAAAAACGAGGTCGGAAATGACTCGTTTTTTGCGTTGTATGTGGTTGTACGCTATTTATTTGATTACCGCTTCGAAAGGCATTCTTGCTTGAATTCCAGAATGTTCGGTAACTTTTTTAAGCTGTTCGTAAATGTAGTAGTTATCACCTAATTCTTGTTTCGTGAAATAGGTTTTAATTTTGTCTCCGCCATCGCTTAATAGTGATTTAAGTGGATCAACAACTTCAGGATATTCTACTACTCTATAATTTTTTAGTTTTGCTTTTTTAGCTGCCGCCTTTATTGCGTAATCAAAGCTGCCAATTTTGTCGGCTAGGCCAATCTGAACAGCATCGGTGCCAATCCAAACATGGCCGCCCCCAATACTGTCGATGTACGCCGTGCTTTTCTTTCTTCCATCCGCTACGCGGCTAATAAAGCCACTGTACACGCGGTTTAATTGATTTTGGATAATGAAACGTTCCCCTTCAGTCATTGGACGATTGGTGCTCATGATATCGGCATATTGGCCAGTTTTAACACCATCAAAAGTAATACCCAGCTTGTTTGTCATTAAGTTTTGAAAATTCGGAATCATGCCGAAAACGCCAATTGAACCCGTAATGGTATTGGGTTGTACAAAAATACTATCTGCTGCGCAGGCAATGTAATAACCACCTGAAGCAGCAACATCACCAAAGGAAGCAATAACCGGTTTTTCTTTTTTGGTAAGAACAATTTCTCTCCAAATAACGTCTGATGCCAATGCACTTCCACCTGGTGAGTTTACACGTAGCACAATTGCACGTACATTATCGTCAAGCCGAGCTTTTCGAATTGCTCTAGAGATTCTTTCAGAGCCAATTACTTGGTCGTTTCCTTCTCCGCCGTTAATCTCTCCATTCGCATAAATGATGGCAACTTTGTCTTTTTCTGTGCTGTTTTCGGTATTGTTTTTAATGTAATCGTTAATATTTACAGTTGTTATGTTCTCACTTTTGGTTTTACCTGTTAAATTTTTAAAGGCATCCAAAATTTGATCTTTATATTTCAGTGCATCCACTAATTTGGCGTTAACAGCATCTTCCGGCGTACGGATACGGTACGTATTGGCAATAGTGTATAGAGTGTCTTTTGGTACGTTTCGGGTTAGTGAAATATCCGTTAAAAAAGTATTGTATAAACCGTTTACATAAGCAGTAACTTGTGTTCGGTTATACTCACTCATTTTATCTAAAATAAAAGGTTCAACAGCACTTTTGTAGTTGCCCACACGGATTACCTGCATTTCTACGCCTAATTTTTCAAGCGAGCCTTTAAAGAAGGTCAGCTCTGATTTAAAGCCTTTTATCTCCAAAGCTCCCTCAGGGTTTAAATATATCTTGTTGGCGGCAGAGGCTAAGTAGTAAGCTCCTTGGCTGTACGCCTCGCTATAGGCAATAACTTGCTTGCCTGATTTTTTAAAATCGATAATGGCATTTCGGATTTCACGCATGGTAGCGAATCCTGCATTTGGGCTGCTAACGTTCAAATACACACATTTGATGTTGTCATCATTTTTAGCTTCACGAAGTGCTTTTAGCAAATCGTTTAAGCCAATTCCAGTATTATCTCCGTTTGCAAATAAGGGGAAATTTGCGAGTGTATTTTTAGGTGTTCGCTCAGTTATAGGCTGGTCCAAATTTAAGTACAAAACGCTGTTGTCTTTTATTGTGACAGTCTTGTTATCGTCTAATGATGCAATTGTGGCCGTAATAATCCCCAAACAAATGAAGAAAATAATAACAATTGAAATAAAAAAACCAAGTATGGATGCAAATAGATATTTAAAAAATTCTTTCATTTAAATGATTTGATATATATTGTAAAGATATAAAAATACGTGAGGTTATATGGCATTAGAGCATACAATTGCTTATTTGTTACTAGGGAGTAATTTAGGGGATAGAGAAGAACTGTTGCTCAAGGCAAGGGTATTAATTGAACAGAATATAGGCAAGGTTATTGCTACATCATCGCTGTACGAAACAGCTGCTTGGGGAAAACTTGATCAGCCAGCTTTTTTAAATCAGGCGATTGGTGTTGAAACAGCTTTAGAAGCGATAGATGTTTTGGATAAAGCTTTAGAAATAGAGTTGCAATTGGGGCGAGTTCGTTTCGAAAAATGGGGAGAGCGTGTCATTGATATTGATTTAGTGCTTTTTGGATCAGAAATCATTGATATGGGAGAGAAGTTGCAAGTGCCTCATCCTCATATGCAAAATAGAAGATTTGTAATGGAGCCATTAGCCGAAATAGCCGGTGAACTTATTCATCCGGTTCTTGAGGAAACAATTGCTCATATTGCTGAGAATGTTGCCGATAGTTTAACAGTAAAAAAAATCTAATGTAATAAGACCTCAAAATGGAAGAAAATTACCAAAATCAACCTTTAGATTTATCATACCTCATCGAGATGGTTGGAAACGATGTTCCTTGTATGATTGAAATTTTTGACACTTTTGTTGAACAAACACCTTATTATTTAGTCGAACTAAAAGAGTCAATCGAACAAGCTAAATGGGAGCAGGTAGCTAATTTGGCGCATAAAATTAAACCAACCTACAGCTATATTGGCAGAGCCGATGTAAAAGAGTTTGTACAAACGATGGAGTTAAATGCCCGAAAGGAAATAAATGTTGAACGTTTGGCTCAAGATATTGCTTTACTCGAAAAATTGACGCAGCACATTTACCATCAAATTGAGGAAGCAAAACAAAATTTAAACAGTCAACTTTAATTTCTTGATGCGCTTGATGTTCCTTTAAAATGAAGGAACGATAAGGCAATGTATAACACCAATACGAAAGGTACAGCTGTAAATTGCAAGAAAGCAACCAGCAAGGCCGAAAGTATTAAGAAGATAAACTTAATTTTATTCTTATTCCAGCTTAAGTCGCTAAACTTTAGTGAAAATATTTTGATTTCACTAATCAACAAGAAGCTGGTAATAGCTGTAATGCTCAACAGCAGTAAGCTTGATTCAATTGCTTGCGGATAATCAAGGGCAATAAAAGGTAATGAACAAATAAAAAGCGTATTCATTGGTGTGTTTAAGCCAATAAAATCTTCCGTTTGCCTGTCGTCGTTATTAAATTTAGCTAAACGTAGTGCGGAGAAAACGGTTATTAGAAAACCAAAATATGGTAAGTATTCAGAGGTGTAATCGCTTGTTTTTAAGAGCTGAAACATAATCACGCCAGGTAAAAAACCAAAGCTCACCATATCGGCTAAAGAATCTAAATCCTTTCCTATGGCCGATTTTACATTTAATAAGCGCGCAACCATTCCGTCGAAAAAATCAAATATTCCCGAAAGAATAACAAAATAAGCTGCCGTTTGCAATTCGCCTTTAAAGGCAAAGACGATACCTATACAGCCAGAAAAGAGGTTGGCGCAGGTTATAGCATTCGGAATGTGCTTTTTCATAGTTCTTAAACGGAGTGAGCGTGTTGCTTTTGAAAAATAATACTCAAATATAAAAGAGTAAGATGTAACATTCCTTATGGAAGTGTTAAATCTTACTCCAGAAAGATTGGTTAAACAGCTTTTTTAGCTGTTCATTGAAATCAAAAATTCTTCGTTGCTCTTTGTACCTTTAATTTGTGCTTGAACAAATTCCATTGCTTCTTGGCTGTTCATGTCGGCTAAGTGATTGCGTAAAATCCAAACACGTTGTAAAGTATCTCTGTCATGTAACAAGTCGTCTCTACGGGTACTAGAAGCCGTAATATCAATGGCTGGGAAGATACGTTTGTTCGATAATTTACGGTCTAATTGAAGTTCCATGTTACCCGTACCTTTAAATTCTTCGAAGATAACCTCGTCCATTTTAGAACCAGTATCGGTTAAGGCAGTCGCTAAAATGGTTAATGAACCACCATTTTCGATGTTACGCGCTGCTCCAAAGAAACGTTTTGGTTTGTGTAATGCATTCGCATCCACACCACCTGATAAAATTTTACCCGAAGCCGGGGCAGTGGTGTTGTAGGCTCTAGCTAAACGAGTGATTGAATCTAATAGAATTACCACGTCGTGTCCGCTTTCTACTAAACGTTTAGATTTTTCTAAAACGATGTTAGCGATTTTTACGTGGCGTTCTGCAGGCTCATCAAAAGTAGAGGCAATTACCTCAGCACGTACGCTGCGAGCCATATCGGTAACCTCTTCTGGACGTTCATCAATTAACAAAATAATTAGATAAACTTCTGGATGGTTTTTCGCAATGGCATTTGCTACCTCTTTTAATAAATTGGTTTTACCAGTTTTTGGTTGCGCTACAATTAAACCACGTTGTCCTTTACCAATAGGAGTAAATAAATCCATGATACGCGTTGAGTAATTATTCGTATCGGTAAATAAATTTAACCTTTCTGTAGGGAATAAAGGAGTAAGGTAATCAAAAGGAACACGGTCGCGCACTTCTGCTGGAATACGTCCGTTAATGGTTTCTACACGCACTAAAGGGAAATATTTTTCACCTTCTTTTGGTGGGCGAATACTGCCTTTAACGGTATCGCCGGTTTTTAAACCAAACAGTTTAATCTGCGATTGCGATACATAAATATCATCCGGAGATGTTAAGTAGTTGTAATCGGCAGAGCGTAAAAAGCCATATCCATCGGGCATAATTTCTAATACACCTTCATTGGTAATGATGTTATCGAAGTCTAAGTTCGAATAACTGTTTTCATTTTTAGTATGATGACCGCCATTGGGTTGTTTCTGACGATTTTCATCGCGCTGCGGTTTTTCTTTTGGTTCGTGTTTTACTTTAGATGTTTGAACCGGAGTAGGGGCAGGAAGAACTTCTGCACTTTCCTCTATTAAAGCTGAAATTGGTTTTACGCTTTCTTCAGCCTCGCGTTCGAATGGAGCTGTAGGCTCGTCAAATAAAGTAACAGATTCTTTTTTCGCTACAGGAGCAGGTTCGTCTTTAGGCAAACGCGCTCTCTTTTTAGGTGCTGAAGCCTTTTCTTCAACCACTTTTGGTGCTTTTTCTGCTTTGCTGGCTTTTACTTTAGGGGCAGGTGCATCGGCAAGAACAACTTCAGCGGGAGCATCTTTTGCCATGTTAATCATTTCTTGTTGGTGTAAAAGCACTTCAACAAGGTCAATTTTTCTAAGGGAATCAGCACCTTCAATGCCATAGGTTTTTGCAAGTTCACGTAATTCTGTTGTGAGCTTATCATTTAATTCTGTTTTGCTGAACATTCTAAATATATATGTTTCAAGAAATTTTCATTTTTATAACAGTAGCTTCTGTTATTGTGCTAGGCTTGGTAAATGTATTGGAAGCCTTTTTTGTGCATAAATTCTTATACCATAAAACGATTCTGAGTTTGATTTTTCGTGCTCAATTGTGTTTTACATTTTGTTTATAAGCTGAATATAAAAGTAAATTGCTTTTAAAAAATGGTTACAAAAAATAAATTTTGATTAATTTTTCTGGGATACTCAGATAAATGGTTGAGAATTATGATGCAATTCTATGTATTTGAAATGTAATCTGCAAGAGAAAATTTAAAATGTTTAAAAAAAAATATAATTTCTTACGATAAACTGTCGCAAGGGATGAGCAAAAATCATCATATTTGCAGCAAATAAGGCACAATATGACTAAGCAACAACTTTTTGAGCAGATACAAAAAAAACGTTCATTTTTATGTGTAGGATTAGATCCTTCACTAGAAAAGCTCCCAAAACATCTCTTGAAATATGAAAATCCTATTTTGGAGTTCAATAAACAAATTATTGATGCTACCAAAGATTTATGTGTTGCTTATAAACCGAATACCGCATTTTACGAGTGCTATGGGAAAAAGGGATGGGAAACGTTAATTGAAACTTGGAAATACATCCCACAAGATATTTTCTCCATTGCTGATGCTAAACGTGGCGATATTGGAAATACATCAGCCATGTATGCAGAAACTTTTTTTAATGCAGCATCTTCCGAGATGAGTTTCGACTCGGTAACTGTAGCACCGTATATGGGGAGTGATTCTGTGACGCCTTTTTTAACTTTTAAAGATAAATGGGTGATTCTATTGGCGCTCACTTCAAATGCGGGACATGCCGATTTTCAATTGCTAGAAATCGGACAGGAAAAACTGTTTGAAAAAGTATTGACTACCTCACAACAATGGGCAAGCGATGAGCAAATGATGTATGTAGTTGGGGCAACTCGAGGTGCTGCTTTTGCCGATGTGCGTAAACTCGTTCCAAACCATTTTTTATTGGTACCAGGTGTAGGTGCTCAAGGCGGCGATTTAAATGAAGTGTGTAAATATGGCTTAAATTCGCAATGCGGCTTGTTAATTAATTCATCACGCGGAATTATCTATGCCGGGCAAGGCGAAGATTTTGCTGAAAAAGCACGTGAAGAAGCATTAAAATTACAGCAAGAAATGGAGCAGATCTTAATTGGCGCTTCTTTAATTTAGTTTAGCTTATTCTAATATTGTGAAAGCTAAAATAGATTTAAAACTGGTGATGGCCATGGCCGGGGTCGCCATTATTTGGGGTACTACATACTTAGGTATTCGCGTGGCGGTGGAAAGTATTCCGGCTTGGTATGTTACGGCCATGCGTCAAACAATTTCTTCGCTCATTATTTTGGTGATTCTGATCAAACAGAAGCAATTAAAATGGATTGGCTGGTCCGCTTTGAAACGTCAAATTATTCTTTCTCTTTTAATGGTGGTAATTGCTAATGGAATGACCACTGTTGCTGAAAAAATTATCCCCAGCGGGTTAACCTCTTTAATCAATGCAGCATCCCCACTTTTAGTGTTCGTTGGTTCGGTTTTGGTTGGTATTCATAAAGGAACATTAAGAGGATTTATTGGTGTTTTTGTTGGGTTTTTAGGGGTTGTTTTTATTTTTAGAAGTGGGATTGATGATTTGTTGGATCCGAACTATCTAAACGGAATTTTGACATTGTTGGTCGCTGTGCTTGGCTGGACTGTTGGAACCATTTATTCTAAAATGCACAGTGGAAAACCGGAATATATTTTTCTGAATTTATTCTATCAGTTTGCCTTTTCGGCTATTTTTCAATTGGGTTTAGCGCTTCTTTTTTCAGGCAAAGCTGATGTAAGTATTTGGAAAGTAGAAAGCATGTTAGCTACCGTTTATTTGGCTGTTTTTGGTTCAGTTTTAGGTTATTTTTGTTATTTGTATGCTTTAAAGAAAGTTTCTGCTTCGGATGTTTCAATGGTCACCTATTTTAATACCGTAATAGCATTGTTTTTAGGCTGGCTTATTTTGAATGAGAAAATAGATGCGGATTTAATCGTGGCTACGGTTTTAATTATCGCAGGAGTTTTTATAACCAATTATAAAAAAATAGAGAAGACTTAAGTATATTCGTTTAAGATTATCATCACTCCCTATTTAGCAAACATCCCGTTTATTGGAGGTTGTTATGCGTTTTTCAGAGGATTTTCTTCAGTATGTTTGGCAGTTTCGTTCGTTTGATTTTAAGGAGCTAAAAACAACGAATCACGAACCGCTTAAAATTCTTCATTCAGGCTTTTGGAACAAAGATTCTGGCCCTGATTTTAGCAGTGCTAAAATTCAAATTGGAAATACCATTTGGGCAGGTAATGTTGAAATTCATCTTCGTTCATCGGATTGGTTTCGGCATCATCACCAACTAGACGCGGGATATGAAAATGTAATTTTGCATGTTGTTTTTGAACACGATGCCCAAATAAATCGTTTAGATGGAACCGTTCTTCCTGTATTGGAGTTGAAGAATAAAATCCCGCAAACGTTGATTGAAAAGTATGAGAATTTGTTTCTGTCCTTAGTCGATTTTCCTTGTAAAAGTCAAATTGCTGGAGTAGATCGATTAATTATTGATTCATTTTTGTCTAGAACGCTGATCGAACGTTTGGAAGATAAAACAAAAGCAGTTTTAGAAACATTGACAGAATTGAGGGGAAGTTGGGATGAAACATTTTATCGCTTTATAGGCAGAGCCTTTGGATTTAAAGTAAATGCCAATCCTTTTGAACAGTTGGCAAGAGCACTTCCTCAAGTCATTTTGGCCAAGCATAAAAACAATGCGTTGCAAATAGAAGCGTTGGTTTTTGGTACGGCAGGTTTTTTAAAAGCTACGTTCCAGGATGAGTATCCCAACACACTAAAAAAGGAATTCAATTTTCTACAACGGAAATATGGTATAGTACCTTTAGAACCCTCTATTTGGAAGTTTATGCGTATGCGTCCGCAGAATTTTCCTACCATCCGATTGGCGCAGTTTACAGGCCTAATTCTGAAATCGAATCATTTGTTTTCAGTGGTGCTCGCCTGTACGAATTTAAAGGATTTGCCAAAGCTTTTTGAAAAGTTACCCATCAACGGTTACTGGGAAAATCATTATCATTTTCGAAAAGAAGGAGTAGGAGTAGCGCTTCAAATAGGAAAAACATCTGTTGATACTATTTTGCTAAATACGGTTGCTGTATTTTTATATGCGTATGGAAAGCACTTGGCCAATGAAGAATATATTCAGCGCGCGGTGAAATTAATAGAAAGTTTGCCCGCTGAAAAAAATGCCATCGCCAATAAATATGCCAATGCGGGCGTTTCTATAGAAAATGCATTTCAATCGCAAGCAATTTTACAATTGAAAAAACACTATTGTGATCAAAAAAAATGCTTATCTTGTGGAATTGGAATTAAAATTTTAAAGCAAAGTTAAATGTTTCAAAAAATTATTACCTATTTCGAAAAACAAAGCTTTGGTGTTTCTACATATTTAGCTAACAAGTTGAATATGAGTACCGCTAAGGTGCGCTTGTTTTTTATTTATTCATCGTTTTTGGCAGTAGGTTTTCCAATATTGTTTTATTTATTGGCGGCCATTGTGTTGGATATCCGCAATTACATGAAGCGAATACGGTTACGCGTTTGGGAATAGTGTAGGTGTTTAGTCGTCGTCTCTTAAAATTTCTGCAATTTCGCGAAAACCTTTTTCGGCCGCTAAATCGGCTGGTAATTTTCCACCTTCCATGCGCAAGCCCACTTCAGCTCCATGTTCTAAAAGTAGAATAATGAGTTCGATATTGCCTAATTGAGCTGCGGTGTGCAAAGGAGCTAAGCCTGCTTTTTGACAAACATTTGGGTAAGCACCATTGTCTAAGAGCATTTTTGTGATGGTATAATTGTTTGCAGCAACCGCTGAATGAATGGGGAAAACGTTAAATCCGTTCTTGGATGCTAAATTCACATCCGCACCTTTTAAAACTAAAAATTGAGCGAGTTTCTCGTGACCAAAATAACAAGCTAGTCCAAGGGGTGTAAAACCATCTTCAGAAAAGGCATTGATATTTTCTGGGTGTTGGAAAATAAGAAGCGTTGCGACATCAAATTTGCCAATTGCACAAGCTTCAAATAGGGTTAATTGGTCAACAAATTCAGCAATAATATCCGCAATTTCGGGTTTTTGGTAATAACAAGCCAGTAGTAATGGAGAAACTCGATGCGACGTTTCTGTTGTAGCCAGTTTTGGATGGCTCACTAAAATTTCTTTTACAGTTTCAAGGTTTCCTGCTTCAATTTGTTCTTCGAGTTGCGCTATATTCATATCGTAAAACTAATATCAAAACGTTAATATAGCAAATAAATACGTTTTTTCGCGTTTTGGCATTAAAAGTGCGCGAATGCATTGTTTTAAAACAAAAAATCCTGATTTACATAGCTATGTAAACCAGGATAAACCTAAAACAAAATTCGTCTCATCTAGCAAACGATGCAACTGTGTGTTGTAATTAAATAGACCTCCTAAAGGAGAAAAGGTTTAATTGGAAAATTGTTTTTTTCAATGAAAGTGATTCAAAATTAATATGATGCCTAGAGGTGTGAAAAAAAGATTTTAAATAAATTGAGCGAAGCTTTGAAAAGGCTTAACGCAAACCATGAATATATTTTATATTTGTTCAACTTTAAATTAGAGATAGCCAATGTCGGTAAAGGGCAACCAGTTTAGGACCAATACATTCAAAGATAAAAATGCTGAAAATGCCTCGGTGAAAACGCCAGGTAGTCGTCAGCAAAAGGAAAAACGTGAGTATTTACCTACGTTTAATTTACAAGATGGGAGAGCGATAAAAATAACGGGTTTATTTTTTGTCATTCTCTCTTTATATTTTTTAATCGCATTTACCTCGTATTTATTTACTTGGCAAGATGACCAAAGCTATGTGATTGATGCCAATGGCGGTTGGAGTAACTTGTTTAAAACGAGCGATGAATTACGCGATGCTGGATTGAAAACCCCAATTGTTCAAAACTGGTTGGGTAAATTTGGGGCATTGCTTTCACATCAATTTATTTATGAATGGTTTGGGGTGGCTTCTTTTTTGTTTGTCCTGGCCTTTTTCATCATCGGTTATCGCTTATTATTCAAAGTAAAAATCCTCTCCATTTCAAAAACTTTAGGATACAGCTTTTTCTTTTTGTTGTTCATTTCTTTAACCATGGCATTTGCCCATAGTTTTTGGTTAGAATCTCCTCATTATTTAGAAGGAGAATTTGGTTTTTGGAGCAACAGATTGCTAAGTATGCAAATTGGCGCGGCTGGCGTAGGCGGTTTATTGGTTTTTGCTGGTTTAACAATTTTAATCATTGCCTATAACATCGATTTTAAATTACCGGAACGTAAAAAAGAAGTTTATTTAGATAATGAAACACCTGATTACGTTCAAGAAGTTCGAAATCAACAAGCACAAAATAAAGCAACGGTTGAAGAACCATCAGAAGAGGTTGAATTTCCGGTAAAACCGATTGCAACTGAACGCAAAGCTCAAAACATTGTGATACAACCTAATCGCTTTGAAGAGGAGCCCGCAAAAGAAGAAGAAGTGATTGCGCCAGTGGTTTTATCGCCTCTGGTGACGAATTTGCCAATCACACCTGTAGCAGCAGCCTCGTCATTAGCCTTAGAGGTAGAGCCTACTAAGGAAGAGCCTGTAGAACCAGCTTTCACGGTTGAGCCAACGGAAGAAGAACGAAAATCGGAAGATTTGGTTGAGCAATTTGGTAATTATGATGAAACATTGGATTTATCGGGATATAAATATCCAACAATTGATTTGCTCGAAAATTATGGGACCAATAAAATTTCGGTTAATGCAGAGGAATTAGAAGCCAATAAAAATAAAATTGTAGAAACCCTGAATCATTACAATATTGAAATTGATAAAATCAAAGCTACAATTGGTCCAACGGTAACCCTTTACGAGATTATTCCGGCTCCAGGCGTTCGTATTTCGAAGATTAAAAATTTAGAAGACGATATTGCACTTTCCTTAGCCGCCTTGGGGATTCGTATCATCGCGCCAATGCCTGGAAAAGGAACCATTGGAATTGAAGTACCGAATCAACACCCGGAAATGGTGCCGATGCGCAGCATTTTAAATACCGATAAATGGACACAAACCACCATGGATTTGCCAATTGCTTTGGGTAAAACTATTAGTAATGAGGTGTTTATAGCGGATTTGGCAAAGATGCCACACTTATTGGTGGCTGGAGCAACAGGTCAGGGTAAATCGGTAGGGATTAACTCAATTTTGGTGTCGTTGTTATTTAAGAAGCACCCGGCGCAATTAAAATTTGTATTGGTCGACCCTAAAAAAGTAGAATTAACACTTTTCAATAGAATTGAGCGTCACTTTTTGGCAAAATTACCAGGCGAAGCTGATGCCATCATTACGGATACAAAAAAGGTGGTGAATACGCTTAATTCTTTGTGTATTGAAATGGATCAGCGTTATGATTTATTGAAAGATGCTCAAGTACGGAATTTAAAAGAGTACAACGATAAATTTATTAAACGTAAGTTAAATCCAAACAACGGCCATCGCTTTTTACCTTTTATTGTTTTAGTGGTGGATGAGTTTGCGGATTTAATGATGACCGCTGGAAAAGAAGTAGAGGCACCAATAGCACGTTTGGCACAGTTGGCAAGAGCCATTGGTATTCACTTGGTGTTGGCCACACAGCGTCCTTCCGTAAACATTATTACAGGGACAATTAAGGCCAATTTCCCAGCTAGGCTGGCATTTAGAGTATTATCGAAAATTGACTCAAGAACGATTTTGGATAGTGGCGGTGCCGATCAGCTTATTGGCCGAGGCGATATGTTATTGTCGACCGGTAGCGACTTGATAAGGCTACAGTGTGCATTTGTTGATACACCTGAGGTGGATCGGATTTCTGAATATATCGGCAATCAACGCGGGTATTCAGAAGCGTATCAGCTGCCAGAATTTATTGATGAAAATGGAGGGGGAAGCAAAGCCGACGTAGATTTAGGTGACCGAGACAGTATGTTTGAAGATGCTGCAAGGCTGATTGTGATGCACCAACAAGGTTCAACGTCGTTAATTCAACGTAAATTGAAATTAGGATATAACCGCGCGGGAAGAATTATTGACCAATTAGAAGCTGCGGGAATTGTAGGCCCATTCGAAGGTAGTAAAGCGCGTGAAGTTTTATTCCCAGATGAATATTCTTTGGAACAGTTCTTGAATAATATGAATAATGAAGGGTAGTTGGTTAAACCAAAATAAACAGAACTACTCTAATACCCTAAATAGAAAAAAGAAAGAAAAGATGAAGAAGTTATTTTCAGCATGTTTGATGGTTGCTGCTTTTGCAACATCAACGTATGCTCAAACAGATGCAAAGGCGAAAGCAATTTTAGCGGAGGTGAGTAAGAAATATAAATCGTATAATATCGTTAAAACAGATTTTACCTTCACGTTAGAAAATCCCAAAGCAAAAGTAAAAGAAACACAACAAGGAACGCTTTACGTTAAAGCCAACTCAAATAAGTATAAAGTTGCGATGACGAATCAAGAGTTGTTCAGCGATGGTAAAAGCCAATGGACCTATCTGAAAAAGGATAAAGAAGTACAAGTGAGCAATGTTGACAATAGTGCAGATGCCATTAATCCGGCTAAATTGTTTACGGTTTACGAAAAAGGATTTAAATACACCTACACAGGTGATCAGAAGGTGGGTGGAAAAACGTACGAAATGATTGATTTAGTGCCATTAGATTCAAAAAAATCTATTTTTAAGGTACGCTTAAGCATTGATAAATCCTTAAAACAAATAGCAAACGTTTTGTTGTTTGATAAAAATGGAAACAAATACACGTACAATGTGCGTGCTTTTTCTCCAAACGTAAAAGTTCCTGAAACTACTTTTGCTTTCGATGCAAAAAAATATCCTGGTGTTGAAGTGGTTGACTTAAGATAATTAACCATACAGTGGAATACCATATAAAAGGTTCGGCAATATTCGCCGGACTTTTTTTGTGTCCATTTTTTTGGTGTTAGCATGCTAAAATAGCATCAGCATAGAAATGTAAAATATTAAAATATAGAGAGATATCGGTATTTATTCGTGTAAATAAAGTTTGAAATGTCGACTAATTTTATAGATTTGAGTATTAATCATTAACGAAAATTATCATGAGCATTAGACTAGGCGACATCGCACCAAACTTTCAAGCAAATAGTTCCATAGGAGAGATTGATTTTTACACGTACTTAGGAGATAGCTGGGGTGTGCTATTTTCTCACCCAGCCGATTATACACCCGTTTGCACAACGGAATTAGGAAGAACAGCAGCATTAAAAGATGAATTTGAAAAACGAAATGTGAAGGTTCTTGCATTAAGTGTAGACACGGTTGAATCGCACAAAGGTTGGATAGGCGATATCAACGAAACGCAGCATACCACTGTTGAGTTTCCAATTATTGCAGATCCGGATAAAACAGTCGCTAATTTGTACGACATGATTCATCCCAATGCATCTGAAACCTTAACAGTTCGTTCATTATTTGTTATTGGGGCTGATAAAAAAGTAAAATTGATGATTACCTATCCGGCATCAACCGGGAGGAATTTCAATGAAGTATTACGCGTAATCGATTCGTTGCAATTAACCGCCAATTACAGTGTTGCTACACCAGCCGATTGGAAAGACGGTGAGGACGTAATTGTGGTAAATAGCATAAAAACAGAAGATATTCCGGAAAGATTCCCAAAAGGACATACCGTTATTAAGCCTTATTTACGCACCACGCCTCAACCCAATAAATAGTAAATTTTAAGATAAATATTGTAGATAATACAGGTAAAATCACTTGCTTTATTTCTGTAAATTATTATATTTGATTGTTTTGTGTCACGATTAACGCTTAAATCGAATTGTTAAATCTAAAATATTCCATTTGATTTAATTAAGACTACTCAAAGCAAGAGAAATTTATTTATTTTATTAATTTTTATTTTTTTTATGGCAACTGGAAAAGTTAAATGGTTTAACACACAGAAAGGATTTGGATTTATTGTACAAGAAGATAATAAAGATATCTTCGTACATTTTAAGGATGTTTTAGGTGGAATAGACAGCCTAAAAGAGAACGATGCAGTTGAATTTGAAGTGGCTGAAGGCAGAAAAGGTTTACAAGCAGTAAACGTAAAGAAAGCTTAAGCAGTATTTATACTTAATTTACATCATTCCTTTACGAAAAGCTCCTCTTAGAGGGGCTTTTTGTGATTTAATAGTATTGTTTTATTGCCGCTTCAATAATACAGTTGTTTCCATCATACAGTTTAGTGAAGAGGAAGAATTGTTCTTTAGCGGGTTTAATTTTATATTTTTTGATTAAATCTTCGGGCTTTCCCGGATAATTACGCACAATTACATTTCCAGATAAATTCTTTTCCTTTTTGAAATCGCTTGTTGAAATAATGTTCTTCACTTCGAAAATGCGACCCGGGAAATCGGTATTGAACTCTCGAGAACAATATAACTGTGTTTGGGGATGTAATTTTTTTAAAGTATATCGCTCGGCTATTAAATTGAAGTTTCCAGCCTTTAGTAAGGCCACATCAGGCTCGTATAAATATTCCCCTGGGAGAATCGAATGACAAAATTCAACAGTTGCTTCTTTATCGGAGAATATAAAACTAAAATCTTTTTCATGATCATTTAACATAGCCGCAACAATTTTAGGGCTGCCAATAAAACCCTTGTCGATGACCCATAAAAGCTCTTTACATTCATTTTTGGTACTTACAATATGGATTTCGCTCACATTTTTAAGTTCGGATAGGCCTGCCGCTAGATCTAATAAAGGAGCGGTTTTGATGATGATTCTTGTCGATTTTTCTTGCAAGGCCGCTAAGTTGCTGACCACATCGGGCGAACAATCTTTCAGCATAAAAACTTTTCCCTTTTCGGCTCTACGTGCCGGATCTATGTAAACAGTGTCAAACTTTTTGGAATGGTTTCGGATAAAGGCAATTCCATCCTCCGCTAAAAAATGAATGTTGGTTGTTTTTAATTCCTGTGCGTTGTGTTGGGCGATGTCGGATAAGGAGATATTGATTTCGCAATGCGTTACCTCTTTTATCCGCTTAGAAAAGTAATATGCATCCACCCCAAATCCTCCTGTAACATCGATTAAACTATCGCCTAATGCTAATTTTGCTTTGTATTTCGCGGTAATTTCAGAAGAGGTTTGTTCGATGGATAGTGGCGAAGGATAGTAAATATTTTCGGTATGGAACCAAGTTGGTAGTTTCTTTTCGGCTTTCTTTTTAGCGGTAATTTGCCCAGCTAATTCAGCGGATGAAACTTCTTTGAACGCACTTTTAGATAAAGCAATTTGATTCGCATCCGCCTGTAAATTTAGGTGTAGATAGGCTTGTACCGCTTTATCTAAAAGGTGTTTGTTCATTTTATAGTTTATTTACGCGGGCTCGATATTTTTCATCACCATTTGGCAGGTGTGACGACTCTTGACTTCCAATAAAATATCCTTATTGATAGTAATTCGGTCGATGGTTGCCTGATCGTAATAGCGAATGGTTACCAATTCTAATCCTTTATTGTATTTGACGTTAAATTCGTCGGATAAAATTTTTATGAGTTTTTCAATTTTAGAAGCATCATCGTCTACACTAACGGAAAAGCTCAGTGCCGAATTTAACATGGTGTTAATTTTAATGCCGTGTTGATGAAAAAGATCGAAGATGTTGCTCAGGTTTTGTTCAATGATGAATGAATAATCCTTAGGGAAAATGGAAATTAAGGCTTGATTAATCTTGAAAATAAACGATGGAATGGGTAATGGATTATTTTCTTTAGTAATGGCTGTTCCTTTTTCTGCGGGACTAATAAAAGAACGCACAAAGAGGGGAATACCCTTGTTTTGTAGCGGTTTTATGGTTTTTGGATGAATGACATTCGCACCGTAATACGTTAGTTCAATAGCATCGTGATACGATAATTGATCAATTTTTTCCGTTTCGTCAAACCATTTAGGGTCTGCGTTTAGCACGCCGGGTACATCTTTCCAAATGGTTAAGGCATGCGCATCCAAACAAGAAGCAAAAACACCGGCAGAATAGTCGGAGCCATCTCTGCCTAAAGTAGTGGTATAGTTTTCACTAGTTCCGCCAATAAAGCCTTGGGTAACGACTATTTGTTGATTCAATAGTGGAAGTAAATCTTTTTGAACGTTTTGCGTAGTTTTTGTCCAATCAACTTTACCTTCTTTGTAGGTGTTATCGGTTTGGATGTAGTTTCTTGCGTCGGCCCAAAGGGTTTTAATACCCGTTTCATTTAACCAAGCAGCAACAATTTTGGTCGAAATCACTTCACCGATTGATACAATTTGATCGTAAATATAGTCCGTATTCGCATCGGCTTCATCTTCAATAAGCCAATCAATCTCCACAAAGGTATTGGCTACTTCGTCGTAAATCGAATGATTTTTTCCTTGAAATAATTCATCAATAACAGCGAAATGAAATTGTTTGATTTCCTCGAAAATTACATGTGTATCTTCGCTTCCAGTTAAATATGCTTGCGTTAAGGCTTCCAGTTTATCGGTAATTTTTCCCATTGCAGAAACCACAACTAGCAATTTTCCTTGGCCGTAATCGCGAATGATAGCTGCTACATTTTTTATTCCATCAGCATTTTTAACAGATGCTCCACCAAATTTAAAAATATCCATATTAAAAAGCTTTTACCTGATCTTTAGAAAGTGCCGCATTTAACCAACCTGCTTCTAAGCTAGCCTGATATTTGTTGTAAAAGTTAATCGCCGGGTCATTCCAGTCGAGCACTTGCCAAACCATTCCGTTGTAGGGTGCATTTTTCGATTCTTCGATTACTTTTTCGAATAAAATTTTGCCAATACCTTTTCCTCTAAATTCTTCTGTTACGATGAAATCTTCTAAATATAAACGGCAGCCTTTCCAGGTTGAGTAGCGGGTGTAGAATAATGCAAAACCTACAATTTGTGCATCAACTTGAGCTACGTAGGCTTTCCAAACAGGTTGATTACCAAATCCCGCATCCACAAATTCATCGAGGGTAACGGTTACTTCCTCAGGTGCACGTTCATAAACAGCTAGTTCGTTAATTAATTCTAATATTCGTGGGCAATCGCTGTCAATTGCCGTTCTGATAGTTAAATTCATTGATTTTTTGTTGTGTGGGATGTTGTATCCCTAAATAAATTAAAAGAAATGTCCTTTTAATTTGCGGATGCACCTACTTTAAAATGCTTGATTACTCTTTTGCCAAAAATAGCACTGCCAATGCGTACCATGGTACTTCCTTCTTCAATGGCTATTTTATAATCGGCACTCATACCCATCGAAATTTCTTTAAAGGAGTCAGTTTTGCGGAAGAAACTTACTTTAACGCCCTCAAAAAATACCTTTAGCTCGTTAAATTCGTGTGTAATTTGTTTTTCGTTTTTGGTGTTGGTGGCAATACCCATTAAGCCAACAATGCGGATATTTTCCAGTTGGGTATATTCTTCTGAACGAAGTAATTCGACAACTTCATCAAAGCCTAAACCAAACTTAGTGTCTTCATCGGCAATATACACTTGCAGCAGGCAGTCAATAACACGTTTGTTTTTTGCGGCTTGTTTATTGATTTCTTGTAATAATTTTAAACTATCAACCCCTTGAATTAAATGTACAAAAGGGGCAATGTATTTTACTTTATTACTTTGTAAATGACCAATCATGTGCCATTCAATGTCGGTAGGTAGAACCGCTTGTTTATCAACCATTTCCTGAACATGATTTTCGCCAAAAATTCGCTGTCCGGCGTTGTAAGCTTCCAAAATGGCTTCGTTATTTTGCGTCTTAGAAACGGCGATTAACTTTACTCCATCTGTTTCTACTTCGTTTTTATATTTTTTAAGATTATCAGCTATGCTCATTTATAACTATTTTTGGTAAAATTAATAACCTCGTTGCAATTTGGGCAATAAATACTAGTTTAAATTTGAATATGAAGAGAATTTTTTGGGTTTTAATGTTCGCGCTATTCGCTTTTGGATGTAAGCCTGGGATACCAGAAGATGTGATCGAACCCGATAAAATGGAGAATATTTTGTACGATATGCATATTGTGGATGGTTATTTAACGACCATTTACATTCCAGATTCCTTGAAAAAAGTAGCTGCAGCGTATTATGGAGGCATTTACAAAAAATTTGATACGGATTCGGCGAGTTACAATAGGAGTTTAAATTATTATTACAATAAGCCAGAGCTGATGCAAAAAATGTATGATAATATTGAAAAAAGAATGGGATGGGCTAAAACTAGTATGAACAAAGCGGATTCGATTATCAGACACAAGAAGTTTGTAGTAGACTCGTCAAAATTATTGAAAATATTTAAGGCAGATACGTTGAAGTTGCGTGCCAAGTTAAAGCCTCAGGCAAGTTCAAAGGCAAAGGCCGATTTGCAAATCACGAAGAAAAAGCACGAGCTGGATTCGCTGGTGAAGCTGAGAAAGCTTGCGTCGAGTTCGGATGCTTATAAATCATTGAAGAAAAAATTCACAGCCGATTCACTTTCGATACGCAAGAAAATGAAACCTGATTCTGCGTCGAACGCACAGTTGAAAGCGGCAATTTTAAAAAGAAAACAGAAGTTAGATTCTACGCTACAAGCGCGGAAAAATGGACTTCCGGAATCAGTAGTAGCACAATAATCATGTTATATCCCGATAATTGTTTAGAACGTTTAGGATTTGTTGAGATTAGGGCTTGTATTAGCAAGCATTGCTTAAGCCCAATGGGACAGGCGATGGTTCAGAAAATGCAAGTGATGAACCGTTTTGACCAAATTGATAAATTTTTACGCCAAACTCACGAGTTTAAGAGCATTTTACAAAACCAAGAGCCGCTTCAAATCAATACCTTTTTTGATATAAAATCGCTCGTAGATAAAATAAGAGTAGAAGGAACCTATTTGCAAGAAGATGAATGGTTTCAGGTGTATACTTCTTTGCAAACTGTTTTCTCTGTGCTGCGATTTTTTGAGGAACGCCCTGAGGTTTACCTCACTTTAGAAGCGCTTTTTGAGCATTTGCCTATTGAAAAGAATATTCTTCGAAAAATAGAAACTGTTATTGATCCAAAGGGAAAAATTAAGCCCAATGCATCGCGCGAGCTGCAAGAAATTATTGGATCCATTGCAAAAGTAGAGCAAGATGTTCGCAAGCGTATGGATTCCATTTATAAGCAGGCAATAGCCAATAACTGGGTGGCCGATGGTAGTTTAACGGTGCGCGATGGAAGGATGTGTATCCCAGTTTTGGCCGAAAATAAACGTAAGCTGAAGGGTTTTGTACACGATGAATCAGCAACTGGGCAAACGGTGTATATTGAGCCGGAAGAGGTTTTTACCTTAAATAATAAACTACGTGATTTAGAGTTTGATAAAAGAAGGGAAATTATTCGTATTTTAATTGCCTTAACGGATGATTTACGCCCTTATTCGCCTTTATTGTTATCGTACCATAGCTTTTTAACCAAATTGGATTTTGTGCGGGCAAAGGCCTTATTTGCCATTGAAATAGAAGCCGAAATGCCAGGTTTATTAAAAGAACCTAAAACGAAATTAATAAATGCACGGCATCCCTTGTTAATGCTGTCGTTTTTAGCGGAAAAGAAAACCATAACTCCTTTAAATATACATATTGATGCGCATACCCGCGTGGTCTTGGTTTCTGGACCAAATGCCGGTGGTAAATCCGTGTGCATGAAAACGGTTGGTTTGTTGCAAATGATGTTGCAATCGGGTTTGTTAATTCCGGTGGATGCCAACAGTGAAGTTGGGATTTTTGAAAATATTTTTGCCGATATTGGCGATGACCAATCCATTGAAAGTGATTTAAGTACCTACAGTGCACACTTAACTAAAATGCGTTTTTTTGTGGAGCATGCTTCGCCTAAAACGATGGTTTTAATTGATGAGTTTGGTACCGGTACCGATCCGCAGTTTGGAGGACCAATGGCCGAAGCGGTTTTAGAAGTGTTAAACAATAAAAAGGTTCGTGGGGTAATTACCACACACTATTCTAATCTAAAACTTTTTGCAGGTAATACGCCGGGATTGGAAAACGCATCCATGCTGTTTGATAATGCGAAAATGAAACCACTCTATGTGCTAGAAATGGGTAAGCCTGGGAGTTCGTATGCTTTTGAAATTGCACAAAACATTGGTTTACCAAAAGAAGTGATTGAACTGGCCAAGCAAAAAACAGGTTCGAACCAAAACCGTGTGGATACCATGTTGGTTGAACTGGAGCGTGAAAAGAAAGTGGTTTACGATGCGAAAGTGAGTTTAGCGAACCAAACGAATAAGGCAAAAAACTTAGTAGCGGAGAACGAAAAGCTAAAAGCCTTTTTAGAGGAAAATAAAAAAGTACTGATAAAAGAGGCTAAGTTAGAGGCTCAAAACATCATTAAAAGTGCCAATAAACTGGTTGAAAATACCATTGCCGAGATTAAGGAAAAGCAAGCAGATAAGGCTGCTACAAAGGAATTAAGGCAGAATTTAGCAAAAGAATTGGTTAACAACCAAACGCCAAAAGAAAAACCTAAACCAGCACCCGTTGTTGTGGGAGGTGAAATTAGTGTGGGCGATTGGGTGAAGTTTAACGACAGTGAAACCACGGCTCAAGTATTGGAGATAAACCGCAATGAATTGATTTTAGCCATGGGCGATTTACGCTCGACGGTGAAAAAAAATCGGGTACAAAAAATTAGTAATAAAGAAGCGAAGAGAGCCATTCAGAGCAGTGGAATGTCTTTTGCCGGACGGATGAACGATGCTGTTTCGAATTTTAAAGCAGAATTGGATTTACGTGGTAAACGGACTGAAGATGCCTTGTTTGAAGTGGAGAAATACCTCGATAAAGCCATTATGTTAGGTTTCCCATCTATTAAATTAATTCATGGGAAGGGTGATGGTATTTTGCGGAAAATGATTCGTGATTATTTGCGAAAATATAGTCAAGTAAATCGAATGGAAGATGAACATGCCGATAGAGGAGGGGATGGAATTACCTATGTGTATTTGAATTAGGAGGAACTTACGTATGGTTTCACAAAGACGAAGTTGATTTGTATAGTAGATTTAATGAGTTTGTGCAGAGTCCTTTCGGTATTAAACCTGACAGGAGCGAGCATTCCGATTTTTTCGGGATAAAGCGGATGGCAGGACTAGCGGTTCCGATGGAAAGCTGGAGTTGGTTTTCTTAAAAAAAGATTATTTTTTTCTTCCCGGGCATTTTTTGCAACGCTTACCTTCTTTGTATTTTTTGCAACATTTTTTATGCTCGGCTGTACAGCTGAATAAGAAACCCATTCCTTTTTGAAATTCAGGATCGGTGGGCAGGATGAATAGGGTATCTTCTCTCTCGTAAATCATTGCAGCACAAAGGTAATACTTATTTAGATTAATTACAATTTAAAATATTAAGGATTAATTTATGAGTGTTTAGGGCATTTTGTACCTTTGTTGTCTAACTAGATATTCATACTATGATAAATAAAGTTGTTTCTGGGCCTGAGGAGGCTATTCGAGATGTTGAAGATGGGGCAACCATTATGCTGGGTGGTTTTGGCCTTTGTGGTATTCCTGAGAATTGTATTCATGCCTTAGTTGCAAAAAAAGTAAATAATTTAACGTGTATTTCTAACAACGCTGGGGTTGATGATTTTGGTATTGGCTTAATGCTACAAGAACGTCAGGTTAAGAAAATGATTTCTTCGTACGTGGGGGAGAATGCCGAGTTTGAGCGTCAATTATTGAGCGGTGAATTGGAAGTTGAATTGATTCCACAAGGTACCTTAGCGACACGTTGTTTGGCAGCGGGATACGGAATGCCCGCAATTTTTACACCTGCAGGTGTAGGCACCGAGGTTGCCGAGGGCAAAGAAGTACGCAATTTTAATGGAAAAGATTATTTAATGGAATATGCATTTGATGCAGATTTTGCCATTGTTAAAGCCTGGAAGGGCGATACCGCCGGAAATTTAATGTTTCGTTCAACAAGTAGAAATTTTAATCCGGTGATGGCCATGGCCGGAAAAGTGACCATTGCTGAGGTAGAAGAATTGGTGGAGGCAGGTGAACTGGATCCCGATCACATTCATACGCCGGGTATTTACGTACACCGCATTTTTCAAGGGAAAGACTACGAGAAAAGAATTGAACAGCGGACGGTAAGACAGAAAGCTTAGGAATTTGAAATAGTTTATTTTGAGGGTTTAAAAAGAAGATATGGCATTTTCAAAAGAAGAAATAGCGCAACGTATTGCGAGAGAAATAAAAGACGGTTACTATGTTAATTTAGGAATTGGAATTCCAACATTGGTAGCCAATTACATCCCAAAGGGGATAAATGTTGTTTTACAATCGGAAAATGGATTGTTAGGTATGGGACCTTTTCCTTTTGAAGGAGAGGAAGATGCCGATTTAATTAATGCGGGAAAACAAACCATTACTACTTTGCCAGGCTCGTCTATTTTTGATTCGGCTATGAGCTTTGGGATGATTCGTGCTCAAAAGGTTGATTTAACCATTTTAGGTGCCATGGAAGTTTCGGAAAACGGCGATATTGCGAATTGGAAAATTCCGGGTAAAATGGTGAAGGGAATGGGCGGAGCAATGGATTTGGTGGCTTCTGCTAAAAATATTATTGTTGCCATGCAGCATGTTAATAAAGCTGGCGAAAGTAAGTTGTTGCCAGCATGTACATTGCCATTAACGGGGGTGCGCTGCATTAAAAAGATAGTGACCGAATTAGCCGTTTTGGATGTACTTCCTGAAGGTGGATTTAAATTACTGGAACGCGCACCAGGAGTGAGTGTCGATTATATTCGTCAAGCAACAGCAGGTCGATTAGTGGTTGAAGGAGAAGTTCCTGAGATGCAACTTTAAAGGAAATAAAAAAAGTCGATAGTTTCATTTCTATCGACTTTTCTTTTATTCTTCTAATTGAATGGTATCTTTTAGCCTATGCGATATTTTTTCGGTAATTGCAATTATTTCGTCTGGCTCGTTTGAATTGTTGAGCACTACTTCGTTACAATCTGTTTTGTAAGGTAATAAATATTCGGTGTATGCGGGCATTACATGGTTGTGCCATTTATATAAAACATCCTCTTCGGGATAACCACGCTCCATTCCATCGCGTTTAATTCTTCTATCCAAGGCAACTTGTTCATTCGCTTCTACGAATATCGCATGGTCTAAAAGCTGCGCAATTTCTTTAAAATGCAGAATAAACAAACCTTCAACAATAATTATTGGAGCCGATTTAATTTCTAAAATTTTTACAACGGCTAAGGGATTATTAAAGTTGTATTCCTTTTTATAAACGACCCCACCGTTGATTAGTTGTTTAATGTCGTGCAAGAATTGTTGACTATCAATGGTTGATGGAAGGTCGAAATTATAGAGTTTGTTTTCTTCCTGGGTCATTTCTCCTGCCGGAATGTAGTAGTCATCTTGCGAAACAAGGGTTACTTCATCTTGCTTAAAATGATGCAGGAAACAATTCAAGAAAAAAGTTTTACCTGATCCACTGCCTCCGGCGATACCAATTATAAAGGGCTTTTTATTCAAACTCATTGGGCACTATAGGTTAAATTGCATAAAAATTTCTTGTCTAAAGCGCCTAATGATTCGGCTACAGCTTTAGTCATTACAATTATAACATCTTTTGTGCTTTCATTTTCAGTAAATTTTCCAACAACTTTTGCAAAGGTGGTACGATTGGTCATCGGATTGGTAATCTTTATAACGTTTCCTACCGGTGCAGAGCGATGTAAAACCAACATTTTTGATCCGTCTAAATCAGGATCTGCAATCCAAATACCGGCTCCTTTTTCTTCAATTTGGCTTAAACCATACACACTTGGGTCGCGACGAAGTTTGGGTTCTTTAATGATGGTACTATCTGGATTTTCTACTTGTTCCTCTTTTGATAAATCATTAACCGATTTTGGAAGTGGTGCTTTCGGGATAATAATTTTTTGTCCGGTTTTAAGCGTATTGTCATTTAATTTATTCGCGGTTCTAATTTGATAGGTGGTTAGATTAAATTGTTTTGCGATGGTGTAAATATTATCTCCTGTAGCCACTGTATAAATAAAGCTATCTTCCTTGTTTTCTACAGGAGCCGTTTCTACCGCTTTTTCAGTTTGCTTCTCTTTTGGCACTTGAACATCTGTCGTAATGTTCGTTGGGATTTTTAATATTTGCCCAACTTTAAGATCGTTATCATCTAGGTTGTTCGCTTTACGAATTTGATAAGCGGTTAATCCGTGTTTTTGGGCAATAGAAAATATACTTTCGCCTTTGGCTACGGTGTGTGTATCGCTGGCTTGTTTTGTAGTAATTACAGCTTCTTTTTCAGTATTTTCGCTTGGCGCTTCAGTTGATCCACCAGGTACTTTAAGTTGCTGGCCGATGCTAAGATTGTTACTTTTTAAATTGTTTAAGTTTTTAAGTTCGGCTACAGTAGTGCCAAATTTTTGGGCAATGAGGTTTAAGTTATCTTTTGGCTTAACGGTGTAAAAACCGGTGCTGGTATTTTCAGTTACGGCTGGGGTTGTGCTTGGTGGAACCTCTTTTTTAGGTGTTTCAATAGGTTCTTGTACGGTGGTTGTTCCGGTTGGTACCTTCAGCTGTTGGCCAATACTTAAATTATTGTTTTTTAAGTTGTTTAGTGCTTTTAAATCATTTACAGTAGTGCCAAATTTCTCGGCAATTAGATTTAAATTATCTTTTGGTTTGACAGTGTAAACGCTTGGATTGCTTTCGGTGGTAGTTGCCGTTTCTGCCCCGTACGGAATGTTGGTTGGAACTTTGATAATGACCCCAATTTGCAAATATTTATTATCATTAAAGGTCATGATATCTTTTGGAGAAACATTGTATTTACGTCCGATAGAATAGTATGTGTCTTTGGCATCTATCTTATGAACAATAAGTTTTTTTCCTTTGTTATTTTCTACTCCAATAGAATCTCTTACCACTGTAGACTTTGCATTTGTAAGGTGAAATGCGAATAGGAATACAGCAGTTATATAAAATTTATGCATTTATTTCTTTGATTTTTTTCAGGGATAGCAATATTACGAATAATAATATGAAAGATTTAATTGCATTTTAAATCTGTAAACTATCATAAAGTTAATTTTTTGTAGCTTTTAAGTATCTCGTTAATTTACAAATGTTTATCGTTCTATGTGCTTAATCCGCGGTTTAAATTAAGTTTATGTATAAACGCATATAGTTTAATGGTATTGTTTTAAATATAATTTTAGCTAAAACTTTTAATTTATTCGATTGTTTATTAATTTGTTATCAAAGCAAAAATCTATAGAAAAATGAATGTTAAAGAAATAAGTTTAGACGAAAAAGAAGTGAAACCCGTAGTTGATCTTTTAAATGAATATTTGGCCAATTATCACATCCACTATCAAAAATTAAGAGGCTGTCACTGGAACATTAAAGGGCAAAATTTTTTCACTTTACATATCAAATTTGAGGAATTATACACCAATGCGCAGTTAACAATTGATGAAATAGCAGAGCGCGTTTTAACCTTGGGAAAACCTCCTCATAGTCGATTTGCAGATTATATTAAAGAATCGAAAATTAAGGAAATTGATACCATTGGGATGAAAGATTTGGATATGGTTCAAGCCATTTTAGACGATATGGCAACTTTAATTGGCTTAGAAAGAGATTTGTTGGATGCTACTTCCGCTGCAGGCGACGATGGTTCAAATGATATGGTTAACAGGTTTATGCAGTTTAAAGAAAAAACCACCTGGATGCTCCGTTCATTCGCCGGAAAAAATTAAATTTTCTGGTTTAGCTATATACAAGGCAATGATTGTAAAATCGTTGCCTTTTTTTAGAGTATTCGCTGCTGATAATTCGTTTCGAAGATGAATAAATTAAAACTTGGCTGTGTATATTTGACGCATGGCATATAAAAGTTTAGCAGCATGTGTTGCAGACCTTGAACATCATGGTCATTTAATTAGAATAAAAGAAGAAATTGATCCCTATCTCGAAATGGCAGCCATTCATTTGCGAGTATATGAAAAAAAAGGACCTGCAATTTTCTTTGAAAAAGTAAAAGGGAGTCCATTCCCGGCAGTATCGAATCTATTTGGAACCATTGAGCGTTCTAAATTTATTTTTCGTGATACCCTACCTAAGGTGCAACAATTGGTATCGTTACGCAATGATCCTATTAAAGCGATCAAAAATCCGTTAAAATACGCAGGATCAGCTTTGTCAGCATTATCGGCTTTGCCTTTAAAAACGAATTCTGCTAAGAAGAATTTTTCAAAAACAAGTATAAGTCAACTTCCACAAATTGTAAACTGGTTAATGGATGGTGGACCATTTGTTACCATGCCACAGGTATATACCGAGGATGTAGATAAGCCTGGGGTAATGAATGCGAATGTGGGAATGTATAGAATTCAATTGGCTGGTAATGAGTATATTCAAGATAAGGAAATAGGGTTGCATTATCAGATTCACCGGGGAATAGGCGTGCATCAATCAAAAGCGAATGCTTTAGGTATACCTTTAAAGGTGAGCATTTTTGTAGGCGGACCACCTTCCCATCCTTTAGCGGCTGTAATGCCTTTGCCCGAAGGTTTATCCGAATTAACTTTTGCTGGCGCTTTAGGGGGTAGACGTTTCCGTTATTTTTATGATGAAGAAGGTTTTTGTATCTCGGCCGATGCCGATTTTATTATAACGGGCACGGTTTATCCAAATGAAAATAAACCTGAAGGGCCTTTTGGCGATCATTTGGGCTATTATAGTTTAACGCATCCTTTTCCTTTAATGAAGGTGCACAATGTATATCATAAAAAAGATGCCATTTGGTCGTTTACGGTTGTGGGGCGCCCGCCACAAGAGGATACCAGTTTCGGAGCGTTGATTCACGAAATTGCCGGAAGCGCTATTCCGCAAGAAATTCATGGTTTAAAAGAAGTACATGCGGTAGATGCAGCGGGTGTACATCCATTGTTATTTGCCATCGGAAGTGAACGTTACACACCGTATTTATTCGAGCGTAAACCTCAGGAGATTTTAACCATAGCCAACCATATTTTGGGGAAAAATCAATTGAGTTTAGCCAAATATGTGTTTATCGCCGCCAGAGAAGACAATGAAAATTTAGATACACATGAGATTGAAGCGTTTTTAAAACACATGTTAGAACGAATTGATTTGCGCAGAGATGTACATTTTTATACCAATACAACTATCGACACCCTCGATTATAGCGGTGATGGTTTAAACAGTGGTTCTAAAGTGGTTTTTGCTGCCGCTGGCGAGGTAAAAAGAACGTTGTATACTGAAGCTCCGGATTTAGTGCTTCCAGATTCTTTTACCGACGTTGAAGTAGCCATGCCTGGTGTATTAGTTATTAAGGCGCAAGAATATCAAAACGAACAGACTACCACGTTAGAAATTGAGACGTTAAACACTGTTTTAGCAAATGCTGATTTAACCGGTTTCCCTTTAGTGGTATTGGCCGATGATTCGAAATTTACGGCAAAAACGATTGATAATTTAGTGTGGGTAACTTTTACGCGAAGCAATCCGGCTGCCGATATCTTTGGTGTAAATGAAGAAATTAAAAACAAACACTGGGGATGTGCAGGTCCTTTACTTATTGATGCTCGAAAAAAGCCGCATCATGCCCCCGAATTAATTAAGGATCTAGAGGTTGAACGAAGAATTGAAGAAATTGCAAAACAAGGAGGATTTTTAAATTATCTTTAGATAACCATTTCTCCCTCTATGCGTAAAATAATTGCTTTTTGTTTTTTTTTAGGGCTGACTTTCATGCAAAACACTGTATTTGCGCAAGAGTTAAACCTCGATAGCCTTGCACAGCAATTGGAGTTTAAGGCAAAAGGAGAATCCTCTTCAGTGCTGTTTGTTCATTTTGATAAAAACGTTTACGCCAATAACGACGATGTTTGGTTTTCGGCCTATTTACTTAAAAATGGACCAGCATTAAAGGATTACCATTCTTTGTTTGTTTCATTGGTATGCAATACGGATAGTTCTGTGATTGTTCAGCGTAAGTATGTCATAAAAGAAGGTTTATCCTCAGGATACATGAAGTTGCCAGACTCATTACTTTCTGGAGATTATCGCTTTGAAGTAACCACCAACGTTTTGTTGAATGGTAAACCCGAGGTTTCCTTCCAACAACCGATTACCATTCGCTCTACCACCATGAATCCCTTGCAAGCGAGTATTTCGGTATTTAAAAAATACGATGCAGCAACGGGAGAGGGAGTTGCTTTATTAAAAGTTTTAAGTAGCGATTTACGTTTTGTAGAAGGTGCAGAAGTGAAATATCAAATTGGTAATGAAAAATACGCGCTTAAAAAAGGTGTAGCTAAAACAAGTGTAATTGGAGAAGTAATGATCCCTTATCCTGCCAATAAAATAAAAAGCGATACGAGTCTTTTGCTCTTGAGCGTAAAAAATAAAAATGGTAAGCGAAATATTCGTTTTAGCTTACCGGTTTTAAATAAACCCAATTATTCCGTAAAATTTTATCCTGAAGGAGGGTATTGCATCGATAAAATTTGGACCAGCGTAGGGTTTGAAATTAAAGATGGGGAAGGTGCAGGCATAAAAACAGAAGCAGGTTTATATGAAGATGAGGTAGAAATAGGCACCATTGAAACTAATTCTTTAGGGCTTGGGAAGTTTGAACTTTTCCCTGATGCCAGTAAAAAATATAGTATTCGGTTTAAAGACGGAGATAAAAAAGATCAGGTGTATGATTTACCGGTGATACTCAAAAGTGGATTGAGTATTCGCATAAAAAATGCCTTGGTAAACGATGAAGCCAAGGCCCAAATTCGTGGAACAGAAAACGTCAAAGTCTTTGTTTTAGTGCACAATACAAAGGAAATTTTTTTAACGCACGAATTAAGAATAAATGCCTTTCAAGCGGTAAACATTAGTCTTGATTTAAAATCGGTACCCACAGGCTTAAAATTGCTTACCATTCTCGATTCATTGGGACGTCCATTGGCCGAAAGAACTTTTTTTGCGCATTATAACCATATTAATCAGGTAAACATGCAAACCGATAAAAAGGAATATGGTACACGTGAACAGATAAGTCTGCAGTTGAAAGTATCCGATGAAAGAGATAGTAGTCTTCGAAGTGTGGTTTCGCTTGCATGTGTTCAAGAAAATCGTTTGTCAGACAAAAATAAACAAGACATTAATAGTTATTTTCATTTCGAAACGACATTAGGTTCTTTTCCGCAAGGATTTGTTGCATTAAAATTTGCCGATAAAGCATATCTAGAAACGATTATGCTTATTAAAGGCTGGAGAAGATATACCTGGCCACTTACTAAATTAAAGGATGTGGATATCCAGACGAAAATAGGGAGTTTTATCTATTCGGGGCAAATTACTAGGGGCGATAAAAAAGTGAAAGAACCCATTTCTATAGCACTTTTTGGAGGGATGAAAATTTCTTTTATAAATACTGATAGTACGGGTTATTTTACTATTCCTCCTTTAGAAATGGTATCCACAGCGGAAAAAGGCACCTTGTGGTTAAGTTTAAGCAAAAAGCAAGTGTCAAATTTAAATGTAACATTTAATGATCCACTGGATTTGTTAAAAAAAGATTTGCAAAAGCAGGGCTTTACGTCTACCGTAAATAAATCGGTTGTTTTACAAAACAAGCCTATTAGCATCACCGATAAGAGCGGTATAAACTTAAATGAAGTAACAATTAAAACAAGTGTAACTGGTATCTACTCCAACCGTTGTGGTGATTACGTGTGCATGTATAATATTTTAAATTGCCCGAATCATGGTGGCGATTCACACAATAAATTGCCAATTAAAGGACAATCTTATCGAATTCCACATGGAGGAATGATGGTTTATGCAGGATGTAATGAGGATCAGTTTCTGAATAATTTGTTGATTTTAAAAGGGATTAGCTTGCCTAAAGAGTTTTATGTTCCAGATGTAACCAACATGAATGAACCCATTAATTTTCCAACCGTATTTTGGAAGCAACATTTTTATTTAAATAAAGATGGCTTTACAACTGTTAACTTTACGACGGGCGATTTAACAGGACGGTTTAAAATTATTGTTCAGGGAATTACGGAAAAAGGGGTAGCTTACGGAGAGCAAGATATTGAGGTTGTGAAAAACCCATAAAAAAAGCGAACATGACATTCGCTTTTTTTATGGGTGTGTGTTTGAATTTATTTCAGCATAGCCAATTTTGCTGTTCCGGTAGAGGTCATTTCAGTTTGTAAAGCTGCAAATTTGTCAATCGTTAATTTAGGATTTTGATCCATTTCCAACGTATGGAAATCGGTTTTGCCTCTTAGAATTAATTCTGCATTACCTTTAATAACTGTATATAAGCTCTCACTGGCAGTGTTGATTTCAGCAACTGCTTTGTCTTTTAAAATAATTTGTAAATATTTTGTTTTTAATTCGCCATCGGTTTTGATAACCGCATTTTCAGAGGCATCAATTCTATAAATATCGTTTACGTAAACAATTACTTTTGCTACATTTTTTCCAGTAGAAGAGATGGTTAAAATATCTCCTTTTTTGGTAGCTTTTACTATGCCTATATTATCCTCAGCATACGAAACATTTTCCGTTTTGCTTTGCACTAATAATACTTCAACGTTGCCTTTAAGCACTACTTTTTTAGTGCTTAGCTGTTCTTTTTTTGATTTGATTATCTGATCGCTAGCATGCGCTTTACCCACAAATGAAGTGGTTGATAAAATGATAGCTGTTAATGAAGATGCGATGAATGTTTTGATTGAGGTTTTCATGGTTGTGTAGTTTTTGTTTGCTAATAATTATTTTTTTTGATTAAGCTTTGATGATAAGACGTCGAGATGACAAAAACGTTGCAGCATAACAGGTAGTTTTATACCATCAAGAGGAACTTATCGACGAACTGGCATTTAATACAGACGAAATTGTTGATTCTTAAAAGGAAAGAAAAAACAAGTTATAGAGGGTGATAATTAAATTAATATAGAGCTAAAAATAATGAAATATTAAACTAAAAATTTTAGTTATTTTTGTTTTTATTTCGCTAATTTATTTAGTAAATTTGTTTGAATTTAATTAAAAAAGATATGGCTCAACTGAATGATTTTTTATATGGGAATATGGACGTTCCGAAAGTGTTTGAGGATTTATTGAATACGGATGCTTTAAAACGGTTGGCCGGGATTCATCAAAGTGGAGCTATATTTTTAGTTAACCCAGATATTTGTCATTCTCGTTTGGAACATGCTATTGGCGTGATGATGTTGATTCGAAAATTGGGAGGTTCTGAATTGGAACAGATTGCAGGTTTGTTGCACGATGTTTCACACACGGCCTTTTCACATGTAGGCGATTATGTTTTCGATAATTTAGAAGAAGATTACCATGAAAAAATATTTGCAGAAAGTATAACGGCTTCGGCTATCCCAGATGTACTTTTTAAACATGGCTATGGAATAGGAGAGATTATTCATGGTCAATTTACTATTTTAGAGCAGCCACAACCCTTTTTATGTGCCGATCGACTTGATTATACGCTTCGAGATGCTATTTATGCGGGTATTATTACCCGACAACGGGCTAAAGATTTTTTAAAGTCGGTGGTATTAAAAGATGGCATGATCATGCTTCAATCCGAATCAGAGGTAAATTGGATTAATGAAATTTTTGAAAAATTGAATAATGAGGTGTTCAAGTTGCCTTTGCACTTATATGCCAACGGAAAAATGGCCGAGCTCATTAAAGATTTATTAAAAAAGGGGGCATTGCATGAGAATGATCTTTTTAAAACCGATACCTTATTGCTTAATAAGATACGCAGTACGGTTGCCGGTTACGATGCCATAAAAGGTATTAAACAATTACGTGGATTTTCAGAGTTCATGCGTCACGGGGCAGTTCCTAAAGTAAAAAAAAGAACATTAACGGCCATGCTGGTATAAATTAAAATAGTTGATGAATTTGTAGTCTGATAAATAGGAATAGTTGACTGATGAAAAAGTGTTAATTTTTATGATATTGTTTTAAATCAATGGTTTAAATGTTAAATTGCGATAGTACATTTATCTAATTTTTATAAACCTTGTGCGTTTCTAATAACATAAAAAAACTTCTTGCATTTGTTTTGTTGTTGTTTAGCGTAACAAATAGCTGGGCTCAAAATATTTCAAATGAAGGAACTAATTTTTGGGCGGTTTTTCCAACACATGTTCCAAGTGGAAATGGTAATTCACCCATACCATATGCCAATATCGCGATATTTATTACCGCAAAGTCGAATAGTAAGGTTACAGTTACCTGTGGTAGTTGGAGCTCAGGTTTAACCGATATTCCTGCAAATACTGCTGTTCAAATCGATGTACCTCGGCTAAATGCCTATGTGAACGACTTTGAACAAAATACGGTTTTAACCAATCGGGGTATTCACGTGAAGGTAGAAGAAGGGAAACCAAAAGTATCAGCTTATGCCCACATTTATGCAGGAGCTCGTTCTGCTGCAACATTAATTTTGCCTTTTGAAACCTTAAGTCGCGATTATTATTCCGTAAACTATACACAAGTATCACCCAATGGGACCAATTTTTTGGCCCTTGTTGCGGTAGAAGACAATACTTCTCTAATTATTCATCCTGAAATAGGAGCTCAAATTAATGTTACCTTGCCTAAAGCGGGAGATGTTTATCAGTATGTTGCGGGTGCAAATGATTTAACCGGCACCTATGTAGAAACCGATCCAGAAAACTCAAAGTGTAAGCGATTTGCTGTATTTTCGGGTACATCGAATACGGTTATTGGTACTAGAAATGGTTTAAGTGGTTCCGATCCGTTATTTCAACAAGTGTATCCAGTGTTAAGTTTGGGTAAAACCTATGGCATTGTGCCTTTTATTAATCAATCCTACTTTTACCGAGTAGTAGCAACAAGTGATGATACAAAAATTTATCAAGACGGTAATTTAGTATCAACCTTAAATAAAGGTAAATCTTATGAATCTCCAAGGCTAATTAAAGGTGCTTATGTTACAGGAAATAATAATTTTCTGTTGAGTCAGTATATGTATTCATCAAACAACGCAAGTTTTGATGGTAGCGATGCAGGATATGGAGATCCAGATATGGTTTTGTTAAATTCTATCGAGTTTAATATCAATAATATAACTGTTTTTTCATCAGATAAGGAAGTAATTCATGAGAAATACCTCAATGTATTGATGAAAACTTCTCAAACGAGTACATTTAAAATTAATAATATAAAACCAAGTGTAAGTTGGACATCCCTCGATGGTAATCCATTGTATGCTTATGCTCAAATACCGGTAAATGAGGCAAGTTTAACCTTATCAGCAAATGATGGTTTTAATGCCATTGCTTATGGATATGGACAAAAGGAATCCTATGCGTATTCTGCTGGCACCAATTTAGCTTCAAATAACTTTTTAACGGTCGTTAATACCGCAAAGAATGATGAAAGCCCGAATGCTTGTATTGGGACTACATCAGAATTTAAAATATCATTACCTTACCAAGCAGAAACACTTCTTTGGAAACTGGATTCAGAACCCGAAATATTTCAAACTTCCCCGCAGTTATTAGAAACAAAAGTAGTTAGTGGTCAAACATTGTATGTGTATAGTTCGCCTTATACTCAAACCTATACCGAAAAGGGAGATCATGTGATGGAAGTTACTGCACATGTAACTAATAATGAAGTAAGTTGTAATGAAACGGGAGATCAAACCATTCGGTATGCATTTTCCGTTTATGATTTACCTACCGCCAAGTTTGAAATAGCAGAAAAAGGATGTGAAAAAAATGGGGTTAGCTTTACCGATCAAAGTGAATCTAATAACCCCGATTTTGCCGTAAGTCATTGGTTCTGGGATTTTGGCGATGGAACAACTTCCGATGAACAAAATCCAACTCATACATACGAAAGAGAAGGGATGTATACGGTTACATTATCTGTGAAAGCAGGAACAGGTTGTTTTTCGGATATTGTAGAATCGAAATCAATCATCATTTATCCTTTACCAGTAGCCAAGTTTAAAGCGAATACAAAAACCTGTATTCAAACAAATTTGATTATTGAAGATCAATCAACGATAAGCTCAGCACTAAATCCGAACAGCATTGTAAAATGGAGTTATGACTTTGGAGATGGTACGGAAGTTTTGGAACGAACAGATGCTTCCACATTCTCACATCAATATCAGCGTGCAGGAAAATATACCATTCAATTAACCGAAACATCAAGTAACGGCTGTATTAGCGAGGTCTTTAGCTTTGACGTAGAGGTTACCGACCTGCCTGTTGCGGATTTTACCCTTCCAGACGTTTGTTTAGACGATACCTACGCCGTGTTTACCAATACTTCGGTTTATGCTTCGGGCAATTTAGATAACTTCACGTATCATTGGGATTTTGGAGATGCTCTGAATAACCAAACGACCAATACATCCACCGAAAAAGAGGGTAAACACCATTATGGAGTAGCCGGGCAATATCATGTAGTACTTACCATTACGAATGAAAATGGCTGTGTATCTGTAAAAGAACAAGATTTTGTGGTGAACGGAGCCGTTACCCAAGCCGATTTTATAGTTAAAGATGAAGCTAATTTATGCAGCAATAAAGATGTCATCATTAACAATCAATCAACCGTAGGTTTTGGTAAGATTACAAGAGTTGTCATTTACAAAGATTTTATAAACGACCCAACTACTTCTGAAGAGGTTTTAAATCCTGGAAATCTAGATATTCCATTAAAATACACTTCCTTTGGAGGCAATAGTAATAAACAATTTACCATCCGCATGGAGGCCTACTCGGGCACGAATTGTTTTTTAGTTAAGGATAAAGTAATTACAATTAAACCTTCTGCACAGCTTGTGTTTAATGCAATCCCGAACGTTTGTCAGAATGATGGTTCTGTTGTTATTAATCAAGCAAGTGAAACTTCAGGAATAGCTGGTGTAGGAGCGTATTCGGGCGTTGGTGTAGATGCAGCAGGCAATTTTAATCCGAAAAACTTAACCCCAGGGTTGAAAACCATAACCTATTCCTATACCCCAAATAATGGCTGTGCGGCCAGCATTACCCAAGAGGTGCTTGTTTATGCTTCGCCAACGGTTGATGCGGGTGCTGTGCTGTATGTTTTTGCTGGTGGATTTCTCAAAATTCCGGCAGTAGCCTCGGGAAATAACTTACGATATAAGTGGATACCTTCAACTGGGTTGAGTAACGATGCAATTCTGAACCCGATTGTTACCCCGCAAAAAGATACAAAATACACATTGGAAGTTACTACAAGCGATGGGTGTATGGCAACGGCAGTACTCAACGTGGTCGTGTTGGAAAAAATTAACCCACCTAATGCTTTTAGTCCCAATGGGGATAATGTGAACGATGTATGGGAAATTAAGTATTTAAATAGTTATCCCAACGTAACGGTAGAGGTTTTTAATCGGAATGGCACAAGAGTATTTTTTAGTAAAGGGTACACGACTCCCTTTGATGGTAATTTTCAAAACGAGCCTTTGCCTGTTGGAGTTTATTATTATCTTGTAAGTCCAGGAAATGGAGTGAAACCTATTGGGGGTTCATTAACAATTTTAAGATAGCGTTGAAAAAATACCATTTATTCCTTATCGTCTTTTTTTCGGTAAATTGTTTTGGACAACAAAGGCCGCAGTATACACAATATATTTTTAATCAGTACTTGTTAAATCCGGCATTATCAGGTATAGAAAATTATGTAGATTTTAAGGCTGGTTATCGTAAGCAATGGTCGGGCATTGCCGATGCTCCCCAAACATCTTTTGTATCGGCTAATTGGGCTTTAGGAGATAATTATTTATGGAGTAATCCATTGACATCTTTTCCGGAAGAAACGGGAAATCCAATGGATAGAAATTACACCCAGAATTATACCTCATCGCCAGCGCATCATGGGGTAGGTGTTATGGCGGTGCTTGATAAAACAGGTCCTTTATCGCGGTTAGATGCTGGCTTAACGTATGCCTATCATCTCCAATTAAATAATACGTATAATTTGTCTGTAGGCGTGGGAGCTGGTGTTTCTCGGATTGCCTTAGATCTGAATGCCCTTTCGTTTAGCGATACAAATGAACCGGTAGTTTCTACCGCTATTGTTAATCAATTAAAACCTGATTTAAATGCAGGTTTATGGTTGTATGGAGCGCGTATGTTTGTAGGGCTTTCTGTTCAGCAATTATTGCCGCAAAAACTAACTTTTAGTGCGAATGAAAGTTATAATCAAGGTAAAGAGACTGCACATGTATTTGCTACCGCCGGTTATAAATTCTTTTTCGATGATGAAATTGCAGCTATTCCATCGGTAATGGTTAAATACGCTGCACCAGCTCCCGTTTCGGTGGATGTGAATATGAAGGTTGCTTTTAAAGAACGTTTTTGGCTTGGAGGAAGCTATCGAAAAGATGATTCCTTTGCTGCCATGCTTGGATTTAATGTAGGAAAGATTGTTAATTTAACCTATTCATACGATTTTACCACTTCAGCGCTCAATCAAGTAAGTAACGGTAGCCACGAAATTGTGTTAGGCTTGTTGCTAAATAATGTCTATAAAGTGCCTTCTACCATTAAATTGTGGTAAGTATCTAAAAAAAATGCCCATTCTGTGCGAATGAGCATTTTGTGAATTATTTACAGTTCTTTTCGTAGACGAGCAACCGGAATATTCATTTGCTCGCGGTATTTTGCGACTGTTCTACGTGCAATGTTGTAACCTCTTTCTTTTAAAATTTCGGTTAATTTTTCATCCGCAAGCGGTTTCCGTTTATCCTCATTACCAATGCAATCTTCTAAAATTTTCTTGACCTCTTTGTTCGAAACTTCTTCGCCGTTTTCGGTTTGTATAGCTTCAGAGAAAAACGATTTTAAAAGGAAAGTACCAAACTCGGTTTGTACGTATTTAGAGTTTGCCACCCTGGATACCGTTGAAATATCCATATCAATTTTATCCGCAATATCTTTTAAAATCATGGGGCGTATTTTACGCTCATCGGCTGTTAGAAAATATTCGTATTGATATTGCATAATGGCATTCATGGTTTTAAGCAAGGTTTGCTGACGTTGCTTAATGGCATCGATAAACCATTTTGCCGAATCTAGTTTCTGCTTAACAAATTGAACGGCTTCCTTTAGTTTTTTATCTTTTCCAGAAGCTTTGTCGTAATGTTCAAACATTTCTTGGTACGAGCGACTGATCTTAAGTTCCGGGGCATTTTTCGAATTCAACGTTAAAACCAAGGTGCCATCGTTATTGCTGATGTGAAAATCAGGAATAATTTGCATTTGTTTGGTTGTTACTTGGTTGGCATCGCCTGGTTTTGGGTTAAGGCGCAAAATCTCGTTGATAACCTCTTTTAATTCTTCGCTATCTAAGCCTAAACTTTTTTCAAGTTTATCGTAATGTTTACGGGTAAATTCTTCCAAGTAATTTTCCACCACATTAATTGCTTTTACAATGATGGGATTTTGGATGTCTTTTCGCTTGAGTTGAATCAGTAAACACTCCTTTAAATCGCGTGCGCCAATGCCTGGAGGGTCAAAACTTTGAATAAGTTTGAGCATTTCCAAAACATCTTCTTCTTCAGTGATTACATTCTGAGAAAATGCTAAATCATCAATCATGGAGCTTAATGGACGGCGTAAATAACCGTCGTCATCTAAACTCCCAATAATTTGTTTGGCGATGATAAAATCCTGATCGGAAAGTGGAATTAAGTCTAATTGTTCTTGTAGACTTTCAAAAAAAGTACTTTCAATCGCTATTGGAGTTTCTTTTTTATCGTCGTCATCGTCACCATTATTGTAATTCGTACTATAATCGTTTGTGTTATCGTCTTGCAGATAGTCATCTACATTGAACTCGTCCATATTTTCTTCAGATGACTTTTCGTAATCTTCTGGACCTTCGTTCAAATCGTCGTATTCTCCCCGTGTTTCTTCAGCTGTCATTAAACTCGGGTCTTCCAACGCCGGGTTCTCTTCAAGCTCTTCTTTAATACGGGTATCTAAAGCAACGGTAGGTACCTGCAATAACTTGATAAACTGTATTTGCTGTGGGGATAATTTTTGTAAAAGTTTTTGTTGTAAGTGTTGCTTTAACATAGATTATTTAAAAGATGCTGCAAAAATACACAAATCCTCTTAGATATTTGGTAAGTAGTGTGTAATTGCCCAAAGAGTTCGCGTTTTAATTATTTCGATTAAACAATTATTTTAAATTTTTGTTTGTTACATTCGTACTATAATTTAATATACTTATGGGATTTGCAAAAGAATTTAAAGAGTTTGCCGTAAAAGGCAATGTAATGGATTTAGCTGTTGGGGTAATTATCGGAGGTGCTTTTGGTAAAATTATCGATAGCGTTGTAAATGATTTGGTAATGCCTTTCGTAGCTGGAATTATCGGAAAACCTGATTTTAGTAGCTGGTATTGGGATATTAACGGAAAAGTTACCACCGCATTACCTTTGGCTGAAGCTAAAAAAGTAGAAGGTGCTGCTATTTTTGCTTACGGTAATTTTTTAACAGTAGCCATTAATTTTGTTTTGTTGGCATTTGTGGTGTTCTTGTTGGTTAAAGGTATTAATCAGCTTAAACGAAAAGAAGAAGTGGTTGCAGCTGCACCACCAGCACCAACTAATGAAGAAGTTTTATTAGCAGAAATTAGAGATTTACTTAAAAAATAATTGGCAGTACAGGTCAATTACTCCTGTATATACTTTAAAAAGCCTTCTCTTAATTCACTTTAAGAGAAGGTTTTTTTGTGTTTAATAACTTCTTTTAAGTTCAGGGTTGGTGAGAATTATGTAGTCGCCAAGGTTTTTAAATTTATCCCAGTTGGGTTGTTCAAATTGACTGTCTGAAAAAGATGAAATATTCAAAATGCGCAATTTAGGTTGATTTTGTTGGAGTTTTGCGAGTGTCCCTAATTTTTCATCGCTATGAAAGCGACCGTTTAATTGAAGGATCTTAATGTTTTTATGCATTTTCTTAAATTTTGAAATGCTCCAAGCCATGGTGGCATCCCAAAAGTTTTGTGTTTGATAAATCTTCATGGTTCCCATTCCGTGGCCACCCAATAGTTTGGTGAAGTTTTCGTAGTATTTTCCTGTGGCGGTATCAATGGGTAGCGGAGGAAAGAATTTTTTAGATTCTTCGTTGAAATTTTCCAAAGAGGCCAGTCCATTCAGGGTAACCGCATTGCTGTAGCGTGCAGAAACATTGGCGCCAATAACTGCTAGCTGCTTTTCTTTTGCATATTCAATTAATGGCCGGTAGTCTTTGTAATTGCTCCAGGCGCGACTCTCTTTTACAAAGTTCTTTTCAGATATTAAACCCGATAAGTACTCATTTATAATAGGTTGTACATCCGTATGGAACATTTCCATGCTAAGGGCTACCTGCTGTGGGTATTTCTCGTTAAGTTTTTTGAAAATTTCGGCTTCAAGGTAATGCCCAATAGAATCGTTATGTTCTTCTCCAAAAAATAAAACATCTGCATGGTTCATGTCTGAAACAATATCCTCAATTGAGATAATTTTTTGTTTTTTAACATCGTAGACCTTGTAATTCGTGGGAATGTCTTGTGCAAACAATGCAGTAGTTATCGTTAAACCTGCAAGTAATAAGAGAAATTTCATGCTCTCAAAATACTAAAAATTATTTCACCGATAAAATGCAGGGTTTTACCGTGTTTTGCAACAAGTTTAGGATAGGACTATTGGGCGAGCAAGTATGAAAGGGTATTTTTGAATCAAATACATGAAACATGGAAAATAATAATCATATACATCAACGAGGCAGAGCATTTAGTGGAATTATTATTCTGATAATTGGTGTTTGTTTTTTGCTGAATAATTTAAATCTTAATATTCCGCAGTGGATATTCCGCTGGCACACATTTTTAATTGGATTGGGACTTTTTATCGGTGCTCGTTGCAATTTTAGAGGTATTAAATGGCTCGTGCTGGTTTTAGTAGGTGCTTACTTTACGTTAAATAGAATTCCAGAATTGGGTTTTGATTTGTCAAAATATGCCTTGGGTACTGGCCTTGTTATTTTGGGTATTTTCATCTTACTGCGACCAAAGCGTTCAGCGGGATATAATCCTAAATGGAATAGAAAATTTGAGAAGACTGAGCCCGTAGAGTTTTATAGTGACCCAAAGTTTAAAAGCAACGACTTTTTAGAGCTGACTTCCATTTTTGGTGGAAATGATCAAACCATTATTTCTAAATCATTTAAAGGAGGAGAAATTACGGCTGTTTTTGGAGGAGCGAATGTAAATCTAACGCAATCAGATTTTGAAGATACTGTTTCGCTGGATGTTACCGCTGTTTTTGGTGGGATAAAGTTGATTATTCCTCCAAACTGGATTATAAAATCGAATGTTACGGCTGTTTTTGGAAGTGTAGAAGATAAGCGTGGCGTGATCTTGCAAGAAGGTGTTCCTCAAAAAGTATTGATTTTGGAAGGGATAGCCATGTTCGGAGGGATTGATATAAAAAGTTATTAATGCATATAGATGAAGTGGTTTGCAATAACATATGTGTATCAGATTATTTGTGGAGAAGGGAAGCATGCCCCACAGATGAATGAACAAGTACGCCTAATTAGGGCCGATGGGAAAAAGAACGCTTTGGCCAAAGCAATAGAAAATGCCGAAAGTTATAATACTGCTTTTAGCAATTGCGAAGGCAAAACCGTCGTTTGGAAATTTGTGGGAATTACCAGTGTTGAGGAAATTAACCATCCAGCGGAAGGAGTACAAATTACTTCGAAAATAGTAGAACCAGCATCCTTTGATGAATATTTTGACATGTTGAATCATCGGATAAAACTATTAACTCAAATAAACTAAACCTTGACAAATAGACCTTTATCAATTCCTAGAGTTCAACGAACGGCTTTACTGATAAGCTTTGTTTGGATTGTAATTTGTGCAGTGGGTCTGCATTTCGTAATCCATTTGAACTGGACAATTGCCTGGACCGACAGTTTGGTGAATAATGCGCTTTTAGCGCTTGCATGTATATCTATCAGTAATATGCTAGGCTATTATCAGCCTAAAAATGAACGGGTCGTGTACATGTTGATCATCAGTGGGTCTTTAACCCTGGCTGTTGCCTATGGCGCAAAATACGTGCTTTACTATGTGTTTGTCGAATTTGCCAGCTACGTGCAATTTTATGATTTTTCGTTTGTTTTTAGAATCATGCTTATTTTTATGTGCTTGTCGTGGTGTACGCTGGCAAATATTTTATGGTATAAATTAGAAGAGCAATCGGAAACGCAAGCCCGATTATTAACTGCCCAAAATTTAGCAAAAGAGGCTGAACTAAATAAATTACGCCATCAATTGCAACCGCATTTCCTTTTTAATAGTCTAAATTCTGTGTTTGCATTGACTATGGTAAACCCTAAAGAGGCGGGGGTAATGATAACCAAATTGGCATCTTTTTTACGCGGTACTCTAAAGCGCGACGACGAGTTATGGGTATCGGTTGAGGAAGAAATGGAATACATTCAATTGTATTTGGATATTGAAAAGGTCCGGTTTAGTCATCGGTTGAGTATAGAAGTGAGTGTAGCCGATGATACTTTAGGATTGTGCTTGCCGGGAACACTTTTGCAGCCTATCGTAGAAAATGCTATTAAGTTTGGTTTATATAATACAGCGGCTGCTATAACCATAAAGATAGATGTTTTTGTGGAGCATAATCTGTTAACTTTGCGTGTTCAGAATCCATTCGACCCTGAAGTACGGGCGGCAGGGGGAACTGGCTTTGGCCTTAGCGCAATTAAACGACGCCTGTATTTGTTGTTTGCCAATCCTCATTTGCTACAAACAGAAATTGAAGCAAATAATTTATATATTACAACGTTAAAAATTCCACAAAAAAATGATCAGAACCTTATTGATTGATGATGAGCCTTTGGCAAGAGATATTGTAAAGTTTTATCTTCAAGATCATGCTGAAATTGAGGTTGTACACGAATGTAACGACGGTTTTGAGGGTTTAAAAGCTATTTCGCAGTATAAGCCTGATTTGATTTTTTTAGACATTCAGATGCCTAAAATTAACGGCTTTGAAATGTTGGAATTGGTGGAAGACAAGCCAGCAGTGATCTTTACCACGGCATTTGATGAATTTGCGATTAAAGCTTTTGAGGTAAATGCAGTAGATTATTTATTGAAGCCAATTGATAAACCTCGATTTGATGCTGCGATTAAAAAATTGCCTGGCCGCTTGGGTCAGACTGAAAATACCGAAGCAGTACTGGATGCAGCCGCCTTAAATCCTGCTCAAAATAATCGTGTGGTGGTTAAAAAAGACGGTGCAATTAAAATTATTCCGGTAGCGGAAATTAATTATTTAGAAGCGGATGACGATTATGTGAAATTGAGTACGGTGGAAGGGGTGTTTTTTAAAAATAAAACAATGGCGTATTTTGAAAATACCTTGGATGCAGCCCAGTTTATTCGAATTCACCGCTCATACATTATTAATTTGGGGCAGGTGACCAAAATAGAGTTAAAAGAAAAAGACAGCTATGTTGTTTTATTAAAATCGGATATTTGGTTGCCGGTAAGTAAAACAGGTTATGCAAAGTTAAAAGCTGCATTGGGCTTGTAACAGTGTTTAGGCGTTTAGAGGGATGTTGAATAGGAGCAGCGAGCCCCGTAACGTAAACCCGATTTGAACGGATGCCAATTTTTCATTGGCAGAAGTGGAAGCGGGACGATTTTAGCCGATTATTTGCTACATTTGCTTTTTAAATTAAAAATAAAATTAAAGAGCTCTTGCATTTTTAGAGAAATCGCTTTATATTTGCACCTCTTAATTTAAAAATTACACTAGATAAGATAATATAGTCATGAAAAGAACATACCAACCTTCGCAAAGAAAGAGAAGAAACAAACACGGCTTCCGCGAAAGAATGGCAACTGCTAACGGCAGACGAGTATTAGCATCACGTCGTGCTAAAGGAAGAAAAAGATTAACAGTTTCTGACGAACGCAAGCATAAAGCATAATTTTTGATTGCCTCCTGATTATCAGGGTTTAGCAGATCAAAATCTGCAATTTTCAATCAAAAAAATATGTACACATTCAAAAAAGAAGAACGGTTATGTAGCAGAAAGTATTTAGATCTGCTATTTAAAAACGGTTCTTCTTTTTTATTATATCCCTTTCGCGTTTCGTATCTCTTTATTGATGATGCTGCCGATGTTCCGGTTCAAGTAGTCATCAATGTTCCCAAAAAGAGATTTAAACGAGCCGTTGATCGTAATTTATTAAAGCGCAGAATAAGAGAGGCTTATCGTTTGGGTAAGCAAGATCATTTATATTCCTTACTGCCGCTAAATAACAGTTTACTTTTGTTTTCAATACAATTTGTGGGTAAGGATACCTATGAATTTGCATTTATTGAGAAAAAGTTGTTGGCTACTTTTAAACGGTTTCATGCCTTAATTAACGAGAATGAAACTGATAAATAAGTTTTTCGGCTGGCTGTTTTTAGGTTTTATTCGTATTTATCAATACGCTATTTCGCCCTTGTTGGGTGCAAATTGCAGGTTTACACCCACTTGTTCTCAGTACGGTATAGAAGCCATTCGTAAGCATGGGCCTTTTAAGGGTGGCTGGTTGACCTTGAAGCGCATAGGCCGGTGTCATCCTTGGGGAGCGCATGGCCACGATCCTGTTCCTTAACTTTTGCATGTTTTAATTTTTAGATTTGCTTTCTGTAATTTAATTTTGTTTCCTGTTTATGGCTAAAATACTCCAAATAGAAACTGCTACATCCGTTTGTTCGGTTGCTGTATCAATTGATGGTAAAACTGTTGCAAAGAGAGAAGAAGCTGGGCAGAATTTGCATGCAAGCAATTTGACTCTTTTTATTGAAGCTGCGGTTGCTGCAGCAGGTTTAACATTTCCCGATTTAGATGCCGTTGCAGTAAGTAAAGGCCCCGGCTCGTACACGGGGTTGCGTATTGGCGTGTCAACAGCGAAAGGTCTATGTTATGCTTTATCGATCCCTTTAATTGCCATTGAAACATTAGAAATGATGAGCGCAGGTTTTTTAGAAACAACTCATGCGTATACAGGTTTGGTTTGTCCGATGATTGATGCGCGTAGGATGGAGGTGTATACGGCTTTGTACGATGTTAATTTAAACATAATTGAACCAACATTGGCCAAAATAATTGATGAGAATAGTTTTTCTGAACGCTTGGGAGTACAACCCATTACTTTTATAGGAGATGGTGCTGCAAAATGCGAAGAAAGCTTACGCAGTGCAAATGCGCAATTTACTGACATAAACTATAACTCGGCTTCTTTTATGTCCGCTTTGGCTTATAAAAGCTTTTTGCAGGCTAAATTTGAAGATGTAGCCTACTTTGAGCCATTTTATTTGAAAGATTTTGTAGTAACACAACCTAAAAAGAAAGTTTAACGTTTTTTCTTTCTAAATAAATTACCAAAGAAACCCGTACTTTCATCGTTTATGCCGGGCATCATATCGGCAAATTGTGGATGGTTAACCGTTCTGCCAAATTTAATGCCAATACCCATGTAAAACGATGTTCCGTTGGGACCATCGCCAATAGTTGCATCTTCTTTAATAATGCCCCACATTTGTTTGCTGGTGCCGGTTAAATCGTCAGAGCCGAGATACAATTCGAAGTTCGGATTTTGATATTTTGCCTGTACTCCCATCATAAATATTTTGTTGAAATTATAGGTGGGTGATAAGCTTGCGGAATAATTGAAATATTTAAAAGTATTGACGAAAGAAATATCTCCACCACGATAGAAAAGGTTTTTAGAGGCAATTAAAGCGGGTTGATAAAAGCCAAATTGTTTGGATGCGTACACATCTATTTTTGCGTTTGTTGCTGCAAAGAACTTGTTTGGTTGTGCAGAGGTGTAAAAAATATCGGTAATTTCTTGGTTCGTTTGCGATTGATTTCCTTCTAAATCTTCGATTGTTTTACTGGTGTTTATTGCAGTTTGGCTCGTTTGACTGCGCCACCAAATGAAACCTAAGTCTTTTAGGTTGGCCATTAAATTTATACCATTTTTAGTTGTGTAGCTGGTTCCAAAACTAAACGATAGGCCCGGATTTTTGAAGGTTGGCATAAGCGTTTGCTTATCAATTTCGTTGTTCTGTGAGAAGTTTGCCCAATAATTTCCGTCAAAACCGATATCCATGTAATTGCCATCTGGATCAATGTATAGATGCGAATTATTGATGAGTATGCGGTTGTATAAAATACCGCTCAATAAGCTGGCTTTTAAGCCAAATGATAAGCGCTTATTGTAGTTTTCACGGTAACTAAAGCTAAATTGGTGATAGGATTGTTCTTGCCCTTTTGAATCGAAAATTTTCTCTAAATATTGCCCAACCGGAAAACGGTTATATGATTCGAAAATAGCTAGAACTTCGTTGGTGTAATCTAAGTTTATGTCTGAACGTACTTGCCACGAAAATCCCATCTCTTGTTGGTGTTGGTAGGACTTGAAAATGCGAAAGGTGGCTAAATAAACATTCACATTGCCATTGAAATAGTTGAGTTTGCCATCGCCAACATGCAGGCCTCTGGTATCGTAAATGCCTTCTTGAACCATTTTACGCAAAGCAGGTTCGGTGTCGCCTTGATTGGTCAGATTAATACCAAAGTTTGGGAGCAGAAAATTGGAAGCAAACTTTCTAGAACTATCTAATGTAAATGAACGTTGCGCTGGATTTTCAAATGAATCGAACTGGGTGTGTGTGCCAAATAAAGCAAATTGTTGCGCTTTTGTTGAATGAAAGATTAAGATTGCCAATAGGGCAATTAAAAGTTTCTTCATGGATTTTTGTTTCTAAGGTTGAGAGTTAAAATTTGCGGATGAATTGGGCACTTCGATAGATATGTATTGATTTAAAAGTATGTTGGTTATAAATTTATTTTTGTCGGCACACATTTGGTAATAAAAGCTGTTAAACTGTCTTAAACCATCTTCTTTTCTTATCTGCTTGTAAAATGGCAATAAAATAGTGTTTCTGAAAATATCAATTGAATTTTTATGGTTGATATAATAGGTAATGGTCGATTTATTTGCCAATTGATTCAATGTGTTTAAATACTCGGATGATTGAATTAATAACTTGTTGTTTCTGTAGCTGTTTAAAAACGATGTAAGGGTGCTGGGGTTATTGGCAATAATAAGATAATTATCCACAATTATATAGGAAGGGCGTGTGAATTTTTTTAAAGGATCACCAAAATAAGCATTTAGAATGCCTGCCGTTTTTAGTACCCTAATTTCATCCGTGTATTCGTTGCTGAGATCTAAAAGTAATTGTTTTACCTTTTCGCCGTTCGAAAGTGCAATGGCGCCAAGTTTTTCACCCGTATTAAGTTGAAAGGTAACAAATTGATTTTTGGTGTAAACAGGGAAAATTTTATCCAAATCAACCCGATATTGGTCTTTTACTTCGGTAATTAAGGCATGTATTCTTTCGGTTTCAGTATGCTTTTTTTGCCATACAGCAAGTTTTTTTTGCCAATTGGGATACGTATCAAAAGCAAAAAGTGCATAATTTCCTGTGTTATCTGGAAGTAATGCGTTAATCGTTATACTTTGTGGAGCTGTGTTTTCAAAGGTTTTTAAATAATTGTCTTCCGATTTAAATTCGGTATTTCCATTAAATAATATGCGTTCTTTGCTAAAATTATAATTGAATGCGGCAAAACTATTTTGGTGATTTAAAATACTAAGCTCGCCTGTTAAATTACTGGCTAAAATGTTTTTAAGTAGGAGCGGAGCCTGATTAAAATTAATGTATAAGTTGGCCAGCACATTTTTATTGAACAAGCTATTCTCCTTAATATACTCGGTAAACGGATTATCGTTTAAGCGAATGGCGGCATCTTTAACTAATTTTAAGGAAGTAGAGGCTGTTAATACTTGTTCGTTAATTTTCAAATAAATACCCAGACTGTCATTTAATTTTAAGGTGTAGATATGGCTTTCATTGGGCTCTTTACGAAGCTTGCTTTTAAATTGCTTATAAAAACTAGCTGCATTATTTTCTTTATTAATTTGAACTGTAATTAAGAAATTTAATTGCTGCAGGGTGTCGGGCAAAACACTGATGTAAATCGGTTGCTCCTTGATGAAATTATTGAGCTTTGCGTTGTTAATTAAAGCATTTTTAAACTGGGATAGTAGAACCGATTTTTCTTTTCCAATTACCTGCTGCAGTAAATTTTGTCCCTCAATTATTTGATAAAAACTCTTGTCGTTTTGGAAGGAAAATATCAGCGCAGCATTGTTCGTTGCCGATTGAAGTGCAAGGTCTTTTGCTTGGTTGTCGGTGTTTAGTTTGGAAAAATACAAATAGGTCATTATAGCAATGGCCAGTATTAATCCGCATAGCAGTATAGTTATCTTTTTCATTTGTATGGAAACACAAATTTAATTTATTACACGAATTAGCACGAAAATCTGCACCAATTTATTAATTTAGCCCATGCTATTAAGCAAAAAATTATGAACAAACGGATTATTCTTACTGCTTCTTTTTTCGGTGTAATTGCCGTCATCTTGGGTGCTTTTGGTGCTCATGGATTAAAAAATTTAGTCGATGCACCTTCTTTAGAAATATGGAAAAAGGGGGTTGATTATCAGTTCTATCATACATTTGCGCTATTGTATTTGTCTACATTTGCCCGCTATAGAAACAAGTTAATTAACATTGCTTATTTCTGCTTTACCTTCGGGATTTTGTTGTTCTCAGGCTCTTTATACCTGTTAGCAACTCGTTCATTAATGGAAAATAATGTGGCCAGTTTTATTGGTCCGGTTACACCAATTGGTGGTTTGCTGTTTATTTTGGGTTGGGCGATGTTATTTTTTGCAGCTTTTAAAGATAAATAATGAAAACAGAGGGAATTGATATGTTTGCAGAGAGAGAAACACTCTTTGTCGAAGTGATATTGCCCTTGTCATTAGCAAAAAATTATACTTATCGTGTTCCGTTTGAACTGAATGATGAGGTGGCTATTGGTAAAAGGGTAGTGGTTCAGTTTGGAAAACATAAAATCTACACGGCTTTAGTATCCAACCTGACCAATAATCCGCCGCAGGCCTACGAAGCTAAATACATCATCGATATTGTCGACTCCGAGCCCGTAGTTACACCTACTCAATTGAAATTTTGGGACTGGATGACTGCTTACTACATGTGCAATTCAGGCGATGTGTTATCGGCAGCGCTGCCCAGTAGTTTAAAATTGGCCAGTGAAACCGTATTAATGCTTCGTGAGGATGTTGATTCAGAAACGGTTTTGAATGAAAAGGAAAATCTGATTGTTAACACGCTTTTAAAGCAGGGTAAACTTGCTGTAAGTGAAGTTTCAAAACTTTTAGGGCAGAAATCGATTTATCCAATAATTACCAAGCTTTTAGAAAAGGAAGTCATTTTGGTTGCCGAGGAAATGGTTGATAAGTATAAGCCAGCCTTAAAGTCCTTTGTGCACTTGAACGATTTTTATACCGATGAAGATAACTTAAAACAATTATTTGCCCTGCTAGACCGCGCACCAAAGCAATTGGATTTATTGTTAGCTTATTTAAAACTACAAAAGATTGAAAGTAACATATCCAAGCAACAGCTTTTAGACGAAAGCGGCAGCTCTGCAGCCATTTTAAAAGCTTTAACCGATAAAGAGATATTCGTAGTCACTAAGCGCGAAGTAAGTCGTTTGGCAGCACATGAAGATGATTTGGCCTCAAATTTTGTGCTGAACACCGAACAACAAAACGCTTTTGAAAAAATAAATGAGCTGTTTACGGAAAAGGATGTTACGCTTTTGCACGGCGTAACCGCTTCCGGGAAAACGCAGGTATACATTAAGTTAATAGAACAAGTACTTCAAAACACCGAAGGGCAAGTATTGTTCTTGTTACCCGAAATTGCTTTAACCACACAGATTGTAGAGCGGATAAAACGCTATTTTGGCAATTCTATTGGGGTTTACCATTCAAAGTTCAATAACAATGAACGTGTAGAAATATGGAATAAAGTACGAACTGGAGCTTATAGAGTTTTATTAGGTGCGCGTTCTGCCGTATTTTTACCATTTAAAAAATTAGAATTAGTTGTTGTTGATGAGGAACACGAAGCAACCTATAAACAGTATGATCCCGCTCCGCGATACCAAGCGCGCGATTCGGTTATTTATTTAGCGTACTTACATAGCGCTAAAGTGGTTCTGGGCTCTGCTACACCATCTTTAGAGAGTTATTATAATGCCCTGCAAGGAAAGTACGGCTTGGTTGAAATGAAACAACGCTTTGGAGGTGTTCAATTGCCCAATCAACAGGTGGTAAGCATTTCGGAAGAAACCAAGAAAAAGACCATGGTTTCTTACTTTTCTAGCGTGCTAATGAAAGAAATTGATTTAGCATTAGCTAAAAAAGAGCAAATAGTGCTTTTTCAAAATAGAAGAGGATACGCGACCATTTTGATCTGTGCAACCTGTGGCCATGCGCCAAAATGCATTAATTGCGACGTGAGCTTAACTTTTCATAAAAGTAGTGGTAAATTACATTGCCATTATTGTGGTTATGTGCAAAGCAGTATTAATATTTGTCCAGCTTGCGGTTCCGTTCATGTGGAGCAGAAAGGCTTTGGTACCGAACGAATTGAAGAAGAATTGAAATTGCTCTTTCCAGAAATAAACATTGCACGTTTAGACATGGATAGTACACGAACGAAAAACGGCTTGCAACAGATACTGACCGATTTTCAAGAAAAGAAGACCGATATTTTAATCGGGACCCAAATGGTTGCAAAAGGATTGGATTTTGATAATTTAAGTTTAATCGGTGTGATAAATGCCGATACCTTGTTGAGTTATCCAGATTTTAGAGCCTATGAAAGAAGTTTTCAATTGCTTGCTCAAGTAGCTGGGCGTGCAGGAAGAAGAGCGAATCAAGGGAATGTGTGCATTCAAACCTACGATTCAGAGAATCGAATTATAAAGCAAGTTGTCGAAAATGACTACGAAGGGATGTATCAAGCTGAAATAGCCGAACGCGAGTATTTTCAATATCCTCCTTTTTCACGAATGATTTTTGTGTACATCAAACACAAGGATGCCAGGATATTGGAGCATGCAGCAGCAAATTTGGCTACAACCCTTAAAGCAAAATTCGGAAAACGTGTTTTAGGCCCTGAACAACCGCTCGTAAGTAGGGTGCGGAATTATTACATCAAACAAATTATCATCAAAGCAGACAAGCACACTGCCATACAAAAAGTGAAGAATGTATTAAGAGAAACCCTTACAGAATTTAACGCGATTAAAGCGTATAAAAGTGTGCTTGTACAAATAGACGTAGATCCCTATTAGTTTTTGCTACTCAAACTATATTGAATGCCTACAGAAACAGGGTTGATTAAAAAGTCCCATTTTTTATACGTTGTAACCGTTCTTCCAACGCCTAAATCTTCCGTTACATCTTGTTTTTCATAATTGTAAAACATATCAAAAGAGCTTTCGGCTAAAATACAAAAGCGTTGAAAGATATTCACTTTAATACCTAGTAAAGGACTTAAAATTAAGCCGTTCTTGGTAGAAACGACATTTTTTTGAGGGGTAGTCGCTCTTGCTGTTTTTGAATTAGATAAACCATCAAATTTGTTGGCGCGGAAGCCTATGTCAAAACCATAGTAGGGTTGAATGGCCGTATAACTCACGTTTTTTTCAAAACCTAATTTAAACGAATAATCTGTTGTTTTTCCACTAATGATATCGCAGGTTGAGCAGGTGTTGTCAAATTTTTGGTCACCTTTATAATAACTTCCACTGATTCTAAAACTTGTTTGATTCGTATTTAGCTTTACAAATGCACCGTTAAAAGGCACATTCACTAAGGTAATGTCGTTAGTTTGGTTTAAAATCTTTGGTAATTGCATCATGCTATACGCCCGAACGCCAATGGAATAGTCATAATCGGCTGCAGTTTGTGCAAATAGGTTGATAGAACAAAGGAAAATAATTAAACTAAGTAGAACTTTCTTCATTTATGTGGAGATAATATTGATTGCACGAGTATACCAAAAATAAAAATATTTTTTAGCATTGAGCAATTAATATTTGCAACTCTTTTCAATCTACAATTATTTTGGCTGTGATTTACTGTAACTTACCTTTCTGTTGAAAAAATAGACTTGAATCACGGTTTAAAAAAGCTAATTTTGACATTCATGGCCTATAAATTTATAGATAATTACCGAGAAAGAGGAGCGAGAAAGAAACTTGTAGAGTTATTATTTTCGCGTGGGATTGAAGATGAAAACGTTTTAAATGCAATAGGAAAAGTGCCTCGTCATTTTTTCTTTGATGAAACATTTTGGAATCAGGCCTATAAAGACATTGCATTTCCAATTGGAGATGGACAAACCATTTCACAGCCTTACACAGTAGCCTACCAAAGTGAACTTTTGCACATAAAAAAAGGTGATAAAGTTTTAGAAATTGGTACAGGATCGGGTTATCAAACCTGCATTTTAATGGAATTGGGCGCTCGGGTGTATACAATCGAACGCCAAGAAAATATTTACAATCGAACCATTCAGGTTTTACCAGGAATGGGGTATAAACCGCATTTCTTTTTTGGCGATGGTTCTAAAGGAATAGCAAAACATGCTCCCTACGATAAAATTATCGTAACGGCTGGCGCGCCATTGGTGCCAGAAATTTTATTAAAACAATTAAAAATAGGAGGCATATTGGTTATCCCTGTGGGCGATGAGAAAACCCAAAAAATGGTAACCGTTTTACGGGTGAGCGATACCGATTATGAAAAAATTATTTTAGATACTTTTCGTTTTGTACCCTTGGTGGGCGACCAAGCTTGGTAAAAAAAGGGGTTGCTTTTATTCAAAACAACCCCTTTTTATTATCTTTTCATCGCTCTATCCAACTCGCGTTTTACATCTCTGTCTTTAATGCTGTCGCGTTTGTCGAATTCTTTTTTACCTTGCGCCAAGGCAATTTCCATCTTCGCAAAGCCACGTTCATTAATAAAAATACGTAGCGGAACAATTGTGTATCCCTTCTCTTCGCCTTTCAGTTTAAGTTTACGGATTTCTTTTTTCTGCAATAATAAGGCCCTGTCGCGCTTAATATCGTGGTGGTAAAAAGAACTCAAACTATACTCCGAAACATGTAAATTGCGCACATATAAATTGCCACCAATAAACATACAAAAAGCATCCGTCATGTTTGCCTTGCCTTGTCTAATGGCTTTAATTTCAGTACCTAAAAGTGCAATTCCTGCAACATATTTATCCAGTAAATTGTAATCAAAATAAGCACGCTTATTTTTTATATGAATATCGTTTTTCAAAATTTTTAAATGCTATAATGCCAGTTAAATTATGTCTGGCTTGTAAAACAAGGTTATTAAAACCTACATGCAAATATCACAAAAAAAAATTACACCAACAGGCTTTATTGCTATTCCCTTCCAGTTTTCGTTGTCAATTAACGTAATTTTAAGTTAAAAATATCCGATAAATCTGTTTCATGTAAATTCTAACTTTAACCACCGTCAATATAAATTTTAAATTCTTAAGTTTGGTTCTTATCTCAGAAAGAATGAAACTAAGAAAATTCCTTTTCGTTTTTGCACTGTTTTTTGCCCTCCAAGCTCAAGCACAACAACCCAGTATTTTACCTCAATTTACCTTCTTTAAATTAGATGGGAAACCCTTTTCAAGTAAAGATTTGAAGCCCGGAAAGAAAAACCTCTTCATGTTGTTCGATTGCACCTGCGAGCACTGTCAACGCGAAACGAAGGTGCTAAATGCCAATTACAATAAGTTAAAAGGCATCAATATTTACATGATTACACTCGATGAGGCCTTTATAATTCCGCAGTTTTTTACTTCCTACGCGCCCGGTTTAGATAAAAAACCAAACTTAACGGTCCTACAGGATAAAAATCAACTGTTTATCCCTACATTTTTGCCATCTAAATACCCAGCCATGTATCTGTATTCCGAAGGAAATAAATTAATGGTATACAATGCCGGCGATGGTGGAATAAAAAAAGTATTGAAAGCACTCAATAAGTAAATTAGAAAACAGTGGGACAGTAGTTCTTCGGAAAAATCGTCCCGTTTTTCAATTCAATCTTTTTTGTTGGCAGTACCTGTAAAACCCCAACTACTAAACTGAAAGAATGTAGTTGTCCAGTAGTCATGCAGATGAAACAAAAAAGTATTTCCCTTTCACCCGGGTTTAGCAAACTACGGATTGTTCAGCTATGCAATTTCAGCTTTCTGGGCTATCGCACAATCAATACTGGGATGGAAACTTTATGTCTAACAGCATTAACCGTTGTCCCAAAAATTAAATCCTTTAGTCCCTTGTGACCGTGGGCACCCATTACCAATAATTCCAGGTTATTCTGGTTGCTAATTGCTGCAATAGCACTTGCCGTGCGACCAAAACCTACCAAAGAAGTGGCTTCATATCCCAGTTCAGCTAAATTATTTTTGTAAATGTCTAAGTTTTCGCGGTCGCTTTGCGTTTCATGATCCATAGCCTTATCTCCGTAATACCGAGCAACGGCAGTTTCCACCACGTGAATTAAATAATAATGAGCCTCTTTTCCACCTTGAATCAGCGCATGCCGAATAGTAGCGCGATCATTTTTTGAGAAATCTACCGTAATTCCAATTCTTTTATAATTGATTTTTTCAATGGCACCAATATCCAACGCTTCTCCATGTGGAACCATTTTTTTATTCAAATATTTTCCGCTTATAATGGGTTGAAAAAGCACATAAGCTAAAAGTAAGCCCGTTAAAATAGCAAGCGGCATAATGATGGCATAAACCCACCAGGCACTAGAATCATGCGCCCATTGGCCTATTTCTTCAATAACTAATTTAACATTTAAGGAAATAATAATCAGGGCACTTAACCAAGCAGCAATTTTTGCCCAAGTTTTAATGGCAAAGCCATTCATCAATTTTTTGTCTGAAGTGAAATGAATCAACGGAATAATGGCAAAACCCAATTGCAAACTTAACACCACCTGACTCAAAACTAATAAGTTACCCAAAGCACTATCACCAAAGTAAAGAATGGTAAAAAAGGCTGGTATGATGGCCAGTAAGCGCGTAATCATGCGTCGCAACCAAGGTTGGATGCGTAAATTCAAATGCCCTTCCATGATAATTTGTCCCGCCAAGGTACCTGTGACGGTCGAGCTTTGTCCTGCAGCAATTAACGCAATGGCAAATAAAGCAGGAGCCACATTTCCAAAAATATTCGAAAGCAATTTATGGGCATCCTGAATTTCGGCTACTTCGTGAAGACCATTTTTATAAAAAGCCGTAGCTGCTAAAATTAAAATGGCCGCATTTACAAAAAAAGCGAGGTTAAGGGCAACGGTGGTATCAATTAAGTTAAATTTGATTGCTTCTTTTAGGCCTTTCGTGCTACGTTCAATTTTGCGGGTCTGTACCAGCGACGAATGTAAATACAGGTTGTGGGGCATCACCGTGGCACCAATAATGCCAATCGCAATGTACAAGGCGTCGCCATTTAAGATCGATGGTTCAAAGCCTTTTACCACTTCTTTAATGGATGGTTCAACAATAAACATTTCAATTAAAAAAGAAATGCCTACAATAAAAACCATCGAAACAATGAAGCTTTCCATGGCTCTCATGCCTTTATTTAGGAGAAAAAGCAATAAAACTGTATCAAAAATGGTGATGGAAATACCCCAAATAAGCGGTAAATCAAACAACAACTGAAGTCCAATCGCCATGCCAATAATTTCAGCTAAGTCGCAGGCAATGATAGCAGTTTGTGCCAATACAAATAAAGGAATATTGGCCCAGGTTGGAAAAGCTTGTTTAGAAGCTTGAGCCAAATCTAACCCGCGCACAATTCCTAAACGCGCACTAAGCGATTGCAACAAGAGTGCAATGAGGTTTGACATTAACAATACCCAAATGAGTTGATAACCAAACTTACTACCGCCGGCTAAATCAGTTGCCCAATTTCCTGGGTCCATATAACCTACGCTAATTAAATAGGCTGGGCCAATAAACGATAATATTTTTCGCCATCCTTTTCTTTTATCGGTAGCTACACTTTGGTGAACTTCACTTAAGGACTCAGACTTTGCCATGGCTGCTAATTAAAATATGTTTAGCCACTTCGCGGCTTATGTTAATATGTTTGTTGTCTAAAAGAATTTCAACTGACCCATCAAAATCTGTGATGTCTTTTACGGTAACATTCTTGCCTAAGGTTAACCCCAGTTTTTCTAAATGTTTTAAAAAAGGAGAACTGTGTTGGGTAACGCCAGTAACGGTTCCCGAATCCTCAATCTTTAATTCAATAAGTTTAATTAATTGTGTTTTTGCAAAACGACCATTTTTATCGGGGATGGGATCACCATGAGGGTCTGCGGTAGGGAAGTTTAAAAATTCATCCAATCTCTCAATCAATACATCGGATTTTATATGTTCTAATTCTTCTGCCAGTTCATGCACTTCATCCCACTTAAAATGAAGTTTTTCAACCAAAAAGACTTCCCAAAGTCGGTGTTTGCGGATAATGTCAATAGCGGCCATTCTCCCTTTATCGGTTAGCGTAACGCCTTGATATTTTACATAGTTAACCAATTCTTTTTCTGCTAATTTTTTCAACATATCCGTAACGGAAGCTGGTTTGGTTTGAATTTGTTCAGCTATTGCATTAGTTTGAACTGCCGTTGTTTTTTCGGCGAGATGATAAATAATCTTCAGGTAGTTCTCCTCGGTGAAACTCTGCATTTATGTTTATCTAATTTTATTTTTAGACAAATCTAAAAAAAATAGATTAAAATATATTGGAAAAAAAATGTTAAAATTTAGAATATAATTTGGTTATGTTTGTGTTCTCAATACCTAATGAATATCTATGGCGACTGAATTAGATAAAATTGATTTTAAAATCTTAAGAATTCTACAAGAGAATGGTAGAATAACAAATTTATTATTATCCCAAGAAATAGGACTCTCTCCGGCACCTACTTTAGAACGTGTACGTAAGCTCGAAATGGCTGGATATATCAAAAGTTATCACGCTTTGGTGGACGAAGAGAAATTAGGTTTAGGCATAAAAACCTTTATCCAAATCCAATTAGATTTTCATAAAAACAATACTATTCAAATCTTTTTGGATGAAGTAAATCAAATTAAAGAAATTACGGAATGTCACCACGTAACCGGGCAAGCCGATTTTTTATTGAAGGTTTATGTGAAAGATATTAAAGCATATGAACGCTTAATCATGGACAAGATTAGTAAAATATCGGTGGTGAAAACCTTCCAAACCATGATGATTATGTCAACCACGAAAAAAGAGCCAATTGTGCCTTTGGAGTACTAATTTTTCTTAAATGCTTTAAAAAGTAGTGTATTTAGAATAGCTGATATTTCTTCAGCTTGTTGATATACCATCAAATGAGTCCCGTTTTTTACTAAAATAACGGGACTTATTTTTTTAGCGGGCAAAATTCTATCAGCTGTTCCCTGCAAATGAAATAGATTCTCAATATGTTGCGTGGATCTCCACGTAAGGATGCTTTTTATGGCCCATTTAGTAAAATCGGGATTGCTATCTTTCAGGATAGCATGCAGCAAGTTCTCTTCTTCTGGTGCTTGAATACCAAAATAGAAATTAAGCAGCTTATTTGAGGATTGAAAAAACTTTTTAGGAACGAGGCTCAGAACTCCCGTTTTGCCAAGTAGTTTATATCGTTTTGGAAGTTGGGTATTGTTTTGAATTGAGGAGATAATGATAGTTGCTACCGGGTGGTGTTTTTTTGCAATTTCCATGGCAATCATTCCACCAAATGACACTCCAACTAGTGCAAAAGCTGAACTGAAATCAATTTTATTGACAAGTTTGTCAGCATAGCTCGATAAAGAATCTGAAATTGCATGCTCCGTCCATGGTAAGTGGATAATTTCAATTTCCGGAGGGAATGTTAGCTTCTCAAAAATACGTTTATCAGCACCTAAACCACTAATTAAGTATACTTTCATAGTTTCTTTAAATGCCAGTTAATTGATGTAATGCCTTGTTTTTCAAGTAATTCGTTTGTTTTTGAAAAAGGTTTTGAACCTAAGAAACCATTGTAAGCACTAAAAGGTGAGGGGTGTGCTGAAGCAAGGATAGCATGCTTGCTTTGATCAATTAACGTTATTTTTTGTTGTGCATATTTTCCCCACAGGATGAAAACAAGGTGTTCTTTCTGCTCAGAAAGTAATTGAATAATCTTATCTGTAAAAATTTCCCAACCCTGATTTTGATGCGAACCTGCCTCAGCAGCACGCACCGTTAAGGTCGCGTTTAATAAAAGTACGCCTTGTTCTGCCCAGTGCTGCAAGTTGCCATGCTCGGGTATTTTAAAGCCTTCTATATCGCTGTGAAGCTCTTTATAAATATTCTTGAGCGAGGGAGGAATTTTAATGCCATCTTGAACAGAAAACGATAAACCATGCGCTTGATTAAGTCCGTGGTAAGGATCTTGACCCAGTATCACAACTTTAACATCCTGAAAAGAGGTTAAGTTCAAAGCATTGAATATGTTGTTTTCAATGGGGTAAATAGTGAGTCCATTTCTTTTTTCTTCCTCAAGAAAAGCATGCAAATTTTTCATGTAATCCTTTTCAAACTCTTCGTTTAAAAGGGTTTTCCAATCAGCATTCAACGAGCTTATCATACTTCTGCTTACGCTTTTTGTTGTAGGATAGCCAATAAGTCTTTCTCTAAAGTATCTTTCGGACCTTCAATAATTCGACCCAACTCACGACCTTTTTTATCATAAATAATAAAGGTTGGAACTTTTAGAATATTTAAATTATCGATGAGGCCATTTTCTGCTTTTTTAGTGCCATCAACAGCGATGATTTCGTAATTTTTTTCTTTAAAAGTAATGGCATCCAATACTTTGAGAAAATTGGGTACATTAATTTTACTATCGCCACACCAGGTACCAAATACGATTTTTATTTTTTGCGATTTTATCAGAGGCTTAATTTGTGCAATGATAGCTGAATCGGGTTGGTAGGCCTGATACAGGGGTTCGTACATTTCTTTAAACTCTGGAAATGAGGTGATTCCGGCTCTTGTGCAAGTATTAATTAAAATTTCTTTGTTATGCGATTGGTCATGCGTTTTCTTGTTAAGTTGCTGAGCATCAACATTCATGGCGAATAAAATTAGGATTATGGAAAATAGAACTTTCATATATATGGGCTAAGTTTGGAGTACGTGTAAAAATTTATTGAAATTATCGTTTTAAAATCTAATTTCTGCCTTTTAAACACGATATTTGCAAAAATAAAATAATTAAGAATAAAATTTATGCCAAATATCATCAGATTAATTGCGGGGTTTGCTTTATTAGGAGGAGCTGTAGCTTTGTTTATTTTCGGTTTCTGGCCATGGGGAATACTTGCCATTTTGCTAGGTATAGTGGTTGCAATTACCTATTTTTTTAATGAAAATATGCTTTTAGCACAATGGTATTTAAGAAAAGATAACATGCCGAAAGCAAAACAATTTTTAGATAGAATTACCAATTACGAAACTCAATTAATTAAGCTTCAACATGGCTATTATAATTTATTGGTTGGATTAATTGAAAGCCGTACGGCTCCCATGCAAAGTGAAAAGTACTTTAAAAAGTCATTGGCTTTAGGTATGCAAATGGATCACAATGTAGCCTTGGCAAAATTAAGTTTAGCGGGTATAGCCATGGCAAAACGCAATAAACGTGAGGCAACCATGTATTTAGCTGAAGCAAAGAAAGCCGATAAAAATAAATTATTAGCGGATCAGATTAAACAAATGAAAGATCAAATGGGCATGTTAGATAAACAACAACAAGTTCGTTATAGATAATTAATACGAGAAACCTCGTGTTTTAAAAAGCCATTTCAAATTTTGAAATGGCTTTTTTTATGCGTTTTATTTTTCAATAGTCAATTTAATAGGGGCATGTTTTACCCATTTGATTTGGTAGTTTAAGGCTTTTTTAGTAAAATTAACTTGTTAACCAGCGAGTTAGTTTTTTATTGGGATTAAAAATAAATTGGTGTTGTTTTTGTTCTCCCATTTTTTTGCCTATGATTAGTAATTTACCATATCTTACCTACAGACAAACATGCTCTTTCGAATTATTCTACTGTTACTCCTGTGCCAGCAGGCGCAGCTCTATGCCCAATCCTACGATTTTCTCAACAAACGCTATCCGGCAGATAGCAATCATATTAAAAGAAAATATCCCAATATTCAATTTGAAATGGAGGCAGGCTTTAATGCCCCGGCAACATCCGAAATAAAAAATGAATTGTATAAAGGAACAGGATATGAAGCTGTATCGCTAAGAGCCTCTTTTCAATCCTATGGTCGTAATATTTACGATCAGTTGTGGCGATATCCGCAAATGGGATTCGGCTACTACGTTGCAAAACCTCGAAATACGACAAATTTAGGTGTTCCAAATGCGGCATACGCTTTTATTGATGTACCGACCCAATCCGATTGGGCCAAACGTAGGTGGTTTCAGAGTTATGCAATTTCCGTGGGTTTATCCTATAATTTCACCCCATATAATTTAACTAAGAATCCAACGAATGTGGTGATCAGTTCGCAGTTTAATGTATACGTCGATTTTGCATATTACTTTCATTATCGCTTTGCGAATCATTGGAATTTAGCAGCAGGCCCTAGCTTTACCCATTTTTCAAACGGATCCATGAAAATCCCTAATAAAGGGATGAATATGTTGGGCTTAAATTTATCGGTTAACTACGATTGGAATCACGAAAATGAACAATTCATCTATCATGAACTACCGAAATGGGAAAAGAGAGGTCAGTTTTTTGTTGCCTATTCGGTTGGTTTAAAGATGTTAGAAAAGGAAAAGGAACGCTACTTTAATTCGACTACCACCTTGGGATATAAGTTTTGGAAAAGTTATAAAAGCAGATGGATTGCTGGATTTGATAGTTTTTACGACACGGGAGCGAATTCAGGGGAAGGATATTATTCCGTTATTCCAGTAGAAGATCGTACAGCTGCAAAGAATCAATGGTCTTTTGGTGTATATGCTGGCCATGAGGCCATTTATAAACGTTTTTCGTTGGAAACTGGCTTAGGTGTGTATTTATACCAACCATATAAGGTTCGCCCAACTATATATGAAAGAATTGGACTGAGGTATCGTGTATGGGATGGTTTGTATGCCGGATTTGGTTTGAAAGCTAAAGGCTTCATTGCCGACTATATTGAATGGGGGATGGGTTACAATTTTTAAAAAAGGTTACGATGGTTTATTTATCATCTAAACAATCGTAACCTTCTAATTCTTCGCGTTTTGAGCGCTTGCTTAAAATATCTTCTTCTTCCATTTCTTTTTTAAAGAAGAAAGCTTCTGCTTGGATTCTTTTTACTAATTGGCGCACCAACGATAAATCAAATGTTTCTTTGTTTAGCTTAATGCAGTAATCGTTTTCGGTGATTTCTAAAATTGAGGTATTCATATCGCTTCTATTTTAATTTCTAGTGGGGTAAAAATAAAAAAGGTTTGCTAAACCGTTGTTAGCAAACCTTTTAAGTTTTTGTTATATTATTGTTAACAGTCTCTGTAATTGCCTGTTAAATCAATTATTTATGTGATAAGAACAAACCGTCGTCAGTTTTTGAAACTTTTAACACTCCTTTACCCGTTAACGATTTTAAGGTCGTATCCCATTTTTTATTACTCCAATCGCTCAGTTTGGCTTTTACATCTGCTAAAAGGTATTGTTCGCCTTCGTTAACGAGTGCAAATAATTCCGTTTCTTCTGCAGAAAGTTCAATTTTCTTTTTCTCCGGACGCATTTGCGGAAAGAACAATACTTCTTGGATGGTCGATTGGTCGGTCATTAACATAACCAATCTATCAATACCGATACCTAAACCCGAGGTAGGAGGCATACCATATTCCAACGCACGAACAAAATCATCGTCCATTGCCATGGCTTCATCATCGCCTCTGGCAGCTAATTTTAATTGCTCTTCAAAACGTTCTTTTTGATCAATTGGGTCGTTTAACTCCGAATAAGCATTACCAATTTCTTTACCCATTACAAAAAGCTCAAAACGCTCTACCAAGCCTTCTGAGCTACGGTGTTTTTTGGCCAATGGAGTCATTTCAATAGGGTAATCGGTAATATATGTAGGTTGAATTAAATTAGCTTCAACTTTTTCGCTGAAAAGTTCATCCACCAATTTACCACGTCCCATGCTGTCATCAATTTCAATACCTAAATCTCTACACGTTTGGGCCAATTGCTCTTCGCTCATTTTCGAAACGTCAATGCCGGTATATTTTTCAATAGACTCATACATGGTTAATTTTTCGTAGGGTCCACTAAAATCAATTTCGTGCGCGCCAACTTTTACCACTGGTGAACCATGTATAGCAATGGCAATTTTTTCTAAACACTCTTCAACCATACCCATCATCCACACGTAGTCTTTGTAGGCTACATAAATCTCCATAGAGGTAAATTCAGGGTTGTGTGTGCGGTCCATTCCTTCATTACGAAACATTTTACCGAACTCATACACGCCGTCAAAACCGGCAACAATTAATCTTTTTAGATATAACTCATTTGCAATACGTAAAAACAAAGGCATATCCAAGGTGTTGTGGTGTGTAGCAAATGGACGTGCCGCTGCACCACCGTGTACGGCTTGTAAAATAGGCGTTTCTACTTCCATCCAGCCCTGGCTGTCGAAATAATTACGCATGGTGTTAATTACCTTGCTGCGGTTGATAAAGATTTGTTTGTAGTCGGGATTTACCGTTAAATCTACATAACGCATTCTGTAGCGTAATTCCGGATTCGTAAAACCATCGTATACGTTTCCTTCATCATCGCGTTTTACGATGGGTAATGGGCGTAGTGATTTGGCTAGAACTTTAAATTCAGTTACGTGAATAGAAATTTCGCCGGTTTGCGTGGTAAAAACATATCCCTTAACCCCAATGAAGTCACCGATATCTAAAAGCTTCTTAAATACGGTATTGTAAAGGGTTTTATCATCGCCAGGGCAAAGTTCATCTCTTTTTAAATAAACTTGAATACGGCCTGTGGCATCTTGTAATTCAGCAAAAGAAGCTGCACCCATTATATTTCTGCCCATAATACGGCCAGCAATACTCACGGTCTTATAAGCAGTTTTATCTTTTTCGTAATTGGCCAAAATATCGGCAGCAGTTACATTAATCTCATAAGATTCGGCTGGGTAAGGCTCAATGCCTAATTGACGTAATTGTTTTAGCGACTCACGTCGTAATAATTCTTGTTCTGATAATCCTATACTCATTTCGGGTATTTTTTGCAAAAGTAATGATTTCATTCGTCATTAAGAGGAATGAAGCTTGCTTAATGCATAGAAATTAATAATTTGTTCGATTGGTTTTGCGTATGCTAAATTCTTTTAAGCTGCTGTATTAATCAACCTCTACACCTTGTTGATACATTTCATTAATGACATCGGCATATTTTTTCTCCACAATGCGACGCTTCACTTTTAAAGTTGGTGTAATTTCACCTTCGTCAATATTGAATGGATTACGCTTAATTTTAAAGTTCTTAATCCGTTCAAATTTTGCCAGTTCATTTGAAATCTTCTTGATGTCTTGTTCCATCCAAGCCACTATTTCAGGGTTCTCAATAAATAAATCCGCCTCCTCAAAAAAAGATGGTTTTAAGTTGAAAGTTTCTTCTAAGGTTTCTCTATTTGGGATAATGATGGCCGTAATGAATTCGCGCTTATCGCCAATTAAAAATAACTGGTCTATTTTAGGGCTTTTTAAATAAATGTTTTCTACCGGGGTAGGATATACATTTTTTCCGTACGCATTTACAATCATGTTTTTCAAGCGGTCGGTAATTTGCAAGTTTCCTTTGTAGAAACGGCCAATATCTCCGGTATGAAACCAACCATCTTTATCAATTGCTTCGGCTGTTTCAGCAGGTTTATTAAAATAGCCTTTCATTACGCAATGACCGCGTACAATAATCTCGCCTTCAGGACATTCAAACTCCTCGTTAAAGGTATCGTAGGTTTGAATGTTGAGGATGGCTTTCGTGTCAACGTCTTGAATACCAATCTCAATACCCGGAATGGTGCGCCCAACCGTACCGTACACTTGGCGGTGAAACTCGGTTACAGCCATCACTGGAGAGGTTTCGGTTAAACCAAAACCCTCTAGAATTTTGATGCCCAGGTTACCAAAAAATTCGCCAACGTTCCGAGGCAATGCCGCACCGCCTGAAATCATGAACTTTAATCGGCCGCCTGTTTTTTCTTTAATCTTGCTAAAAACCAACTTTTCGGCCAAGGCTTTTTTACCCGATAAAAGTATTCCTGGATTTTTGCCAGCCTCTTTGATTTCGCGATAAGCTTGACCAGTTTCTAAAGCCCAGGTAAATATTTTAGCTTTTGTTCCACCTGCCGAAGTACCCGATTTAATGGCTTTATCGTGAATACGCTCCAGTAGACGTGGCACGCAGTTCATAACAGTTGGCTTAATTTCGCCCATGTTTTTTGCCAAGAGTTCTAAACTTTGGGCAAATGCAATTTTACAGCCTTGGGTGCAACATACGTGATAGGTTGCTGTGCGCTCAAAAACGTGCGACAATGGCAGGAACGATAAAAAGGTTTCTTTCTCGTTAATGGCTGGAATTTGCTCTAAACAGGCTTTTACATTTTGTGTTAAATTGTAATGCGTTAGCATAACGCCTTTTGGCGTACCTGTTGTTCCTGAGGTATAAATTAACGATGAAACATCGTTTGGTTGTATTTGATTTCTACGTTCTTCAATGGCTGCTTTTTCTGCCGCCGTAAGTTGGTGTTTTAAGGCCAGGATATCCCAAAAGTTTAATATTTCTACCTGGGCATCTTCCGGAACTACAATCTTTTCGTAATCTTTAAACGTTGGAATAATATATTTCAGTTCCTTGCAATTCGGAGCAATTTTCAAGATTTTTCGGTACAAGAAATTTGTGCCTACTAAAATGGCTTTAATGCCAGAATCGTTAACAATATAGTTTACTTCTTGTTCAGAAAGGGTAGGGTAAATGGAAACATTCATTACACCAATTTGCTGAATACCTTGATCGAAATACACGTATTCAGGGCAATTTTCAATCATTAAACCCAGTCTATCACCATGTTTAATGCCTTTTTCTAGAAAAAAGGTAGAAATAGCGTCTGCTCTTTTTAATGTCTCTTCGTATGAAATTTCAGTCCACTCATTTCCTTGTTTATGTATTAGAAAAGTTTCTTCCGGTTTATGAATGTTTTTTACCACATTCCTCAATAGAGAAGGTACCGTTGAAAATTCGTTTATTAATGACATGCTCTAATTTGGTCTAATCGTATAATTAAACAATAATAACGCTTTTTGTTTTAAAAATACAAAAGGGCGCCGAAATTTTCGGCGCCCTTATTTGGTGTGAATATTTTGTTTTTAAACGGAAAAACTTTCGCCACAACCACACGTGCGGCTAGCATTTGGATTAATAAAATTAAATCCTTTTCCATTTAAACCATCGGAAAAATCCAACTCGGTACCTGCTAGATACAGAAACGATTTCATATCCAATGCAATTTTAATTCCTCTATCTTCGAAAAACTGATCGCCAGTTTTTTCTTCGTTATCAAAATCTAAATTGTATGATAAGCCCGAACAGCCTCCGCCTTTTACTGAAACGCGTAAAAAGTAATCAGAACCCAAATCAGAATCCTGCATGAGGTGGTCTATTTTGTCTTTTGCTTTATCGGTTATTGTAATCATTTTATTTATTCTTTTTGATTCACAATTTTGAATACACTAAAAATTGTAAACCGTATTTCTATAATTGAACATTAGTTACGTTTTTTGCGAAATGAAAGTTATCCAACTAAAAACGTTTCTAATATTGACTAGTGATGCGATTTCTCTAATACAAGAGCTTCTAAGCCATTTTTAACGCGGAAATCGTTAATAGCCGATTTAATTGCATCTTCTGCTAACACTGAACAGTGAATTTTTACTGGTGGTAAAGCCAATTCTTCTACAATGTCCATGTTGTCGATTGCTAAAGCCTCGTCGATTGTTTTACCTTTTAACCACTCTGTAGCTAAAGATGAAGATGCGATTGCCGAACCACAACCAAATGTTTTAAATTTAGCATCGGTAATTACGTTATCAGCACCAACTTCAATTTGTAGGCGCATCACGTCGCCACATTCTGGTGCACCAACTAAACCAGTACCCACATTTTTTTCGTCTTTATTTAAAGTACCAACGTTACGTGGATTATTATAATGATCTATTACTTTTTCTGAATATGCCATGTCTTTATTTTTTTATATCCCAAGGGGATGATTAAACCTTTGTTTGTATTAAGTAGTATAGCAAATTAATGCTCTGCCCACTCAATTTTACTTAAATCAATACCTTCTTTAAACATTTCCCAAAGTGGAGAAAGGTCTCTTAAGTGGTTTACCGCTTTTTGTGTAATTTCAATTGCGTGGTCAATATCAGCTTCTGTTGTAAATCTTCCTAAGCCGTAACGGATTGAAGAGTGTGCTAAATCGTCTGATAAACCTAAGCTTTTCAAAACATAGGATGGTTCTAAAGAAGCAGAAGTACAAGCCGAACCCGAAGATACTGCTAAGTCGCTCATTGCCATCATTAAACCTTCACCTTCCACATATTTGAATGAAATGTTTGCTACGTGCGGTAAACGGTGTTGTGTATTACCATTAACATAACTTTCTTCCATTTTGTTTAACGTGCTTTCTAATTTATCGCGCAATGCTGATAAACGAGCTGCTTCGCTTTCCATTTCTAAACGACAAAGCTCACAAGCTTTACCTAAGCCTACAATGCCCGGAACATTTAATGTACCCGAACGCATTCCACGCTCATGACCACCGCCATCCATTTGAGCAGTTACTTTAACTCTTGGATTTTTTCTACGTACGTATAAAACACCTACACCTTTAGGACCGTACATTTTATGTGCAGAAAAAGCCATTAAATCAATCCCATCAGCATTTACATCAACTGGGATTTTACCAACCGCTTGTGTTGCATCGGTCATGAATAAAGCGCCATGTTTGTGTGCAATAGCCGAAATTTCTTTTATCGGTTGAATAACACCAATTTCGTTGTTGCCATACATAATCGATACCAAAATGGTTTCAGGAGTCATAGCTGCTTCTAGTTCAGCTAAATCAATCATACCATCTTCTTTAACACCTAAATAGGTCACACGCGCACCATTTTTTTCTAAATGTTTGCAAGTATCTAAAACGGCTTTATGTTCAGTAACCGCAGTAATAATGTGGTTACCTTTTTCTTTGTACATTTCAAACACACCTTTGATAGCTAAGTTATCAGCTTCGGTAGCGCCCGATGTAAAAATGATTTCTTTATCCGTACAGCCGATTAATTTGGCTACTTGTTCACGAGCATAATCCACTCCCTCTTCAGCAACCCATCCAAATGCATGGTTACGACTTGCGGCGTTTCCAAATTTCTCTGTAAAGTAAGGTAGCATCGCTTCTAACACCCTGGGATCAAGGGGCGTAGTTGCGTTATTGTCTAAATATATCGGCTGTTTCATTCCTATTCTGTTAATTATAGCACAAAGATACGAAAAAACTTATTTAACATTTATAAATAATAACTATGAGGTTATTGGTAAAACACGCATTTTTACATTATCCAAACCTTAAATCCTATGAATAAGATAGAACATATTGGAATTGCTGTAAAAGACTTAACTGTTTCCATTGATCTTTATCAGAAACTGCTGAATACGAACTGCTATAAAACGGAGCTTGTAGAGTCTGAAAAAGTATCCACCGCATTCTTTAAAACAGGTGAAAATAAAATTGAACTGTTACAGGCTACGGCGCCCGATAGTGTGATAGCTAAGTTTATTGAGCGAAATGGAGAGGGAATTCATCACATCGCTTTTGCTGTTGATGATATTTTGGCCGAGGTACGTCGTTTAAAAGCGGAAGGCTTCGTTTTGCTTAATGAACAGCCTAAAAAAGGGGCTGATAATAAAATGGTATGTTTTGTTCATCCAAAAGATACCAATAACGTGCTGATTGAAATTTGTCAGGAAATAAAATGGCTGTAGTTTTTTAAATTGAAAATGAGGGTGCTGTGTGTGTGGGTTATGGTAGTCCCGCTATTCGCTTTACTCCGTTTCACGCCGTGTTCGCTGCTATCGGGTTTAAGGCCGTTGTTGCTGTGTTTCTTAGCCTGTGCACCATTTTTCAGTAACCGTCTTTCAGTTTATGCAGTAAAGCTAGCTGTTTGCTGGATCAAGATTGTTCCGTTCTTTGCTTGACTGCATCATTTCTTTTGGGAGGACTACTTAATTCTTATCTTTGAGATTCATACAATCAAATAACATTTATCGTGTTAGACACTGCTGCATTAATAAAAATTATCGCAAAGGATTTTGAAATTGAAAATTCTTTAACTGAAAACCAATTACGCGAAACCTTGGTTGATGCTTTTGCTTATTTGATTGATGTCGATTTTCCTAAATTGATACAAATTTTGTACAAGGCCGATGTAGACCAATACAAATTAAAAGAGCTTTTGGAAAACACCGATGGCCAAAGTTCGGCCGAAGTTATTGTCGATGCCTATTTGCAGCGCCAAGCTGCTAAAATTGAAACCTGGAAAAAATATAGTAAATAGGCTAGGTTTTGCGGTAAATAGTAGCATAAATTTGCTTTTTAAACGGGATTGGCAGCGTCATCCTTTTTGGCTGTAAGCCAAAAAGATACAGCAGAAAGCCCGACTGGCGTTCCTTTATGCTACTATACTTGCTTTTCTACTGATTTTAACTGTTAGGCATTTTATATCCGTTGTGATAAGTTGCCGCGAGGTATTTGTTCGCCTCTTTATCGGTAAAGCTTTGTTTTTGATTATTCCAATACAGTTTTTTACCCATTCGGTAAGCGATATTTCCCATTTGGCAAATGGTAGCTACATGCGAACCGGCTTGAATAGGCGCATTTAAATCCTCCATTTTACGCGACTGTACCACGTCTAGAAAATTTTTGGCATGTAAGCGTAAGCCATTGTCCGACGATTTTTGAAGGGGGACTTGTTCCATGCGCGGGGTTCCTTTGTCGTCTTCAGGAATAACTTCCCAGCCTTGACGGTTGACTACCAAGGTGCCGTTGTTACCGATGAAAGCAACCCCATGGTCGCGACCGTAAGGACCATCATTAATGCCGGTTGCATGTTCCCATTGTAGGTTAAAGCCTTCAAATTCGTAAATGGTGGTTAATGTATCGGGTGTTTCAGAAGCATCGTCGGGATAGGCAAATTTTCCGCCAGAGGCGACAATGCTTTTAGGCGTATTGGCTTTCATGCCTAATAGTGCATAATCAATCATGTGTACGCCCCAATCGGTCATTAAACCACCTGCATAATCCCAAAACCAGCGGAAATTAAAGTGAAAGCGATTGGCGTTGAAAGGGCGTTTTTGAGCGGGGCCAAGCCATTTATCGTAGTCAACACCTTTGGGAGCTGTGCCATCGGGTACAATTGATACGGGCTTCATCCAGCCTTGGTAGGCCCATGCTTTAACTAAGCGAATGTTGCCAAGTTTGCCCGAGTGTACGTATGCAACGGCATCGGCAAAGTGTTTTTGGCTGCGCTGCCATTGGCCTACTTGAACCACTTTGTTGTATTTTTTTTGAGCCGCCACCATTTCTTGGCATTCTGCGATTGAGTTTCCGGCTGGTTTTTCTACGTACACGTCTTTACCTGCGGCGAGTGCGTCGACCATAATTTTGCAGTGCCAGTGGTCGGGGGTGCCAATTATAATGGCGTCAACTTCTTTATTTTCGAGGATTTTTGTATAGTCGGTTGTGGTGCTTACTACGCTGTTTTTCTTGGCTAGTTCGGTAGCTTTTTTGGTTAAAACATTTTCATCTACGTCGCACAGGGCGATGCACTCGGCGCGTGGGTCGCTTAAAATTGCCATTAAGTCTGACCATCCCATGCCATTGATTCCGATGGCGCCAATTTTAATTTTGTCGCTTTTTTGCAGGTTTTTTGAGAATAAATCGAGCGGGAATACGCTGGCTAATGCTGTAGAAGCAAGGGCTAAGGAACTAGTATGTATAAAATCTCTTCGTTTCATGCGTTTTTGTTTAGGTAATTTAAATGTACTGAAAAATTAAATACAGGAGTAAATTGTGGGTTTTATTTTCTTTATTTGTACTACTTGAAAGGATTCTTTTAAATATTTAATAGAATTGTTGATAGTTATAAAATTTATTAATACATTTGCATCCTCTAAAATAGAGGTAAGAAAAGACGAATAGAAGGATTCATAAGCGTTGTTGCCAGCAAATTGCAAAAATGTTCTTGAGGCTTTCATACAAATAACTAAAATAATATTTCAAATGAAAAAAGATTTGCACCCTACGAGCTACAGACCAGTTGTTTTCAAAGACATGTCTAATGATTATGCTTTTTTAACGAAGTCTTGCGTAGATACAAAAGAAACAATTAAATGGGAAGATGGTAATGAGTATCCATTATATAAATTAGAGATTTCTCACACTTCTCACCCTTTTTATACTGGTAAAATGAAATTGGTTGATACTGCTGGACGTATCGATAAATTCAAAAAACGTTACGCGAAGAAATAATCTGAGTAACAGACAATATTTTTTAAAGTCCCTTTGCGAAAAGCATCGGGACTTTTTTTATTTTTGTTGCTTATGATAATCAATCTGTTCGATGATTCTAGTTGGGAATCGTTAAGACCTCTTACTTTTACCAGACCAGTTGCCGATTTACGTATTGGGATATTAACCATTGCTGAAAAATGGGGCAAGTATTTAAAAGCTGATTTTGGTTTTAATACGCAAGAATACCTTTCGGTTAAATATCCTGCAAAGCAACACGCTACACTCTTTATTAATGGCTCCATTTGTCCGGATGAGGGTTTGCTGGCCGCGATATCCAATTTAAAGGATGAGGAGTGTTTGCAACAAGGTGATGTACTCATTGCTTTTAAAGCTGCGTCTTTTAATTTGCCTGCTGCAAAATTGTTGGAACCAGTTGTGTATTCAAATGCATTCCTGCATGTAGTTTATCCAGAAGATATTTTCTCAAACAACGGTGTTGAGTTAAAAAAGGATTTCGAACTTTTAACCAAGGGACGTACTTCGGCTTCGCTGAGTAGTACCAATACGTTTTTAGGAGATAATATCTTCATAGAAGAAGGAGCAACAGCCGAATGTTCTATTTTTAACAGCTTACAAGGGCCTATTTACTTGGGTGAAAATACCCAGGTTTGGGAGGGAAGCTGTATTCGGGGTTCTTTTGCTTTGTGCGATGAATCGTCGGTGAAAATGGGAGCGAAGATTTATCCAAATACAACGATTGGTCCATATAGCAGAGTAGGCGGAGAGATTAACAATGCCGTAATTTGGGGGTATTCATCCAAAGGGCATGAAGGGTATTTGGGCAATTCGGTAATGGGACAGTGGTGCAATATCGGTGCTGATAGCAATAATTCCAATTTGAAAAATAATTACGCTGAAGTGCGTTTGTGGGATTATGCCAAACAAAGTTTCCGTAAAACTGGTCTACAGTTTTGCGGTTTAATTATGGCCGATCATGCTAAATGTGGCATTAACACCATGTTCAATACCGGTACGGTTGCAGGTGTTAGTGCAAATATTTTTGGAGCGGGTTTCCCGCGTAATTTTATTCCTGATTTTGCATGGGGTGGCGCACATGGATTTGAGGTATACAGCATCAAAAAAATGTTTGAAACTGCAGAAAAGGTGTTTGAAAGACGCGATTTGCCTTTTAATGACATAGAGAAAGATATTTTAACCAAAGTGTTTGAATTAACACAATCAGAAAGAAGATTTTAACCTGACTTTACAAAAGGTTCGTACCTTCAAGAATAAAATTATACTAAACTTACATATATGAGAAAGAAAATAGTAGCCGGAAACTGGAAAATGAACTTGGATTACAATGAAGGTATTTCATTGTTCAGTGAAATTGTAAACATGGTTAGAGATGAGCGCAAAGGCGATCAGTTGGCTGTGATTTGTTCTCCATTTGTTCATTTAAACAGTTTGGCAAAATTAGGCGGTAACGATGTTAAAATTGGTGCTCAAAATATTCACGATAAAGAAAGCGGCGCTTATACCGGCGAAATTTCAGCAAAAATGGTGAAATCAGTAGGGGTAGAGTATGTTATTTTAGGACACTCGGAACGTAGACAATATTTTGCTGAAAGCGATGAATTGTTAGCGGCAAAAACAAGAATCGCTTTAGCGAATGGATTAAAACCAATTTTCTGTGTGGGTGAAACCTTAGATGAACGCAACGACGGTAGCTATTTTAACGTTTTGAAAAAACAATTGGTTAACGGTGTTTTCGGTCTTTCAGAAGAAGAGTTTAGACAAGTTGTAATTGCGTACGAACCTGTATGGGCCATTGGAACGGGTTTAACAGCAACACCTGACCAAGCGCAAGATATTCATGCCTTTATTCGCAGCGAAATTGATGCAAAATACGGTTTCAACGTAGCAGACGATACTACCATTTTATATGGTGGAAGTTGTAACCCAGGCAATGCAGCAAGTTTATTTGCACAAAATGACATCGACGGAGGTTTAATTGGAGGCGCATCTTTAAAATCACGCGATTTTGTAGACATCATTAAAGCTTTTAACAGCTAATGCAATATATAAAGGCAATATTTAACTTCAATGCTATTGAAGAATATCAGCAAGATTTGTTTATAAGCGAATTGGCTGATTTAGGATTTGATACTTTTGAAGATAGTGAGGGAGGCTTTACTGCTTTCATCATGAAAGATCAGTTTGAAGAAGCGAATTTGCAGGAGTTGATTGCAAATTATGCGGAAGATTTTACTGCTGAATACGTGTTAGAAGCGGTAGCAGATGAGAATTGGAATGCAGAATGGGAAAAGAACTTTAGCCCTTTGATTATTGATGAGGTATGCTATGTTCGAGCAACTTTTCATGAGCCTCAACCCAAGTATCCGTACGAGATTGTAATCGATCCGAAAATGTCATTCGGAACAGGACACCATCAAACAACCACCATGATGATGCAGTATATTTTAGCAGGCGACATGCAAGGCAAAGATATATTGGATATGGGTTGTGGTACGGCTATTTTGGCAATTTTAGCCGCCAAATTAGGTGCTAAAAATTTAGTTGCTATTGACTACGACGACATTTGCTACGAAAGTACCCTGGAGAATGCAGCTTTAAATGAAGTAACTAATTTACAAGCACTTTGCGGAAGTAAAGAAGTTATCCCAGATACCAAGTTTGATGTAATTTTTGCCAATATCAACCGAAATATTCTTTTAGACCAAATTCATCGCTATGCGGAGGTGTTAAAAGCAGCTGGAAAGATTTATTTCAGTGGTTTTTATTTAGAGCCAGATTTGGATATGATTAAAGAAGAGTGCACGAAATATAACATGCATTATATCGATCACAAACAAAATGGCGATTGGGTTGCGGCTCAATTTGAAAAGAAATAATTTTGATTTTTGAGCGAAAGATGGAAGGAATGAGCGTAGTTTGAACGCGTTTAAATTTCATTTTTCGCTCATTTTCATGCAAGTACAAGAATAAAATATGCGTATACATTTCATAGCAATTGGAGGGAGTGCCATGCACAACTTAGCCATTGCTTTACATAAAAAGGGTTTTCAGGTTACTGGATCGGATGATGTTATTTTTGAGCCGGCCAAATCGCGTTTAGATAAGTATGGCTTGCTGCCGCAAGAATTGGGTTGGCACGAAGACAGAATTTCGACCGATTTGGATGCGATTATTTTAGGTATGCACGCTAGAATTGACAATCCTGAATTGTTGAAGGCGCAGCATTTAGGCCTAAAAATTTATTCGTACCCGGAATATGTATACGAGCAAAGCAAAGATAAATTGCGTGTAGTAATTGGGGGTAGTCACGGTAAAACGACCATTACCAGTATGATTTTGCATGTGCTGAATCATTATAACCGCGATTTTGATTATTTGGTTGGAGCGCAACTTGCCGGTTTTGAAACGATGGTGAAAATAACCAACGAAGCACCGGTTATGATTATTGAAGGGGACGAATATTTATCATCGCCCATTGATAGACGACCAAAATTTCATCTTTATAAAGCAAATGTAGCCGTAATTAGCGGTATTGCCTGGGATCATATCAATGTATTTCCAACTTATGCAGATTACACCAGTCAGTTCGATAAGTTTATCGATACCATAGCAGAAGAGGGTACTTTGATTTATTGTCAAGTCGATCAGGATTTGAATGAAATTGTAGCCCATTCAAAAGCAGCGGTGAAAAGGGTAGGGTATGCCATTCCAGCGCATACAATTGAAAACGGAATTACGTATTTGTTGCCTCAAAGGACTCCTTTAAAGGTGTTTGGAAATCATAATTTGATGAATTTAAATGCGGCTAAATTGGTTTGTGCCGAACTGGGAATTGATGACGTGGCATTTAATCAGGCTATTGCTTCCTTTACTGGAGCTGCAAAGCGTTTAGAGTTAATTTCTGCCGATGATTCAACCAATGTTTATAAAGATTTTGCACATTCTCCATCAAAACTTAAAGCCACTATAGAGGCTGTTAAAACGCAGTTTACCAATCGGAAATTAGTAGCTTGTATTGAATTGCACACCTTTAGCAGTCTGAATAAAGATTTTTTAAATGAATATGCAGGTGCGATGGATCAAGCAGATGAAGCCATTGTTTTTATCGATTTGAAATCTTTTGAGCAAAAACGAATGACGCCTTTTAGCGAAGAGGATGTTCAGCAAGCTTTTTCAAACCCTCGATTGAAATTTTTTAATGATGCAGCTAAATTGAAAGCATATTTACTCCATTTAAATTATCAGAACACAAATTTGTTGATGATGAGCTCTGGAAATTATGCTGGTTTTGATTTACCTGAATTAGCGGCAGCATTGCCGCGTTAATGGAAAGTTGGAAATTTGCTGCATGGGAGTGAAGTGCATAGGAGAGAATATCAAGAAAACTAGATTAGCATTGGGATTAAGCCAAGGGGCTGCCGCCAAGTTATTAGCGATTTCTACGCCTGCTTTTTGTAAAATAGAAACCGGGTTAACGGATTTGAACATATCTCGTTTGCTCCAAATTGCCAAGACTTTTAACGTTTCAGTTTCTACATTGATTTCAGCTAGGAATGAAGGAGAAGGTCAATCAACTGAGGTGCTGCTTTTACAGCAGGAGTTGATAAAGAAAGAGGAGGAGATTCAGAAACTACGAAAAAAAGTAATTGATTTATATGATAAATTGGGGCTGTAGTTATGAAAGTGTTTTGTCATGCAGACGAAGGAAGCATCTCCTATAAGGAATTCTTTTAGGGCTGTGATTAAGAACAATACCTCTTGCAATCTCATAATCAATCCTCTGTTGTAACCAGCATTCATCATTGAGATTCTTTGCTGCGCTCTCGATGACAGCTGATTTTTTTGTTTGCTATGTTATGAAGATAACGTTCTACGCCCTCCGTGTAAGATACTCGATGTTCTCTGCGGTAAAAATGAGCACATCACCGCTATTTTGATTTAAAATACTTTTCGCATGGTGTAATGCCTTTTACCTAGGGTTGCGCCCGTTGCAGTATGGATGGCTAACATTTTATCATTAAAATCGCCTACCCAGCTCAATTCTAGCTCTTTGTATTGATTTTTTGGTAGTACGTATTCTCCTAGGCGAATAAAGAGTACCGATTCTAAACCATGTTTTTGATAGGCGTTTTTGGTTCCCATTACAACCGCACGCATGCGCGTTACACCTTTCCATCGACGGTAGGCAAACTTTAATTTTTCAAGTAAGCCGAGTTTACCATGTAAGCCTTTAATCATTTGGTTGGCATCGGGAATCATCACAATAAATGATGCAGGTTCGCCATTGTAATACGCAAATTGAATCAACTGCTCATCCATGATGGGCTCCATACTTTTAAAGCTTTCTTGAAGCGTTTCTTTTTTAATGGGCACAAAGTTTTCGAAGTCTTTCCATGCATCGTTGTAGATTTCCATTAAATCGTTAATGTATTTATCTGCACGGTCTTTATGGAAATATTCGAAGGTATAGCCCGGTTTATTGCGTACCCAGTTGGCAATTTTAGTAAAACGCTCAGGAAAAGGAATGGTAAGGTTAACATGATTGGTTATTTGCTCATAAAGTTTGCTAAAACCATACGTTTCGAATAAGTTTTGATAGTACGAATGATTGTAATTCATGCCAAATGAAGGCTGCGTAAAACCTTCGATTAGTAAACCCCAAAAGGTATCGTTTTCACCAAAATTAATCGGGCCATCCATTGCTTTCATGCCGTTTTCGATTAACCAGTTTTTGGCTGTATCGAACAATTGATTAGCCGCTTTCTGATCGTTGATACACTCAAAGAAGCCAATGCCACCGGTTGGTTGATCATAATTAAAGGCTTTCTTTTCATTTATAAATGCAGCAATTCTGCCAATCAGTTTCCCTGAATCGTTTTTTAATACCCAGCGTGTACAGCTGCCGTGATTGAAAAAGTTGTTTTTTTGAGGATTAAAAACATTTTCAATTTCGGTATCCAACGGACAAATCCAATTAGGGTCGTTCTTGTACAGGATTTTAGCGGTATTTAAGAAGTCTTCGCGCAGGTTTTTATTGGAAACAGGTACTATTTGCATGGGGTATGTTTAAAATAAAAAGCATCCTGCCAACCTGGCGGATGCTTTTTCAAATATATAAGTTTTTTAATGATTAATAATCGTCGTCATCATCATCAAAGCTATCAAAATTATCTAAATCGTCTAAAGGTAAATCGAAGTCATCTTCATCTTCATCATGCGATTTTTTTGCAGGTTTTACATCTGCATCTTCAAATTCATCATTATCTTCTACCGGCTTCTTGGTAGTAGGTTTTATCGGGGATTTCTTTGGCGCTTTCATTACACAAAAATAAAAATTGCTTTTATACTTTAAAATTACAAAAAAAACTTTTTTAATAACAGATTGAAATAAAATAAATTAAAATTTTAATCTGCTTTTTCTCCGACAGAATTTTCCTCTTTTGGTATGTCTTTTAACTGCGGAAGTTGATTTAAATGGTTCAAACTAAAGTAATCCATAAACAAAGAACTGGTGCTGTATAAAATTGGTCGGCCTGGTGTGTCAGCTTTTCCGTCCATGCTAATCAATTCTTTTTCCAGCAGACGTTGCACCGAGTAATCAGAATTTACGCCTCTAATTTGTTCAATTTCTAGTTTGGTTATGGGTTGTCGATAGGCGATAATGGCAAGGGTTTCCATTGCAGCTTGACTTAATTTTTTCTTAGACCGATGCAATTGCAACTGGTTTACCGTTTCGTGGTATTCCTTTTTGGTTAAAAATTGATATCCTTTATTTAAATTCACCAATGCGATGGCTGTATCGGCTTTTTTGTATTTCTCTTGAATGGCATCGAGGCATTCAAAAACGATTGCTTCGGTATACTCTTCGTTAAAAACGGCATTAATGGCTAATAAAATCTCTTGCATGGTAATGCTCTGAACGGAAGAGAAAATAAGGGCTTCAATGTGTTTGGTTAAGTCGTTATTAGGCATAAACAAAAGTAAAATTTTTAGGCAAAAAAAAAGCGGTCTCGCTTTTTTAAAACAAGACCGCTTTCAACACACAAATGAAACCTGAATTAAGATATAGTTTAAGGTTAGGTTATTAAATATCTATATCAATTCTATAAGAACGTTTTTGATAAACACTATCGTTTATTTCTAAAGCAATTTTAAGGCTATTTTGCCTAACCCTTAAATATTATTTGTGAGTGGTATTAATAATTGAGTAAACGGTAAAAATGTTATTTTAATGGAATAGAAATGGATACAGTTGTTCCGCTAATGGCATTTTGCCGTACATTTAAGTGTATGGGTTTTGCTTCAATTTGACCTAAAAGATTTAAACGTTCTTTGGTTAATTGCATTCCTTTACTAGTATGGGTCTCTTTTTTATCTTTTAGCGATTGGTCAATTCCAATTCCATCATCGATGATTTCGATGTGTAAATAGAGTTCTTTTACCAACTTAACGTTTATTTTAATCTGTCCACCACTTTCTTTTGGCATGATGCCATGCCAAATAGCATTTTCAACATAGGGTTGCAATAACATAGATGGAATAAAAGTGTTTTCTGTATCTATCTGATCGTCAATGTTAAAGGAGTACGTTAGTTTGTCGCCAAAGCGATTTTTTTCGAGTTTGAGATAGAGGTTTAAGTATTCTAATTCTTCTTCGAGTGAGATATAACTTTTGGTACAAATCTCCAAATTTTTACGAATAAGCCGGGCAAATCCGGTTAGTATTTTATTGGCTGAAGCGGTATTTTGTGTATTGATGAAATGTTGAATAGAGTTCATTACATTGAACACAAAATGGGGGTTCATCATGGCCTGAAGCGCTTGCTGTTCCAGTACCAAAACTTTGTTTTTGATACGAAGTTGCTCTTGTTCTTTGTCTTTTTGCTTTCGGGTGATGTTAACGGCTACACGATAAAAGAAGTAAGCCACTAAAAGGATTAAAATCGATAAAAACCAAAGGCTTTGCCAAAAATGTTTTTTGATGGTAAAGTTAATTTTTGCCGCGGGCCCCCAACCACTGTTCTGGCTACGGGCACTTACTTCGAAGGTGTAATTACCCGGTTGAAGTGAAGAGAAATCCAATCGGCGTGTACGGGTTTCAATCCAGGGAGTGTTTTCATTTAGCCGATAGCGATACGAAATTTCACTCGTGGTAAAATCAACAGCACTGAAGGTAAATAGGATGGTATTGTTATCCGGTTCAAAGGTGAAATTATCTTGATTAATGGGCAATCGTTCTTTATCTCGGATGATGGAAGTAATGTAAACCTTTGGTAACTCTCTACTGTGGTCTATATTTTTGTATTTGAAGAGAATTAAGCCGCGGTTGGTGCCGAAATAAGCGGTGCTATCATCTATGTACAAGCTGTTAATGTCGTCGCTTAATAAATCTTTACCATAATCGAAATTTGTTACCCGTGGCGATTCTAGGTAATTGGTCACTTTGTTAACCCCCTTGTTAGTCAATACCCATATTTCTTCATTTTTAACAAAGAGTTTTGTACAACTGTTATTGCTTAAGCCATCCTTGATGGTTATTTGACGTGTAATTTTAGCGTCCTTGTAGAAAATTAATCCATAGCCATCGGTTGCTAAAATTAAGGTTCCATCCGATAGTTGTTGAATATCGTTAATCCGCTTGGTGAGGAGGGGCTTTTTTTCGTAATGTTTGATTAATCGGCCATTGGAAAATTGTGATAATCCATTGATGTTTGAAAACCATAAATTGCCGGAAGCATCGTAAAAAACGTGGTAGGAGCGGTCTTTGAAAAAATCTTCTTTTTCTTTGTATTTCAGTGAGTTAAATTCAAATCGGTTTATCCTGTCGGATAAAAATACCACCCCTGAGGACAATGCAAGAGCCAAATGACTGCTGTTTTCGCTTAAACTAAAATGTTTAATAACGAACATCGAGTTATTGGATTCTTTCAGGTATTTAATGTCGGGATTGGGTTTGTAAATATTGGTAAATACACCCATTCCGTAATCGGACGAAAAATATACCGATTGATTTTTTGCATCGTAGGCAATTTGTTTAACGGTTTTGTATTTCTTGAAATCGTCTAATCCAATTTCCTGTAATTCGTAGTTTTTTAGGGATAAAATATCAATTACAGCATCATCGGTGCCTAGCCAAAGGCGGTTTTGAGAATCCTTTGTAATACTCTTAACCACATTGCTACTTAAACCCGATTCAGCATCAATTAAATATAGCCTTGAATTTTCGTTGGGTAGCATATAAATGCCTTGATTGGTTGCAAACCATATATTTTGATCGGCATCTTTTATGATCTGATTAACCGAAATATCTTGAAGGTATTGGACGGTTTTGCCACTTTTATCCAATGCGAAAGCGCCATTTGCATTGGCCAACCAAACTTCCTGCGTTTGACTATTGTAGTAGAAATATCCCGTTGTATTTTTAATTAAATTCTGTGGGATGGAAATGTTATGAATGATTTCATTGTTTTTAAGTTCTTTGAAACCAACGCTGTCCACATAATACATGGAATTAACATCTGTGTTTTTGGCAGTCATGTACGACAATGGGGAGACCGGCGATTTGATTAATTTGAACTGATTGCCATCAAATTTTTGAACACTTAAATCGGCATAAGCATAAATATTTCCTTGTTCATCCTCATGAATGAACGAATTTATAAACGAATTATCGCGGTATTGGGATACATATCTTTTTACAGAGTTCCCATCCCAACAGGCTATTAGATTTGCATTCGTTCCGAGCCAAATTCGCCCTTTTTTGTCGATATGAAAGGAAATGATAACCGTATTGAAGTTTAATTTTTTTAATAGCCTATCGTTTAAACTATTGTAAAATTTCCCGTCTTTGAAATAACTCAACTGACCATTTAATGCAAAGAACCAAACACGTCCGTATTTATCTTCGGCCATTTGGATAATTTGTGTGTCAGACAACCCATCCTCGATGGTAAAGTTTTGGAAGTTTGTTCCATCAAAGCGACTAATCCCGTTGTCGGTTGAGACCCAAATAAAACCCTTTTTGTCTTGCAAAATATAGTAGCAATTGTTGCTCGCCAGTCCGTTTCGCGTGTTGTAATGCGGTAAATAAGTAGTTTGTGCGTATGTCTTTGAATGATTTATAAAAAGCAAAAAGAGACCTGTTAAAACATAAAAAAGCTGTTTTTTGTGTTTCAGGAGTACTTTCTTTAAGCTGCCCACAGATGTTTTATGTTCTAGATTAATCACTACTGACTTTGGTAAATGCTTTAATTTTTTCAAAAAAATCGCTTGCTCGTCTTCGCGAGATACTAATGCTATCGCCACTGGTTAAAACGACTTGCAAACCATTTTTGGAGTTGTACTCTTTTAAGTAATTTAAATTGATGATATTCGATTTATGGACCCGAACAAACTGTTCTGTAGGTAAGAGTTCTTCAAATTCGCGCAATACTTTTGAAACGGTAATTTTTTCGTTGTTGATTAGATTAACAATAGAATAATTACTATCCGCCACAATGTAAATAATTTCATCCACATCAATCATTTTAAAGCCTTGTCCGTATGGAAGCGTTAGTTTTCTGCCTTCACTTTTGGTACTTAAGGTAGTGGCAAGGTTGCTAATTCGGTCATCACTTTGGTTCGAATTTCGGTATATTTTGATGTGTTCTGAAACTTTCTCTACCGCTTGGATAAGCTCATCGATGTCGATTGGTTTGAGCAGGTAATCGAGGGCATTTGCTTTGATTGCTTTTAATGCATATTGGTCATAAGCAGTGGTAAAAATTACGGCAGCTTTGTGTTTTTGTGCTGCTGGAATTAGATCGAAACCACTTCCGCCGGGCATTGCAATGTCAAGAAAAATTAGGTCGATACTGTTTTTTGCTAGTAATTCCTCTGCTTCGGCAACCGAGCGCGCGATGCCTATTATTTCAACCTGTTGGCAGTTTTGTTGGAGTAAAAAAAACAGGGATGAACGGGCAAATTCTTCGTCATCAACAATTATCGCTTTTAATTTTGTCATACAATTTCAAACCCTTTTTAGGATTAATTTATTGGTTTTTCCGTTTAAGCTTATTTTTTACTATCTGTACAAGTGAAAGTATTGAAAACACCGCGTATTATAAAATCAAGATACAAAAAATATGCTTTTCATTCATGTGTTTTGATGGATAAAAGGTTTAAAGAACTAATAATTAAACGGCTATATTTTTTTAAATTAAGCACTATTTTTCAAATTAGTTTAAACCATTTTGATGCAGCGTGTAAATAAGTTTTAATTATTCGGTCAAATAATCACCAGCAATAAAATTATATCGAACGGAGAAATCTATTTTTTGCTTTTTAGGTATTTACGCAAAGGTTCGTCGTAAAATACCATTGCCAAATAGGCAAATGCGAGTAGAATGATCGTTGAAATGGGAACGATGTAAGAAACTTGCTCCATAGTGGGCTTGTATTTTTTACAATAATCTAAAAAGATCCAGATGACAGCATAGTGGGTCATGTAAAGTGGGTAAGATATTTTTCCGGAGAATTGACAAATTTTCGTTAAGCTTTTGCTTAAGGTTGCTCCAGCGCCTAGGCTAATCAATAATGGGAAAAACAAAAGAATAACGAGTGCCTCTACATACCAATTCCATTTCTCGCTGAATGGAATAACAAGTGCGAAGATTAATAATAGAGATAGGCTAATGAAGCCTAATTTTGATTTAAGAATGAAGTTGAAACGATGGATGAGCATCCCGGCAAGAAATGAAAAGAAAATTCTGGCTCCTCCATCCCAAAAGTTGTCAATGCTCCACCCTCCGCTAAGCCCTTTTGCTTGGTGCGATACATAAACCAAAACAACAGCAGCCAATACCGTTAGTGCGGCTAGGTATTTTCGAGCCAAGCGATATAGGCCAAAAGCATAAAAAATATTGGCAATGTATTCCCAAAAAAGCGACCATGCAGGGGCATTAAAACTAAAAAGATTGAAACTGCGTTCAGGCATTGCACCAAACGGTATAAGTAGGAGCGAAGTAATAAAAATTAAAAGTGTTTTTGATGTGCTATAGCTGCTGGCAAGGTCACTTACGGGATTATAAATGAACGTTAATAAGCCTAAAACAGAGCCTAGGATTACCAGCGGATGTAAGCGAATTAAACGACCTTTAAAAAACGATTTTAAACTGATGCTTCCCATTCTTCCGTCGTAGGCATATGCTATTACAAAGCCCGATAAACAGAAAAAGAAATCTACCGCTAAAAAGCCATGAGCTAAAAAGTTATCCTCATAGCGTGGAATCACCATTTCCAAAAAGTGAAAAATAACAACACAAATGGCAGCAATCCCTCTTAATCCGTCAAGAATTTCAAAATGTTTTTTTGGAAGTAGATTTGCATTAGAAAAATTCGTGTCAATCATATTTTTTACAAGGCTTTTTGATTAGAAAATTTTCCAAGTTTACTAATTTTTCATTAATTGAAGATGACGATGTGGATAAAAGGCATAAAAATTGGTTTCTTTTAAGGTGTTGAACAAAATTTACTTCATTTTGGGATATTTAACACCTATTTTAGCAGGAAGAGAAATATATGAAAAAAGGAATATCAATTGAGTATTGCCCTAAATGCGGGTGGTTATTGCGTTCGGCTTATATGGCGCAAGAATTGTTAACCACATTTGCAGATGAAATAAAAGCTGTTACCTTGTTGCCAAGTGAAACGGGCGGAACCTTTATCATCAAAGTAGATGCAAAAGTGATTTTCGACAGGAAAGAAATGGATCGTTTCCCTGAAATTAAAGAGCTGAAACGCCTGGTTAGAGACGAGGTAAGTCCGGAGATGGATTTAGGTCATACCGATAAAAAGTAGTGTTAAGTTTCTGATTTTAAGATTTATATATCTTTATTTTGTGGTATTTAGTGTAACTTTAATAGTGAAAATTTACGTATTGATATGAAAAATACACCCGAAAGTACTAGAATATATGGCCTTTTGGTTTTATATGAGATGCACACGAAGTTTTTAGTAAGTGCGTTGGATGGGATTGGCGATGAGGATTCTCAACGAAGATTAAATACAGAAGCCAACCACATTGCTTGGATTACAGGAAGTGTGGTAAATGGAAGATTTTTTTTAGCGAAATGTTTTGGCTTGGAAATACAATCAACCACGGGCGAACTTTTTGAAAATAATAAGGGCATTATTAGCGACGCCACGTATCCAACCCTGGAATCTTTTAAGGATGATTGGGACAAGATATCGCCGGTTTTGGAAACAGCCTTAACGCATGCATCAGCGGAAAAATTAACAGAACCTTTTGAAATGCCAGGCATGAAAATGTCTTTGTTTGATATGATTTCATTCACCATTTATCGCGAAGCAAATTGTATTGGCCAAATTGCCTTGTGGCGACGATTACTCGGCTATCCAGGAATGAAGTATATGTAATTGAAAACTAATTCAATTATTGCTTGTTTTAAAAAAGAATGTACGTTGAAAGAATTCGTGTTACAGACAGTTCATTGTGAGAAAAAAAAATATATTTGTGTACTTAACGAAAAATAAATGAAAAAGATTCAATTTTTAGTGCTGTTTTTAATTGGGCTAACCTTTCAGGTTTTTGCTCAAAAGCAAGATGCCGTAATAGGACAATGGTTAAACCCTAAAGGTGAGGGAAAGATAGAAATTACTAAAAGGGGTAATAAATATTATGGAAAATTAATTTGGTTAAAAGAGCCAAATGAGAATGGTAAGCCGAAACTGGATTTGAAAAATCCGGATGAGTCGTTAAGATCTAAACCATTGTTGAATCAAGAAATTTTAAAGAATTTTGTATACAATGATGGAAAATGGGAGGATGGTACTATTTACGATCCTAAAAGCGGAAAAACATATAGCTGTACATTAAGTTTAAAACAGAATAATATTTTAAATATTCGTGGCTTTGTCGGGATTTCTTTAATCGGTAGAAGTGAAGAATTTACACGTGTAAAATAAAATTTGAACAATATTATGAAGAAATTAATAGGGTGCCTTTTATTGGCACCTTTTTTTTGTTTGGCCCAAATGGTAAATTTTAAAGCATTGAATGAAAATTCAAAAACTAGTTTGCGTGGCTTAAGTGTAGTGAACACGAAAGTGTTTTGGGTTAGTGGAAGCAACGGTTCTATTGGAAAAACTACGGATGGAGGAGCCAATTGGATCTGGGTAAAACCCAAAGGTTATGAAAAGCTTGATTTTAGAGATATTGAAGCTTTTAGTGAAAAAGAAGCTATTGTGGTAAATGCTGGTTCACCCGCCTATGTGCTAAAAACTATCGATGGAGGTGAGAACTGGCTGGAATGCTACAAAAATTTAGATACAGCTATATTTTTAGATGGTATGGGCTTTTGGGATAAACAGAACGGAATTATTTTCGGAGATCCGATTAACAATAAAATGCAGTTGCTTAGAACCAAGGATGCTGGAAAAACTTGGGTGAATATTTCAGACAATCTTAAATTACCTTTGGCGAAAGGCGAAGCCGGATTTGCTGCCAGCGGAACCACCATTAAAACTTTACCGGGAGGCAAAGTGTGGATTGCATCAGGAGGAATGGTTTCAAACATTTATTATTCGGTAAATAAAGGCGAAAAATGGCAGGTTTTTAAATGTCCTATTTGGCAAGGTGAAAACAGCACCGGACCATTTTCAATTGATTTTTACGACGCAAAACATGGAATTGCAGTCGGTGGAAATTATGTGAAAGATAAAGAAAACACCAATAACGTTTTAATAACGGCAGATGGAGGCAAAACCTGGCAAAAGCCTAGTGTTCCCGTTTTTGGATATCGTTCGGGTGTGGCGTATTTAAATGAACAAACAATTGTTGCTACAGGAACTTCAGGAACCGATATTTCAGTAGACGGGGGCAAAAATTTTAAACATATTTCAAATCAGAGTTTTAATGCCGTTCAAAAAATAGCTGGCACAAAGTCGCTTGTTTTAGCCGGAGAAAAAGGAAATATTTATCTTTTAACCTTAGTTGATTAGGGCGTAAAACGCATCTTTAAGGAGATGCTCAACTAACATTTAATTAATTTTTGTTTATTTGCCATTTGATTTTACTAAATAGGATAGGGTTGATGGATTTTTTTGAATTGGTTTTTGGACACGATATTCAAGCAGGATTGCTTATTATTTTGAATTTAATTGTCATTGAAAGCTTGCTTTCTGTAGATAATGCAGCGGTCCTGGCTACCATGGTGATGGATTTGCCAAAAGAACAACGCAATAAAGCCTTGAAGTATGGTATCATTGGCGCCTATGTTTTTCGTGGAATTTGTTTGCTTTTGGCATCTTGGTTGGTGAAGGTATGGTGGTTAAAACCTATTGGTGGACTTTACTTATTGTGGTTGGCCTTCGACTATTTTAAAAAGAAGAGCACTAAAAATGCCGAAGATGAAGAAGTTATTGATAAGAACAAAAGTTGGATATACAAATCCACAGTAGGTTTAATGGGTAAGTTTTGGGCCACCGTTGCTTTGGTTGAAGTAATGGATTTGGCTTTTTCTATTGATAATGTTTTTGCTGCGGTCGCTTTCACAGATCATATTTACCTGATTTATATTGGGGTGTTTATAGGCATTTTAGCCATGCGTTTCGTTGCGCAAGCTTTTGTAAAGTTGATGGAGAAATTTACTTTCTTAGAAACCGTTGCCTTTGTGGTTATTGGTGTCCTAGGCTTAAAATTAACTTTTTCATGTTTTAGTCACTTCAATGAAAATTCCCCAATCACGCATGCAATAGAAAGTGAGCGCATGGAACTTTTCCTTTCTATTTTTACTGTAGCTATATTTATTATTCCGGTAGTTACTTCTTGGTTGTTTAATTTTCCTAAGAAAAATGGAGTAGAAAGCAAGATGATGGAGCAGGCAGAAGAAGTTTTAAAAGATTCCTAAACGAAATTAAGTTAGGTTTAAAAAAAAATCTCAACCATTTCTTGGTTGGGATTTTTTTTAGCAATACGTTAAGCTAATTTTTTCTTAAACAAATCAATGGTTCGTTGCCAAGCCAGTTTAGCGGCGGCTTCGTTGTAGCGCGTAGGCGAGGTGTTGTTGTTAAAGGCATGATTTACACCTTCGTACACGAATAATTGATAATCGATGTGATTTTCTTTTAAAGCAGTTTCATAAGCTGGAATGCCCGCGTTAATACGTTCATCTAAACCGCCATAGTGGAGTAAAATACTCGCTTTAATTTTGCTAACATCGGCTGCATTGGGTTGTGATCCGTAATAGGCTACGGCAGCTTGCAATTTAGGGTCGTTAACGGCAAGTTTGTTTGCCATGGCTCCACCCCAACAAAAGCCTACACAGCCAACTTTGCCGTTGGCATCTTTTTTATTTCGTAAAAAATCGAGGGCCTTTAAATAGTTTTGTAAATTTTTCTCTGGGTCTAGTTTCCCAATCAAATCTCTAGCTTGATTTTCATCGGTAGGTGTTCCGCCCAGTGGAGATAAAGCATCCACACCCAAGGCAATAAAACCTTCGCTGGCAATGCGTTTGGTCACATCAATAATGTGTGGGTTCAATCCACGGTTTTCGTGGATCACCAGAACTGCACCCAAATGTTTTTTATTTTTTGGACGAGCTAAAACCGCTTTCATATTGCCCTCCGTTCCGGGGAAGGTGCACTCTTCAACAGAAATGGAATCGTCCTCAAAACTCGCGGCCTGTGCATAGTTGTTTTCCAATAGCGGAAGAATCGTTAAAGCCATCGCGGTACCGCCAGCCAAAAGGGCGAGCTTTTTCATGAACTCTTTTCGGTTTATTTGACTATGTGTATACGAATCGTAGAGGTTGATGATTTCTTGTTTCATGGGATTTGCTTAAGGGTTGAGTGTATGTTTGAAAACTAAACGCTATAATTTTTGGTTAAATTATAGCGTTTATGCCTGTTTTTGATGCGTTTAATTTTCTTCCACGTATTTTTTAAAATTATTTAAGATGGCTTGCCAACCATTTTGTTGCATTTCTGCTGGGTTCTCCTTTTCAGGATCAAATTTTTCCGAAATATAGGTGGAATGGCCATCAAAACTGAAATTAATCGATACCTTTCTGCCATCGGCCATTTCATAAGCAATTAAGCTAAACTCTTCGATGTTGCTGTAGGTTCCGCCAAAATCGAAACGCATACTGCCATCTTTTGCGGCCATGGTCGTTTTAAATGTTCCTCCGCTTTTAAGGTTGTTTTCAGCATACGGTGCATGCCAATCATCCGATGCAAAGGTCCATTTTGTAATGTGTTCTGGCTTTGTCCAATATTCCCATACTTTTTCAACAGGCGCATGAACACGCGCTTCTACTGTTATTGTTTTGTTGTTTTCCATATTGTGTATACGTTTTCAAATAAAGATAACGAAGTATTTATAAAAAAGATTATCCCGTGTTTTCTTTTGGCAGATTTTGCCCTGTAAGTTTTTTGATTGGTAATAAAAAGCACGTTAATTATTTAAATCATTTGTTATTTTTGAACCTATGTGGGGATAATTTTTTCTTCCGAAACGAGATAAATGAAAAAAAATAATTGTTGCGATCATAAACGTTGTTTTATGTGTCGATTTACTTTAGAGGAGTGGAAACCTGCTATTGAGGCTCATAAACGTAATTTTATAGCTAAAAAAGGAGAGCAAATAATAAAAGAAGGTGATCCCGTAACAGGCGTTTATTTTGTGACAAGTGGTAATGTGAAGGTGCATAAGAAATGGGGCGACAAGGAGCTGATTCTGCGTTTCGCGAATAATGGCGCTATTATGGGACACAGGGGAATTAGTAGTGAACATTCGGTTTATCCAATCTCAGCAACAGCTTTGGAAACGACTGAGCTTTGTTATGTGGATATTGATTTTTTTAAAACAACTCTTCGGGTAAATCACGATTTCGCCTATAATTTACTGTTGTTTTATGCAGAAGAATTAAATGTTTCGGAACGGAAAATGCGGAATTTAGCGTTAATGTCGGTAAAAAGTAGATTAGCCGTAACCTTGCTAAAGCTACGTGAGCAATTTGGTTTAACGGAAGATAACACCATTGATGTTAATTTAAGTAGGCAGGATTTGGCCGCTTATACCGGAGCTACTTACGAAACTGTTTTTAGAACAATGAGCGAACTGATTCAGGAAAAAATGATTGAGGTAAAAGGGAAGGCAATTTGTATTTTAGACGAAAAAAAACTTCGTGTGCTTACCGAAGAGAATTTTTAAAGCGCGTTTTGATATTAATGAAGAGCCCCAAAAGTATTGTCTAATTTTTGGGGCTCTTTTCATTTTGGTCATCTTAAGCCGTTTTTAGAGCTTATATCCAACTCCCACACCTACTTTCCAAGAGCCGTTTTTTACACTTGTTTTGGCGTTGTAATAACATGGAATCTGGAAAGCGAAATGCTTAAAAGCGGTTGTAATACCGAAACCTAAATTTGGCGTAACTAAAGCGTTTTTTGTTGCTCCGGGTAAAACTTTATCTTCTTTAAAGCGTAATCCAGGTAATAAACCAATTAAAACACTGTACGGTTTTTTGGTGTATTTAATGCCCGGGCCTGTACAGTTAACATACGCTCCATGGTCAATGTAACCGGCAACAATCGTTCCGTCAAATAGAACTGGTTTGGTTTGGGCATGCGATCTGAGAACAGAAATTAATCCCAAAAAAATAAGTAACAGGGTAGAGTTTTTAGCCTTCATAGTTTGGTTTCTATGGATGATTAATGGTTGATTTTTAACTTATTCCGATGAATACCGTACCGTCTTCAACTTTTACAGGGTAGGTTTTGATGGCACATTCATCGCCACTTAAGCATTCTCCAGTGCTTAAGGAGAATGTTTTTTTATGGAAAGGGCAGGCAACTTTAGGTTCATCGGTTGCAGACCCAATTAGGCCTCTGCTTAATGCCATTTGTTTTTTATGAGGACACTCATTTTGAGTAGCAAACCATTCATTACGGCGTGTAAAATAAAACAAGGCAATTTGTTCATCGCCGTTTTTTACACAAACTCCTCCATTTTCAACTGCATCTTCAACGCGACATGCAGCCATCCAGTTAATTGTTGATTCCATGATTTCTGAGTCTTTTAGGGGTTCTTTTATGCTGTTTTCCATTCTTCTGTACGTTTTTGTCCACGCATTTCGATAAATTGAATGCTTGGGTCTTTTTCTTCTGGGGCATTTACAAAGTGAGAGAAACGTTTGCGGATAGCCGGATTTTCGATCGCTTCTTTCCATTCGCATTTGTAGGCAGAAACCAGGCACTCCATTTCAATTTCCCATTGTTTAGCCATACCTAAACTATCGTTTACAATTACATTTCGGAGGTAATCAATGCCGCCCTCCATTTTATTTAACCAGGTTGCGGTACGTGTTAATGGATCTGCCGTGCGGATATAGAACATTAAGAAACGGTCGATGTATCGGATGCAGGTTTCGCTATCTAAATCGGTTGCCAGAAGTAAAGCATGCTGCGGTTTGCTGCCACCGTTTCCACAAACGTATAAGTTCCAGCCTTTTTCTGTAGCGATGATACCAAAATCTTTACTCTGAGCTTCTGCACATTCGCGAATACAACCACTTACTGCCGATTTTATTTTGTGCGGCGCGCGAATACCTCGGTAGCGTTCCTCTACTTCAATAGCAAAACTCACACTGTCTTGTAATCCGAACCGGCACCATGTGCTTCCTACGCAACTTTTTACCGTTCTTAAAGCCTTTCCATACGCATGGCCACTTTCAAAACCAGCCGCAATTAGTTCTCCCCAAATTGCAGGTAAGTCATTTAAATGCGCCCCAAATAAATCAATGCGTTGTCCGCCTGTAATTTTGGTGTAGAGGTTATATTTTTGTGCTACCTCACCAATTACGATTAATTTTTCAGGCGTAATCTCTCCACCTGGAATACGCGGTACCACAGAATATGAGCCTCCTTTTTGGATATTAGCCAGGAAACGATCGTTGCTATCTTGCGCCACATCATTCCCACGTTGTAAAATCATTTCATTCCATAAACTGGCAAGTACTGAAGAAACCAAAGGTTTGCAGACTTCGCATCCATCGCCTTTGCCCAAGTTGTCTAAAACTTCATCATAGCTTTTTAAATTATGGATGTGAACCAAGTCGTATAGCTCTTGACGGCTATAGTTAAAATGTTCGCAGATAACATTGCGGATGTATTTTCCTTGCGCTTTTAGTGAATAAAGCATCAAATCTTTTACCATCGGCACGCATCCACCGCATCCGGTACCGGCTTTCGTGCATTTTTTTAGTTGATCGATGGTTTCGCAGCCATCTTCGGTTACTGCAGAGCAGATATTTCCTTTTGTGATACCTTCACAGCTACAAATAAGCGCTGAGTCAGGTAGGTTTTCGATACCCCCAGAAGCAGAGCCTTCGCCTCGGCCACGCGATCCAAGAATAAGTTCTTCGGGATTTTCGGTAAGCGGGATATTGTTGGTAGCTGTTTGCAGCAGCATGTTGTATGCTGCCGCATCGCCAATTAAAATACCTCCTAAAAGGTATTGCCCGTCGTTACTAATATTAATTCGTTTGTATATTCCTTTGTGTTTATCTTCAAAAACAATGGTTCTGCAATCCGGTTCATTGATAAAGTTGTCGCCAAAACTGGCAACATCTACCCCAATAAGTTTCAGTTTGGTGCTCATATCGAACCCTTCGAAGGTTTTATCTCCTTCGCATAAATGGGTGGCTAAAACTTCGGCCATTTCATAGCCCGGTGCAATGAGTCCATAAATCATGCTGTCGTACAAGGCGCATTCTCCGATGGCAAAAACAGCGGGGTCATTGGTTTTCATTTTGTTATCCACCATAATTCCGCCGCGTGGACCAACTTCTATACCACACGCTTTTGCTAATTCGTCTCTTGGTTTAATCCCGGCTGAGATAACCAACATATCGGTTGCCAAATGCGTATCATCGTTAAATTTTAGTGCTGTAATGTTTTGCTCACCTTCAATGCAGCTGGTGTTTTTATTCAGTAGAATTTTTAATCCAAGGTCGGTAAGTTTTGCTTTAAGCATGTCGCTACCTGCTGAGTCAATCTGTCTTGGCATGAGGCGAGGGGCAAACTCAACGATACTGGTATCTGGAATGCCAAGGTCTATCAATGCTTTGGCTGCTTCTAAACCAAGTAATCCACCGCCAATAACGGCTGCTGTTTGTGCTTTTTTTGCGTATTCGCTTATTAAATCTAAATCTTCCAGTGTTCTGTAAACAAAAACACCTTCTTTTTCGATACCTGGGATACTTGGTACAAATGCAGCAGATCCGGTGGCGAAAACCAGGTAGTCATAGTTGTATGCATCGCCATTTGAGGTGTATACCTTCTTTTCTTCTCTGTTTATATGTGTAACAGGTGTATTTAAATGTAAGGTAATGTTGTTTTCGGCATACCATCCTTCTGTTGAAAGGGAAAGATCTTCAGCAGTTTTTCCATTAAAATATTCACTCAAGTGAACGCGGTCATATGCGCGACGCGGTTCTTCTCCAAAAACGATTAAATTATAGGAAGAATTCTTTGATTTTAGTTTTTCACAGAATTTATATCCTACCATTCCGTTTCCAATGACTATTATTTGTTGATTTTCCATATAATTTTATGTTTTGTTGAGTTTATTGATGATTATTTAGTCGTTTGGTTATTTTTTTTTGTTCTTTTTATTTCGTTTGCTTCTTTTTTATTTTCTTTTTGGTGTTTTTTATGATAATTGATATTCGAAATTAATACAATTTTATATAAAAACAATATTTTTATGATTTTTATCATAAAAAATTTAATTTTTTCAGAAATAATTATCACTTTTATCATGTTTTAATTCAAATCTCATTTAAAATGGAAAAGAAATTATCTCTATTTGGTCTTTTTGTGGTGGGGGCAGGTCCTGGAAACCCTGAATTGCTAACTTTAATGGCGTATAATGTTCTAAAAAAGGCGAATGTTGTTCTTTATGATAACTTATGTAATGAAGAACTGCTAAAAATTGCTCCAAAATCATGCAAAATGGTTTATGTGGGTAAGCAACCTTATAGAAATTGCACCCCTCAAGAAGAAATCAACAGATTAATTGTTCAATACACCAAGAAGTACGCTACGGTTGTACGCTTAAAAGGTGGTGATCCATTTATTTTCGGGCGTGGCTTTGAAGAGTTGCTTTTTGCTGAGGAACACGGCATTCGTGCGCAGTACATTCCAGGGATTAGCAGCATGCAAGGAGCCGGTTTTGTCGATATCCCTTTAACGCATCGTGGCATTAGCGAGAGCGTTTGGGCTATTACCGGCACAAAAAAGGATGGTTCTTTATCCGATGATTTAAAATGCGCCATGAAAAGTTCGGCCACATTGGTGATTTACATGGGCATGAAAAAGTTAGAAGAAATTGCGAATACTTATTTAGAAGCAGGTTTAGGTCATGTGCCGGCTGCTATCATTCAACGGGTAACCCATTCAGATCAAAAACATACCGTTTGTGATGTTAAAGATCTTCCTAGAGCAGCTTTCGAAAACGAATTGAGTAATCCAGCCATAATTGTCATCGGAAATGTGGTTCGGGCTAGAGAATTCATCGCTATGCAAGAATATAATAATCGCCTCATGGCTGTTTAATTAAAGAAGTAAATACCTGAAAATAATTTTGTTTAAGCAGTAATCAAGCATGAGAGATATAAGCGATAAAATAAATACCCTACGTACGGCGCAAGCAGAGGCGTATGTGCTTTGTTCGGAAGAAACCATTCAGCTTATTAAGCGTGATAGTTTGCCGAAGGGGAATTTATTTGATGTCGCTAGGGCAGCAGCATTTTTGGGAGCTAAAGCAACACCACAACTTTTACCGCATTGTCATCCAGTACTGCTTGACGGTATGGAGGTGCGTTTTAGCTTGCTAGGAGAAGAAACTGGGGACGAAAATCTGCCAGAAAAATTTATCGGTCTCCATGGAATTAAAATTTGGGGCGAAGCAAAATCAATCGGACGTACTGGAGTTGAAATGGAAATTTTAACAGGCGTTTCGGTAGCGGCGCTTGAAATTTATGATATGCTAAAACCAGTAGATGCTTCTTTAGAAATAACCGGAATAAAACTACTGGAGAAAAAGGGAGGAAAAAGCGATCGTAAAAAGTACTTCAACACCGCACCCACTTGTGCCATACTCGTTTGTTCCGATTCAACAGCTGCAGGAAAAAGAGTAGACAAAAGCGGCGTTTTGTTGCGCGAACGTTTAACAGCAGCTAAAGCGCAGGTTGTAGCCTATGAAATTGTGCCCGATGAGAAAGAAAGTATCCAAGCCAAGATACAGGAATGGGTGGCTGCAGATGTTCATTTTATTTTTACTACTGGCGGAACGGGATTGGGACCACGTGATAGAACCGTTTCGGCCGTAAAAGAAATTCTTGAACGCGATGCAGATGGTATTACAGAGGCTATGCGCGCCCATGGACAAATGCGCACGCCAATGGCCATGATGAGTAGAGGAGTAGCAGGCTCTATTGCTCAAAGTTTGATTGTTACCCTTCCAGGAAGTACAGACGGTGTACGCGAAAGTTTAGATGCTGTTGTACCCGCAATTTTTCATGCTAGAAAAATGATGAAAGGTGGAGGACATTAACAGACCAAGCAATGTAGGAACATTAAAATTTTGTAAAACGAATAACGGAACGAATTAATTGTAAACCTTTAAACTATTTGTTATGATCTCAAACAAACTAGAACCACTAGAAAAATTAAATGTATTCTCTTTCAAAGGAATACAAATGCGCACTTTTCATATTACCTGGTTGACATTCTTTGTCTGCTTTTTTGGGTGGTTTGGACTGGCCCCATTAATGCCCAGCATACGTGCCGACTTGGGTTTAAGCAAAGCGCAGGTAGGGAATACCATTATTGCAGCTGTATCGGCAACTATTTTTGCACGTTTATTAATTGGTAAACTCTGCGATTTATACGGTCCCAGAAAAACGTATACCGCTTTATTAGTCATTGGAGCATTTCCGGTTATGTTTGTTGGTTTGGCCAATTCATATACGGAGTTTTTACTGTTTCGTTTGGCTATTGGCGTTATTGGCGCCTCATTTGTAATTACTCAATTTCATACCTCGCTGATGTTTGGCGCTAAAATTAAAGGTACAGCAAACGCAGTTGCAGGTGGGTGGGGAAATTTAGGTGGGGGGATTACCAACATGGTGATGCCTTTAATTTTCTCTGTAATTGTTGGTTTTGGATATACCAATGCCCAAGCATGGCGCTATGCGATGATTTTTCCAGGTGTTTTGTTACTGGTAATGGCTTGGGTTTATTACAAATTTACACAAGATACACCTGCCGGAAATTTTGATGAAATAGAAAGAACCAAAAAAGCTTCAGGAAAAACAGATTGGACTTTATTGGCTGATTGGAGAATTTGGTCGTTGGCATTGGCTTACGCGGTTTGTTTTGGGATGGAAATTACTTTTGACGGAATCGCAGCGCTACATTTTACCGATACATTCAGCTTAACACAAGGAACAGCTGGGTTTTTAGCGGGGATTTTTGGTTTTATGAATCTTTTTGCCCGCGCATTAGGAGGAATTGCTGCGGATAGCGTGAATACCAAATACGGCATGAAAGGTAAAGGATTACTGCTAGGAGCCTTATTGTTGCTTGAAGGAATGGGAATCATTTTGTTTGCCTATTCAGGTTCATTAACCATGGCTATCGTATCGATGTTGGGTTTTGCCCTTTTCTTAAAAATGGCAAATGGAACAACCTATGCTATCACGCCTTTTATAAACGAGAAAAATGCAGGTATGGTAAACGGTATTGTAGGTGCCGGTGGTAATGTGGGAGGTATGTTGTTCGGTTTCTTATTCAAATCGGAATCGATTACCTATGTACAAGCATTTCAATACATCGGATATGTGGTAATGGCGGTAGCGGCATTGGTATTTATAACGCGATTTACCTTGAAAGCGAAGACAGAAAATGAATCTGTTATTGATGGCCAAATGGTCGCTTAAATAAAAGAAAAACTCCTTTAATCGTTTATATATGTCTACAAATAGAAAAAGCACTTACTCATCTACTTGCTGTTACTGCGGCACTGGCTGTGGCATATTGGTAAGTAAAGATAAAAAAGGAGTTGTTGGAGTTGAAGGAGATACCGCGCATCCTGTTAACAAAGGAATGCTATGCAGTAAAGGAATGAACTTACATTATACAGTAAATGATACCGAGGATCGTTTACTGTATCCGCAAATGCGTTTCAATAAAAGTATGCCGCTGCAACGGGTAAGTTGGGATACGGCTTTTGAGCGTACTGCGGCTATTTTTAAAACATTTATTGAGCAATATGGCCCAGATTCGGTGGCGTTTTACATGTCAGGACAATGCTTAACCGAAGAATATTATGTAGTGAATAAGCTGATGAAAGGCTTCATCGGAAGCAATAATATCGATACCAATTCGCGGCTATGCATGAGCAGTGCGGTGGTTGGCTACAAGATGGCTTTGGGAGAAGATAGTGTTCCTGTTTGTTACGATGATATTGAGTTGGCAGATTGCTTTTTGGTAACCGGGGCAAATCCTGCCTGGTGTCATCCAATCATTTGGCGACGGGTTGAAGCACATAAAGCTGCAAATCCACATGTAAAGATTATTGTGGTGGACCCGCGCAGAACCGATACCTGCAGTTTGGCAGATTTACATCTCCAGTTAAACCCTGGAACGGATATTACCTTGAACAATGCCATTGGGCGTATTTTAATTGAGCAAGGTAACATCGATTATTCTTTCGTTGAAAATCATACCGAGGGATATTTAAAATATAAAGAATCGGTTTTTGAACGTAGTGTGGAGGAAGCCGCATTCATTTGTGGAGTAAGTGTGAGCGAAATTGAATTGGCCGCTCAATACATTGCCGAGGCAAAAGGATTTTTAACCATGTGGACCATGGGATTGAATCAAAGTGCTGTGGGCGTAAATAAAAATTTAAGTTTAATCAACTTGAATTTGATTACGGGACATATTGGAAAACCAGGTTCTGGACCGTTTTCATTAACGGGACAACCGAATGCCATGGGGGGACGTGAGGTAGGCGGATTGGCTAATTTATTGCCAGCACATCGCGTGTTAACCAATCCCGAACACCGAGCCGAAGTGGAGGCTTTCTGGGGAGGAGGAACGATTTCCGCGCAACCTGGATTGACAGCTACGGAAATGTTTGATGCCTTGGAAAGTGGCAGCTTAAAAGCCATTTGGATTATGTGTACCAATCCGCTGGTAAGTTTACCAGATGTACGAAAGGCCGAAGCAGCGCTCAAGAAAGCCAAGTTTGTGGTGGTTCAAGAAATTAGTTCAAAACCGGAGACTTTGGCCTATGCCGACGTAATTTTGCCTGCCGCTGCCTGGTTGGAAAAAGAAGGAACGATGACGAATTCTGAACGAAGAATTACGCATCTTTCCAAGGTTATTGACCCTCCGGGCGAAGCGCTTGCCGATCGGGAGATCATTTGTCGCTTTGCGAAGAAAATGGGCTATTCGGGTTTTGATTATGACGATGACGAAGCTGTTTATAAAGAACATGCCGCATTAACGAAAGGAACCAATATAGACGTTTCGGGGGTGGATTATCAGGTTTTGAAAAAATTTAAATCGGTTCAGTGGCCGTATCCAGCAGGAGAAACGAGTTCGTTACCCAAACGATTATTTACCGATCATCTTTTTTATACGGCTTCACAAAAAGCTAATTTATATCCGGTTTTAGATAAAAATACCAGCGAAGAAATTAATGAGGATTATCCTTTTATTTTAACCACCGGACGTATTCGTGATCAATGGCATACGATGAGTAAAACTGGCAAGGTTAATAAGCTGAACAAGCATATTGCTAAATCCACCTTAGAAATTCATCCGGATGATGCCTTTTTATTAGGGATTAGCCACAACGATTTGGTTGAGGTAAAATCGCGGAGAGGCGAGGTTCGCTTAAAAGCGAATGTGTCTGATGGAATAAAAAGAGGGGTGGTTTTTTTACCGATGCACTGGGGGAAATTGTTAAACAACGACTTAAATAGGGCCAATAACTTAACCAATGCTCTGTTAGACCCTATTTCAAAAGAGCCTGATTTTAAATTTTGTGCGGTAAGCGTTCAGAAATATGTAAAAGCAAAGCAACGGATTGTTATTGTAGGTGCCGGTGCCGGTGCTTGTGGTTTCGTTAAATCGTACCGGGCTTTAAATCAGGAAGATGATATTGTTATTTTCAGCAAAGAAAATCTACCTTTTTATAATCGTGTGATGTTGCCTGATTACATTTCGGGAACGCAAAGTTGGGAACAACTAGTAAAAATGCACGAAGCTGAAGAAGCAAGTTATGGCATTGATATGAAAAAAGGAGTATCGGTGCAAGAGGTTGATCGTCTGAACAAAACGGTAACGGATTCAACGGGCAAGGTTATGTCGTATGATGTACTTATCATGGCGATGGGAAGTAGACCCTCATTTCCAAAAAATATTCAATCGCTACCCGGAATTTTTACCATGCGTAGTCGTCCCGATGCCGATGGGTTCAAGGCGTATTTAAAGCCCAATGCGCATGTGGTAATCGTTGGTGGCGGCTTGTTGGGCTTAGAATTGGCTGCATCGCTTTGTGAAGGCGATAATCGGGTAACCATCATTCATCGTTCGTCGCGCTTTTTAGATCGTCAGTTGGATGTTGTAGGAAGTCAAATGCTACACGATGAAATGATTGACCAGGGCTGCGATATTTTTTATAACGATGAGGTTCAATTGATTAATGGTCGAGAAAAAGTAAGCGGTTTGCGTTTAAAAAGTGGTCGCGAGTTAAATTGCGATGCCATTGTTTTTGCCATTGGAACGCTTCCAAACATTGAATTGGCGAAAGAATGTGGTTTGGATTTTAAATGGGGAGTAACGGTAAATGAACAATTAAAAACGAGTGATGACAGTATTTACGCTATTGGCGAAATTGCTGAATTTGAAGGGCGTTTATTTGGAATTACTGCTGCGGCTGAGCACCAAGCGGAGGTATTGGCGCAGTATTTACATGGCGATATTGCCAGTTATTATGCGGGTACTTTGTTGTTGAACATTATTAAAGTACATGGTTTCGATTTGTGCAGCATGGGCTTAACGGAACGACCAAACTCGCCAGATTACGAGGAAATAATTTTCATTGATCAAGCAAAGCGCTATTATAAAAAATGCATCATTCATAACGACCGCTTGGTGGGGGCAATTTTAATTGGCGATAAGAATGAGTTCTTAGAGTTTAAAGAATTAATATCCAATAAAACAGAACTAAGTGAAAAACGATTGCAGCTATTACGAAGCGGTAAACAAGCCGTTCCGGTTATCGGTAAATTGGTTTGCAGTTGTAACAATGTGGGAGATGGAAATTTAAAACAAGAAATTGCCAAAGGCTGTCATGATTTTAAAGAACTCTGTAGTAAAACAGGTGCGGGTTCGGGTTGTGGCTCTTGTAAGCCAGAGGTACAACGCATTTTAATGCAAGGAATAAACGAATTAGAAACAGCCATAAAATGAAACAAAAAAACATCATTAAAATTAATTTAACGGGTGGAATAATTTCTACCGGTGATTTTTTGAGCATTGTAAAAGCTGCGGAATATGCGCAGGCAAAGGAAATTCGAATGGGTACACGTCAACAAATGTACCTGACTGTTTCTGAACTGAAATTAGCAGAGTTTACCGATATGCTAACAGCAGCTCACATTAAATTTGAAGTCAATTTTGATGATAATCCCAATATTGTGAGTTCGTATGTAACGGATGAATTGTTTAATCGCCCGAATTGGCTTACCGAAGGGGTATATGCCGATATTCTGGATTCTTTTAATTATCAGCCTACGCTGAAAGTAAATATCATTGATAGCACCCAGAATTTGGTTCCTTTTTTTACGGGGAACATCAATTTTATTTCGAGCGGAACACCCAATTATTGGTATTTGTATGTACGCTTTCCAAAAATGACTGAAAACAATGCTTGGCCTGAATTAATATACTCGGCCGACATTCCGGAGGTGGCCAAAGCGATTGAAACTGTTATTACTGCTGATGTGAAAACTTTTTACAGTAAAACCACGGCAAGCATGGCGCTCCTGAAAGAAAAACTTGATGCCGAAAATTATAACTTTTTCAGTAAGCCCGTTACCGAAGAGTTGGTTTTGCCCACTTTTACCATTCCGTATTACGAAGGATTGAATCGTTATGGACAAAAATTTTGGCTAGGTGTTTATCGTCGAGACGAAATTTATCCGTTGGCTTTCTTAAAAGATATCTGTGCAATTTGCCTAAAAACCAAAATAGGACGAATTTATGTTACACCTTGGAAATCTATTTTAATTAAAGGAATTGATGCCGAGGACCAAAAATTTTGGAGTTATGTTTTAGGAAAACACCTGATTAATGTGCGCCATGCATCCAACGAGCTGAATTGGCAGGTGGAAGATTTGTCGAACGATGGATTAATCATTAAGCGCTACTTGGTGAAACGCTTTGATAGTTTAGATTTAAAAACGCATGGTTTATGTTTTGCGATTAAAACACAGCCGAAAAGTGGCCTTTTTGGTTCCGTAGTTGTGAAACGGTTGTTAAACACCACCCGCACAGCAAAAAAATCAACCGATCGATTTGATATTTTGTATACACCTGATTTTAATCCGAATTCTAAAAATTACGTGGTGTATAAACGAAAACTGGCTTTAAATGTATTGGATGTTCATTTGGCTCAATTGAGTAATTTGTATTATGAGCAAATTGGGTTGAATAATTTAATTGGCGCCGATTTAAAAGTGGATGAGGTATTTGCAGAGGGGTCGGATAATGCTGGAATGTGGGTGCAACAATGCCAAAAATGTTTCAGTATTTATAATGAAGAATACGGCGACCCGGAGAAGGGCATCTCGGCAGGAACACCTTTTCAGACAATTCCTGAAAGCTATACCTGCTCCATGTGTAATTCTACCAAAGAAGCATTTATCCCGATAAATTTTTTAACTTTAATCACCAATTGATGAATAGAAAATTCATCCCTTAAAAAAGATATAGACGGAGTAGTTCGATAATGATTGTAGATGAAAACGGAAGAAGTTTTAAAACGTTACGCCTGAGTTTATTAAGCGCGTGCAATTTAGCATGTGTGTATTGTACCGATGAAGCTGATTTGAGTACAAAGGGCTTAACTGAAAAAACGCTTTCGGTGGAGGGATTACTAGAACAAATTGCCAATTTACATCGATTGTTGAATCTTGAATGCATTCGTTTAACTGGGGGAGAACCCTTGCTATATACAGAATTAGAACGCTTAATTGCGGGGATAAAGGAAATTGGTATTCCAAACATCAAAATGACCAGCAATGGTTTTCTATTGGAACGAAAAGCAAAAGCATTAAAATTGGCAGGCTTGCAGGAAATTAATATTTCTTTGGATGCAGCCGATGAAGGTACTTTTTTTAAGATGACCAAACGCACGAAGTTTTTAGAAGTGCAGACCGGAATTGATGCGGCCATTGCCTGTGGGTTGCGTGTAAAAATAAATTCAGTTATCATGCGGAATCAAAATGAACACCAAATTATTCCTTTACTCGATTTTTGCTGGTCAAGAGGTTTAACCATTCGGTTTTTGGAAGTCATGGCCATGGGGCATTTGCATGGAAATAATCAAGCTTATTTATACAGTCAAAAAGATATTTTAAAAACCATTGCTTCTAAATATCGTTTTGAGCCGATGGAACGTGAAAAATCGGCCACGGCAAATTATTGGCAAACTGCAGAAGGTGCTGTTTTTGGCATTATAGCCAATCATTCGCAGCCTTTTTGTGGCGATTGTAATCGTCTCCGATTGGATAATAAGGGCAATATTTACGGCTGTTTAAGTGAAAATAATCCTATTTCAATGATGGACGAACAAAATGACGCATACCGGTACAAGCAATTACAGGCAGCACTTCAGCAAAAGCAAAAAGTAGCATTTACTGGTAGCGATTTGAGCATGTTAGCGATTGGAGGATAAGTAATACATGAATATTAAAGTATACGCAGTTTTAAAGGATTATTTTGATCAGGAATTTACGTTGGATAAGCAGGTTGGTACCATTTCAGAACTGAAAGAGGTATTAATTGGCATCAATCCATCCGCAGTAAAAGTGTTAAATTTATCGCGCTTTGCCATCAACAACACTTTCATCAATAGCGATTTTAAATTTACTGGAAATGAACACATCAGCATCATCCCACCCAGCAGTGGAGGCTAAAAAATTGATTACGGCAGAAGCGATCGACGTGAATCGGCTGTTAGATGAATTGCACGATGAGCAAGCTGGCGCAGTCGTGCTGTTTAGTGGCACAGTACGGAACCGTAGTTTAGGAAAAGCAGTGGCATATCTTTTTTACGAGGCCGCAGAAGAGATGGCTGCGGAGATGCTTCAAGCTTTGTTAAATGAATGCCATGATAAATGGCCTTTGGTACGTGCTTTTGCAGTCCATCGGGTAGGAGAAGTACGGGTAGGGGAATGTGCAGTGGCTGTGATTACCGCATCCATGCATCGCAAAGAAGCGTATGAGGCCAATCGATTTTTGATTGAAAAAATTAAACACGAGTTGCCGGTTTGGAAATGCGAGTACTTTGTGGATGGAACAAAAGAATGGGGTGGGAATTGCAGTTGTCAGCAGGTTACAGGCGATGCGAATGTCCATATTTACGAAAGTTAAACGAACAATGAAGGTTACAGGTTTATTGCTTTGTGGAGGTCAGAGTACTCGAATGGGAACTGACAAAGGTCTCATTAGTACCGATGGTAAAACTTGGAGCCAGGTGGTAGCCCAACTTTTCGAGAGACAAACTATTCCCTATTATTTGAGCCTAAATGCAAGTCAATTGGAAAGCTACTCGAAGGTATATGCAACTGAAAAATTTATCATCGACTCGGTAAGCATTCCAGGGCCACTGCGTGGGATTTTATCAGCTGCAGCGGCTTTTCCTGAAAACAATTGGCTTGTGCTTGCCTGCGATATGATTGAGATGAACGAAGCAACCATTCAAAACATCCTTAAAAAAGCAGCAGAAAATCCTGATTTTGATTTTTGGATTTATAAAAATGAGGAATTTTTTGAGCCCTTTTGCGGGATTTATTCTTCCGAAGGATTGAAAAAAATAGCTCAAGAATACCATCAAGGACAATTGCAAGCATTTAGTATGCAACATGTTTTTTTAGCGCATCGGGTCTACGCATGTCCAACTGAAAACAGCAGTGCTGCATTTAAAAATTTTAATCAGCACCCGCATCAGTCTTCGTAATTTTGTAGGGAATAAACGGTAACAAATCAAAAGATTACCACTTTTTGTTTTTTAAGATGGATTCGTTTTTTTGCGTCTCAAGCGTTTAATTTGCCCCATATGTTCAGTGGGTACGGTGTCTCCTAAGAGTTTTCCCCAGGGTTTCATTCCATCGATACGGTCGAAAATAATTTTTAATACAGCAATTACCGGAATCGACAAAAACATACCCGGAATACTCCATAAAGCTGCACCCAATAAAACAATTATAATGGATATTAAGGCATTGATTTGGACCTTGGAAGAAACAATTTTTGGTACTAGGAAATTGTTGTCGATAAACTGAATCAGTAAATAGGCACCGATGACAAGCAGTTGTGTGGTGAAACCATCGGTGGTTAGGGTAGCCATTAAAATAGGCAAAGCAATGGCAATAATCCCTCCAATATAGGGCAACAAATTAAGGATGGCACCTATAACCCCTATAAGAATGGCATTTTGTACACCAATAACTAAGAGGGCAACGGAATTTAATACGGCAACAATGCTGGTTTCAATTAATAATCCTATGATGTAACTTTGAATAGCCGATTTGGTTTCCGTTAAAATTTCGCCCACTTTTTTCTGATTCTCTTCCGAAAATACTTCGTATAAGAAATTTAAAATCAATGGTTTGTAAAACATGATTAAGAAGGTATAAACGGGTATTAAGAATACGACACTTAAAACCCCTAAAACCCCATTTAGCGTTTGACCAATCATTGATTTGCTGTTGTTGATGGCATCGTTTAAAATCTGAACTTGTTTCTGTGTACTAATTCCAAAGGAATTTTTCAGCATCAACTGTAAGTCATGCAGCAAAGAAGTGAATTTAAGTTTAATGGCATCTAAATCATTAAAGAAATGTGCAACCCGCCAGGATAAAAAATACGTTACAAAAGCAATAATAAGTGCCCCGATAAATATGGAAACAAAAATTGCCGGAATTCTTGTCATTCTACGTTCTAAGCGAGTGGCCAATGGGTTTAGTAAAATAGCAATGAGCGAAGCAAAGGCTAGTGGAACTAAAATATCTTGTAAAACATTTAGGATGAACACAGAAAGTACAAGGCCCAATAAAATGATCGGAACTTTAATGTAGAAAGGGTAGTCTTTTGCCATAATTTATTTTTCAGAGGGAGTAACGATTTTTTCGGGAAAAAGTTTGCTGTTTTAAATATACCAAATTTACATGTTCAATAGGAATTTCAGGGTCTGTAAATTTTCTTTCCTTCAGGTGGGGGATGTCTAAAAGGATTGGTGATACTACTGGATTTTTCTTGATGATGGGCTCGGGTGGCTTGCTTGGATATAGACACGAAGGTTTTTATTGTTTTTCTGTTCTTCGAAACCGACAAGTTTGAAATGCGTATGGGAAAATAATTTTGTATCCAGCGAAGATATGCTTAGTTTGCGCTCATAATCCTTATTATGAAAAAGTACTTCGTATATTTTGTTTGTGCGTGCTCATTTTTGACGGCCTCTGCACAATCCACCCTTCAGATAATTCCCAAACCTACTACTGCGGCTGTAGGTGACGGATTTTTCTCTTTAAACAAAAAAACGGCTATAAAATATAGTTACGAGCCTTTCAAAGAGGTTGTTAATTATTTCAGAGCAGAAATTGCTAAGCAAAACAAGCTTTCGTTAAAAAGTGGCAAGGCAGACCAATGCATTGAAGTTGTTCAACGAACGGATAACTTTCTTTCTGATGAAGCGTATCGCTTGGTAATCAAAAATTCTGTCATAACGCTTGATGCTCCCGATGCGAAGGGCGCTTTTTATGGTTTTATTACCCTACTTCAACTTGCGAAATCTGCGCAAAATAATCAAATACAGGTTTGTGAAATTTCTGATGCTCCAGCATATAAATGGCGAGGATTTATGTTGGATGAGTCGCGTCATTTTTTTGGAAAAGAAAAGGTGAAGGAACTTTTAAACTGGATGGCTTTTTATAAGTTAAATAAGTTTCACTGGCATTTAACCGACGAACCGGCCTGGCGTTTAGCCATAAAGAAATATCCTAAATTGGCAAAAATAGGAGGGAAAGGTGATTTTTTAGATCCGAATCTTCCTGCGCAATATTACAGTCAAGCCGATATTAAAGAATTGGTGGCCTATGCTGCGGAGCGCCAGATTGAGGTGATCCCCGAAATTGATATGCCAGGGCATGCAACAGCTGCCAATCGCGCGTATCCGGAATTCTCTGGAGGTGGCTCAGATGCTCATCCAGAATTTACTTTTAATCCCGGTTACGAAGGCACCTATTCTTATTTGACCAATATTTTAAGGGAAGTGGCAGCATTATTTCCGAGTAAATTAATCCACATTGGAGGCGATGAAGTGGGCTTCGGAAATGTGAAATGGAAAACTGATTCGGGAATCGTAAAGTTTCGTACACAAAAGAATTTAAAAGATGAAGTTGAGTTGGAACATTATTTTATGCGCAGAATGGCCGATTCGGTGTATCGTTTAAACGCCAAAGTTTTGGGCTGGCATGAATTGGCTGATGCAAATGTACCTACAGATAATACACTATTAATGTGGTGGCGACAAGAGAAACCCGAAGAGTTGAGAACGGCCTTAAAAAAAGGCTACGAAACGGTTATTTGCCCGCGTATTCCGTTGTATTTTGATTTTGTACAAGACAGTACTCACCAATCGGGACGTCGTTGGGGCAAAGATTTCAGTCCTTTAGAAAAAATATATGCCTTTGATGCAAAATCGTACGCCTTAAATGCAGCTGAAGAAAAATTAATAGTGGGCATTCAAGCAAATCTCTGGACTGAAACAGTGGACACCGAACAACGACTGGATTTTATGGTTTTTCCGCGAATGGCTGCACTTTCAGAAGGGGCATGGACATCACAATCAAACAAAAGTTATCCGGGTTTTAAGCAAGCGTTACAACAACACTTTCAATGGTATAAGCAACAAGGTTTGTCTTATTTTAATCCATTTGCCGTCACAGAAACGCCTGAAATAAAGCAACAGAAAAAAAAGCAGTAAAGTCTTTTTGTTAGTAGAATGTTGAAAAACTAGATTCCCCTAATTAAGTTAGGGGTTTAAAACTTGAAAGCCTATATTTGCCCAAACTAATTTGTTATGCAAGAGATTAAAAATTATGTTGAAACACATAAACAACGTTTTTTAGATGAGTTGTTTGAATTGTTGCGTTTCCCTTCGGTAAGTGCCGATCCTAAGTACAAAACCGATGTTTTAAATACAGCTGAGTATGTAGCACAAAAATTGAAAGATGCTGGAGCTGATCAAGTAGAAATTTGCCCAACAGCCGGTTATCCAATTGTGTATGGTGAAAAAATCATCGATTCTTCGCTACCTACAGTTTTGGTTTATGGCCATTACGATGTGCAACCAGCAGATCCATTAGAACTTTGGGAAACACCTCCTTTTGAACCGACTGTTCGCGATGGTAAAATCTATGCCCGTGGAGCTTGCGATGATAAAGGTCAGTTTTACATGCACGTAAAGGCATTTGAATTAATGATGGCAACCAACTCTTTAGCCTGTAACGTGAAGTTTATGATTGAAGGTGAAGAGGAAGTGGGTTCTGCTAACTTGGGTATTTTTGTTAAAAATAACGCAGAGCGTTTAAAAGCAGACGTGGTGTTAATTTCAGATACTTCGATGATTAGCATGGAGCATCCGTCTATTGAAACGGGTTTACGTGGCTTAGCGTACATGGAAGTTGAAGTGGTAGGACCAAATCGCGATTTACACTCAGGTGTGTATGGCGGAGCAGTAGCCAATCCGGCAACTATTTTATGTAAAATGATTGCTTCGTTGCACGATGAAAATAACCATATCACGATTCCTGCTTTCTACGATAAAGTAATTGAATTGAGTGATGCGGAAAAAGCAGCCTTAAATTCGGCTCCTTATGATGAGGAAGAATATAAAAAAGATTTAAATATTGATGCCGTTTGGGGCGAAAAGGGTTATTCTACTTTAGAGCGCACAGGTACGCGTCCAACCTTGGAGGTGAACGGTATTTGGAGTGGTTATATTGGCGAGGGTGCAAAAACAGTATTGCCAAGCAAGGCTAACGCTAAAATTTCGATGCGTTTGGTTCCAAACCAAAGCTCAGAAGAGATTTCAGAAATTTTTGCGAAACATTTCGAATCAATTGCACCCGCTGGCGTAAAAGTGAAAGTTACCCCTCATCATGGTGGTGAACCCGTAGTTACACCAACCGATAGCATTGCATACAAAGCTGCTGAAAAGGCCATTGCCGATAGCTTTGGTAAAACAGCTATCCCAACACGCGGTGGAGGTAGTATTCCAATTGTTGCTTTGTTTGAAGATGTTTTGGGTATTAAATCGGTACTTTTTGGCTTCGGCTTAGACAGCGATGCGTTGCACTCGCCGAACGAAAAATACGATATCTTTAATTATTATAAAGGAATTGAAACCTTACCATTGTTTCATAAATACTTCGCAGAATTAAGCAAGTAATTTTCTTTAAATAGCATAGAAACTTTATTTATCAGGCTCCAAAGGAATTATTCTTTGGAGCCTGTTTTTTTATGGGATGGAACTGGTTGGGTTTTTATCGCATAGCTCACTAGGCATTTTTACAGAGGGCTTAGAATTATTTTGCAATTGCAATAAATGCTAACATTCGCTGCTATACTCGAATGCAGCGAAGCGATCTCCAAGATGAATGCTCGTTACAAATCTTAAAGAACTCCTTATCAGAGATTCTTCCTCTGTCGGAATGACAAAATCGTATATTAAAGTTGTTTTTTGAGCGACATGCTATGAAAACAACCGTTCAAAATTTTAGTTACTAAGCGTGGACCCCGAATACACGAGATGTAAGCCGAACATTCGGGGACGCAATCGGTTTTCTAGCCTGAGAAAAAGAAATAAGCTCAATTGTTTGCCAAGGAAACACAAAAAACACGGAAGGTTAATTTTTTGAGATTGCTTCATCTCGTACAGTCTAGCTTTGCAATGAAGATTCGAACAGCTGTCATTGCGCGCTTAGCAAAGTAATCTCTTAAAGAAAAATCAATTATCGCCTCATTGCTGGCGGGGCAACTTCTTTTACCTTAATGTAAAAGAAGCAAAACATCAAGGCTTGGATCTGTTGTTGAATAAAGCTAGCAGAAGTTCGGTGGCGATAATTTGAGGCATTGGCTTCGCTCTATTCCTTCGCTCGGCTGCAAATTCTCTTGAACAGTAAGAATTTGAACGTTTGTGCAAAGCTTCTCGCTGCTTTCTTCGTCCAATCCCGAATACTCAGGATAAACATCCTATGCCGGTCCTAGCATGGGCGCTAGCCGAGCAATAGCCAGAATAAAACATGCCGGTAAAACAAACGTTCAAAATTGCAGTTAGTAGCCGACGTACGCCCGTCAACCCCGAATGCTCGGGATGTACCCCGAATGCTCGGGATGTACCCCGAATGCTCGGGATGTACCCCCAGCAGCGGAAGAAAACAAAAACAGTTGCAGAAACATTCGAGTATGAACAACCGAGCATTGTTCAATTCAGTTTTGTGGGGATAATTAAGTATGAGTTACAAAAAAATCTCCCACAAAACCAGCGAGACTGTTTTTGTCTTGTGTAATGGCCTTGCGGGCAAAGCTGCCTAGCCGGATCGACAAAGGCTTTTGGTTACTTTTGGCCCACAAAAGTAAATGCCCTGCCGGCAAGAGGCAAGGAAGGGAAAGAGTGCGAGACAATCTAGCATCATTTACTGAAAATTTCATATACACCCCTCGTCATTGCGCACTTAGCGAAGCAATTTCTTAAAGAAAAATCTTTTATCGCCTCATTGCCGGCGGGCTTAGTTCTTTTTTCTTGACAAAAAAGAACGAAAAAGTCAAGGCTTGGATCTGTTGTTGAATAAAGCTAGCAGAAGCTCGATGGCGATAATTTGAGGCCTTGGCTTCGCTCTATTCCTTTCGCTCGGCTGCAAATTCTCTTGAACAGTATGGAGTTGAATGTTTCTGCAAAGCTTCTCGCTGCTTTCTTCGTCCAACACCTCCTAGGCCGGTCCTAGCATGGGCGCTAGCCGAGCACCGTATTTAGAAAGTTTATAAGCAGCAACACTAATCTTGTATTAGAGCTATTTTTTGAGAAATATGGTAGTAAAACAAACGTTCAAAATTGCAGATATTAACCGAAGGACGCCCGTCGATCCCCAGCAGCGGGGAAAAACAAAAACAGTTGCAGCAACATTCGAATCTGTACAACCGAGCATTGTTGTATTCAGTTTTGTGGCAATAATTAAATATTGGTTACAAAACCAATCTCCACAAAACCGCGCGATGTTGTTTTTGTTTTGCGTAATGACCTTGCGGGCAAAGCTGCCTAGCTGGATTGACAAAGGCTTTTGGCTACTTTTGGCCCACAAAAGTAGATGCCGTGCCGGCAAGAGGCAAGTAAGGGAAGAGTCGGGGAAGTCGGAAAGTTGGAGATCCCAGATTAGGGGGCAAATGTTTGGAAGTACAAAAAAGTACTTCTGAGGTATTTAAAATGAAATCGTTTGGTCAAAAAGGTACTTCTGATGTATTAAAAGTCCGAAAAGTCAGGAGACAGAAAGTCTTGAAGTATTAAAAGGTAGTATCAAGTTCGGGGCAGTGGAGTTGTTTGCCCCGAACTAAATTTAGTGATATTAACTAGTTACTTTTTCTTATTTCCCGATTCCCATATCAACCTTACAAAAGAACTTAATCGCTCATTTTCCCGACTAACCGGAATTCCAGCTACAATGCCAATCATTAAATTATCGGCAATGCCCAGGCGCATTTGCGGTCTTAAGGTCATGTCAAAATTTTTATGGGCAACTGTCTTATTCAATTCAATGCCAATAAAGTTTCTTGTACCTGTAATCATGTAATGAAAACTGGTATTGATATCGTAGGTTGTATGAAATGTTTTGGTATGGAAATCTTGCTCTATCATGGGGCCTGTATACAGCAAAGAGTGAAAGTTATTGCCCCATCGCTTGGCTACCACAAAGAATGGATTGTACACATTTCCGTTAATAAAAGGCTTTCCGAAATTTGAAAATTTAAACTCGTTTATATAGCCAATTGCCATGGAAGTGGCCATTGCTTCATTCACAAAGAACGACCATTGGATGGCTGTTTTAAGTCCGTTTAATTGATTGGATGGAATGGAATCGTTTGCTTTTCCACTTGTTGCGGAATAAAAAGTGAATGGTAATTCGACTTCTAATCCTAACCGGTTAGCTGGAGCCCATTCATACTCGATGAGTGCCTCATATGCGTCGAATTTCAAGTTGTCTGTAAGTCCTAATCCTAAGTTCCACTCTTTTTCTCCTTTTCTGGCACCTAAATCTCGTATCAGGTCAATGTATAAGGGTTCAGCATGTAAAACTTTAACAGGTTGTTTTTGGGTTTCTACTTGTTGGATGTACAGGCTGTCTTTTTCTGTATTGGTGACTTGGGCAAAGCCATAGCGCGATGATGCCAATACCAAGATTAGCACCACAATTATTTTGATGTTCATTTTGAGTTGTTTTTTAAAAGATTAACATGTTCCTATGTTCTTTCGGTCACAGGGTGATAAGCGTTGTAAAACAATTCAAACTTGTGGTGGGGGACTGTCAATTTTTAGGAAGCCGCTTTTCATTCGAGCTTCCTCATCAGGGTAGTATTTTTTTCTTTCGAAGGTTTGATTATGCTCCATGTTTGGCGTAATGATAACATGAACCAATAAATCAATTTTTAAAGTCTGTTTTTTGGTGTGCTCATCGGTGTCATGGTCGTCATATTCTTTAATGGCATCCTCAAATCCAAAAACCTTTTCCACGAGTATTTCGATAACACTTTCTTGGTCGTTAATGGATAGGTCTTCCGGAATATATTCAGGGTTTGGATCTGTCGTGTCAACACTAATATTGAGCAGATACAGACCGATAAAGCCCCAAAGGAATTTAGTGAAAATGCTATTTCTTATTCGACTTATCACCGTTTAAATTAAGGTTCTGTTGTTGTTTTTTATAGGGCGACCCAAGTTGGTGTATAGGTTTAAGAAGTAGAGGATGAAAACCGAAACTTCCAAATTACAGCTACTTGGGCTACAAACATTTTTTCGTTTGCAAACTTACATTTTTTATCAGAGTTGCCTTGTAAAAATTCAGCTAAGTGATGAATCAAGTCAAGCTGGAGAAGGGGCTTTTCTACTGCTTTGTTGAATGAAAGGAATAAATTGTGTTTTATAAAATTAAAATTGTTCGTTCACTAATTCGCCATTGGCTACAGCCCCTGCTATATTCCCACTTGCAACAGCATTTGCAACAGAACGCATCATATTGGAGTTGTCGCCACAAACAAAAACATCAGGAATGGTTGTCTTTTGAGTAGCGACAATTTTTATATAACCGTGTTCGGTAAGTTCGCAACCAAGTGAAACTGGAATATCGGATTGATGGGTAAATGGAAGTGCGCCATACGCTACGTTAAAAGGAATTTTACTCCCGTCTTTGAAAATCAGATTCTCGAGTTGCCCGTTTTGGTGTTCAATTTCTGAAATCTCGGTTTCAATAATTTTTATATTGCGGTTGTTCAGTTTCTCCAATTGTTCTGAACTAAAATCTGCTTTTCCATTCGTCAGAATCGTTATTTTATCGCTCAGATTATTTACCATTGATGCAAGATGAAAGGCTTTTGGTCCGTTTGCTATAATTCCTGTGTTTTGGTAACGATGTTCGTATCCATGACAGTAGGGACAGTGAATAATCGAAATTCCCCAACATTCTGAAAAACCTTTTATGTCGGGCATAGTATCTTTTATGCCGGTTGCAAAAATCAATTTCTTTGCGGTGAATTTCTCGTTCGTGTTTGTTCTTATTTCAAAACCATTTTCCGTTTTTGTTCCACTGATGGCAATTCCTTTGTGAAAAGTAACGGTTTCGTATTTTACAAGGTCTTGCTTGGCCAGTTGTGAAATTTCTTTTGGCGTTTTACCATCTTGCGTTAAGAAGTTTTGTGAATGCGGTGTTTGGATATTGCAAGGCTGTTCATTGTCGATAATTAGCACATTTCGCAAAGAACGCCCTAAGGATAAGGCAGAAGAAAGTCCTGCATAACTGCCTCCAATTACGATTACATCAAAGTTTTTGTTGTCTGTCATTTTCTTATTTTTTGTAGATGATACCAATAGAGTAGTAAAGGTAGGATATTTTTTATTAACGCGACAATGTTGCGATAATTTATTGCGAATTTGTTGCATTAATGTTTTTTGACTAATTTTGCGGGATGATAAAACGTAGGAATACGGCAACACAAGAGGCTGTTTTGTCTGTTTTGACAAGGAAAAAAAGGCCTATGAGCCAAGATGCGATTGTAAAACAAATGGATGTTAATGCAGATAGAGCTACGGTTTACAGGATTTTAAACCGCTTTTGTGAGGATGGAATTGTCCATAGAATTGTTGCCGATGATGGGAAACAGTATTTTGCTATATGTTTGAAATGTGAGGATATGCCTGTTTCAGGAAATCATTTTCATTTTCGTTGTACAAAATGCGAGACGATTGAGTGCCTTCCAACACGTATTGAATTTACTGTTCCTGAAAATTATGTTGTTCAACAGATGAATTGCATTCTTGTTGGGATTTGTAAAGATTGTTCGTTGTAAAATATCCGAAACTTATTCGTTTTTTAAATGCTAATAAACGGTTTTTTTAAATTGATTTTTTTAGCACGACAGCCAGTAAATATTAAAGCCATTTAAAATAAAAACAGCCTTGCACTTTAATCATGCAAGGCTGTTTTATTAATAAAGGGAAGCTTTATACTATTCGTTATTTATACATCTCTTCGCGCAGTTTTGCCACTTCTGCACTGTTAATATACTCATCGTAGGTCATTAGCTTATCAATAGTACCTTTAGGCGTAATTTCAATAATACGGTTGGCAACCGTTTCTGTTAATTGGTGATCTCGCGAGGTAAATAAAATAGTGCCTTTAAAATCTTTCATACCGTTGTTCAACGCCTCAATCGACTCTAAATCCAAGTGGTTGGTTGGCTCATCAAACATTAATAAGTTTGCTTGTTGCAACATCATACGCGAGAACATACAACGCATTTTTTCACCACCCGAAAGTACTTTTACATTTTTTAAAACCTCTTCACCCGAGAACAACATACGACCTAAAAAGCTACGTACAAATTGTTCGTCCGCATCGGTACCCGAATATTCACGTAACCAATCTACCAAGTTTTCATCTTTACCAGCAAAATATTCCGAGTTATCGTTCGGAATATCGGCCGTACTAATGGTAACACCCCATTTAAATTCGCCTTTGTGGTTGGTTTCGCGACCGGTTAAGACATCGTAAAAAGCAGCAGTAGCCAAACTATTTTGCGATAGAACGGCAACTTTATCGCCTTTGTTCAGCATGAAGGTAACTTTATCAAATAATACACCATCGCTGTTGCTGGCACCCAAGTTCTCCACTTGTAAAATTTGATCACCCGCCTCACGTCCAGTATTGTTAAATATAATTGCCGGATATTTTCTACTCGATGCTTTAATCTCCGTGATATCAATTTTATCCAAGGCTTTCTTACGCGAAGTAGCTTGCTTCGATTTCGATGCATTTGCACTGAATCGACGGATAAACTCTTGTAACTCTTTAACTTTATCCTCTAATTTCTTGTTTTGGTCGCTGCGTTGTTTCAATGCCAACTGACTCGATTCGTACCAGAAAGTATAGTTACCCGTGTAGGTACTCATTTTTGCAAAATCGATATCCACAATATGCGTACAAACTGCATCTAAAAAGTGTCTATCGTGCGATACAACTAAAACAATGTTCTGATAATCTGCCAAAAAGTTTTCTAACCAAGCGATTGTTTCGATGTCCAAATCGTTGGTTGGCTCATCCAATAATAAAATATCCGGATTGCCAAATAAAGCTTGCGCCAATAACACACGTACTTTTTGTGTGTTATCCAACTCCTTCAATAGTTTATAGTGATTGTCTTCGGTAATACCCAAATTACTTAAAAGCGTGGCCGCATTACTTTCCATGTTCCAGCCATCCATTTCGGCAAAAAGATTTTCCAATTCTCCCGCACGTTCACCATCTTTTTCCGTGAAATCCTCTTTTAAATAAATAGCATCTTTCTCCTTCATTATGCTGTACAATTCCTTGTGCCCCATCATAACGGTTTCTAACACAGTAAACTCATCAAATTCGTAGTGATTTTGTTTTAAAACCGCCATGCGTTCGCCAGGAGTAAAAGCTACCGAACCTGAAGTTTGCGAAACCTCGCCCGATAAAATTTTAAGGAAGGTAGACTTACCTGCTCCATTAGCACCAATAACACCATAGCAATTGCCTTGGGTAAATTTGATGTTAACGTCTTCAAATAATGTGCGTTTGCCGTATCGTAATGATAAATTAGAAACTGAAATCATGCTGTATAAAAATAAGCTGCAAAGGTACTGTTTTAAAGTCCAAAGTCCAAAGTTCAAACGCTCAGGCTTTTTATTTGAAAATGAACGGAACCAAACGTGGCATCCTTTAGCCCCGCTATCCGCTTTACTCCGTTACACTTCGTACTCGCTTTTATCGGGTTTAGGTTTTAAGGGCCGAAACCTTTGGCAAAAGAAAACAAATTAAAGCATGCAACAGCACATTTTGGCTAGATTTTTGAATTGCGTTTTACACACACAAATGATAACCAAATGAAAAAATTAGTACTAGGCATTTTTATGTCTCTTGTTTCCATCTTGGCCTATAGTCAAACAGAAACATACAAAGTAAGAACAAATATTTTTGGCGATAAAGTAGTAGAAGATGGAAGGGGTCGAACGGTTCGCAAGTATAAAACGGATATTTTTGGCGACCAAGTAATAGAAGATGGAAGGGGTCGAACGGTTCGCAAGTATAAAACGGATATTTTTGGCGACCAAGTAATAGAAGATGGGAGTGGCCGAACAGTTCGCAAGTATAAAACGGATATTTTTGGCGATAAAGTAGTAGAAGATGGGAGTGGTCGCACGGTTCGCAGATATAAAACAGATATTTTCGGTGACAAAGTAGTAGAAGATGGAAGTGGTCGTACGGTTCGCAGGTATAAAACAGATATTTTCGGTGACAAAGTAATAGAAGATGGAAACGGTCGTACGATTCGTAAATATAAAACGGATATTTTTGGCGATTTAATAGTAGTAGATGGAAGTGGTCGTACGATTCGTACATACAAAAAGGGAGATTTCAATGATGCAACGATACAAGCAGAACTTGATTGCGAAGATTAGACTGTTTTTCAATTTTTTATAACGAAACTTACATGAATAGGCTCTAAAAATAGAGCCTTCATTTTCAGATTCACAAATAGCCAAATGAACAAGCGATAATTTTTACATGGTATAAAATATTGTTGACTTTAACGAAAGAGCCAAAGAAAATTAAGCCTTAACGCAGATGTTATTTTTTTTTCTATTTTTAGATATGGAATTTCTCCTTGAGACATTAAAAAATACGCTAAGCAAACATAAAGTAGAAAAACTAGCGGCAATAGCATCGGATAGCAGCTTTTCGCCAAAGGACTTAATCGAATTAAGTTTTCACCCGAACGAACAAATTGGTTTTCGTGCCGCTTGGGTTTTAGAGAATATATTTTCCAATCATCCTGCCCGTTTTGTTCCGCATGGCGACTATTTTTTGAGTAAATTTTCGCAACAAAACAATTTATCCGCTTTGCGACATTACGTTAAAATTCTTGCCTTTTGGACCCATAAAAAAGCATTGCCAGGATTAAAACAAGTTTTAGATAATTACCCAACAAACGATTTGGCAGAAGTGGTTTTTGCTTGGTTAATCGACGACAAAATTCCGGTTGCAGTTAAATCTCATTGTTTATCTATTTTGGCCAATTTGGCTGTAAAACATGTTTGGATAAAAGAAGAATTGTTGCAAACCATCGATTTTCAAGTCGATAAAGAAAGCATTGCCTATTTTGCGAAAGCCAAACAAATTAGGAAGCAATTGCGATAAATGCCAAAATTTAGGTGTTTCTTCCAAAGGATGAACATGAGGGATTTTGCTAGAAAAACGTCAAATCTTCTGCAATTCAGGTAAATTAACATTTGCCAATCAACTTTTATCTATTTTTACGAAATGAATTCAGCATACACGAACTTAGTACAAATTATTAAACAACGTCGAAGTGTTTTTCCAGACAGTTACATAGAAAAGGAAATTACAGTCGAAGTGATTAATCAGATTTTGGAAGGCGCAAACTATGCTCCAACACATAAGTTAACGCAACCTTGGCGCTTTGTTGTGATAAGAAAAGGAGGTTTAGCTAAGCTAGGAGAGGAGTTGGGTAATCTTTACAAAGAAAAAGTATCCCCACAACAGTTTCTACAAAAGAAGTACGATAGTTTTGCGCAAAAAACAAGTCAGTCAGATTGTATAATCGCTATTTGTATGCAAGTAACAGGCAAAGTTCCAGAGTGGGAAGAATTGGCATCGGTAGCATGCGCGGTACAAAACATGTCGCTTATTGCCGAAAGTTTATCTGTTGGAGCTTATTGGAGTACACCTCTATTGATAGATGATTTGGGAGATTTTTTGCAGTTAAATGAAACTGAAAAATGCATTGGCCTTTTTTATATGGGGTATCATAACGGCGAAACCGTTACTTTAAATCGTACGCCGATGGAAGAGAAAGTGCGTTGGATTGAAGCGTAATTTTACATTTAATTATGCTTCATTTTAACAAAATATACCCATGTCAACTTTAAAAAATCAACTATATCAACTTTGTTTAACGTTTATCGAAAAACGTATTCAAAACATCGAATTTTCTTTGCAACAAGCACGTCAGGCTTCGAACGACGATACCAAAAGTAGCGCCGGCGATAAGTATGAAACGACGCGTGAAATGATGCAGCAAGAAATGGATCGTAATAATAAGTTACTGTACGAAGCTGGGCAGCAGAAGATCGCTTTGCAACAAATAGAAAACGTAGAAGCCGCTAAAGTGGTTAAAAACGGAAGCTTGGTGTTTACAAGCGAAGGTAATTTTTACATTGCCATTAGTGCCGGCGAATTAAAAGTAGAACAACGTCAGTTTTACGCCGTTTCTCAAGCATCACCTATTGGCAAAATGCTCATTGGACATAAAATTGGGGAAGAGCTTAGCTTTAACGCAAAAAAATATTGCATCATAGAAATTTTATAAAATGCCTAGCATTTAATCGGGCATTTTATAAAATTTATCGCTTTTTACTTAATTCCCATTCTGCTAGCAAAAGCGGGCAAGAGGTAATCTTTTAATTCGTCAAAAGGAATAAATACACTAATATCTCCAACCGCATAACTAGCAACTTCGTACGGATTGTACAGAAATGAGATGCCATTGGCATTGAAAAAGAAATTTTTATTGGGTTTTAAATAATTGTCGAACAAAAGAATTTGTAAGCCCTCATTGGGTTTAATGTGGTACTTTTTCCTAAAGTTTTGCTCCACTAATTTTTGAAGGGTGTTTGGTTCTATTTTTAGGAGGTCGCTTAGCGCTAGTTGTTTTTTGTTTTTAACATCAAAACAATATAACAAAGTACCATGCAGTCCGTGGGCGCCACCGGTAAATACGTCGGTGTTGTATGCAACAACAACAAAATCTTGATCGTTAAATAAAACAGACTGCACACCATCGCTGGTATAATTCATCCAAAAAGGAATTTCATCTGCTCCCAACGGATTTTTAAGATCTTTCAGATCATTTTTATAGTCTGAAAAATATTTATTGGCCTTTTGTTTAATGCCAGTATGCCAATCGCTTTGGTTTGCAGGTAAATCCATTATTTTTTTTAACTCCTGATTTAAAAAAGCAGCATTGGCATCGCTTCCATTTGCATTTAAATTCTCGAAACTTATAACGGCTTTTGGCGATTTTTTGTTCCCTGGGAAGGCAATTAGCGAATCTTTATAAATCGAATTAGAGAAAGAATAGCTGCCTGTTGGATATTTTTCTAGGATATGGAAAGGAGTAGATTTTTGCTGGTTCTCATCAATTCTCGTTGCTATAAAATCATTCCCTGTCCACTTCAAAGTTATTTTTGGTTGTTTTGGACTATCGCTGTAAATGAACGAGGAAGAAATGCTTTCTAAAAATACAATGCTATCCTGACCGATAATGGTGTCTATTTTTAAGCTCCACCAATCACCATCCGTATAATATACGGCAGAGTAATTGGCCGTATCTTTTTTCTGGAGATGCATAACCAGATTATGGCCATTTAAACGGCCTTCCAATCGTTTGTAATAAGTCTGCGGTAAAGGAGAAATAGCTTCCGATTTAACGATGGTTGTAGCGTCACTGGTTTTTTGATCATTCTTTTGATTGTTACTACAAGCAAACATGAATGAGGTTATACAGAAAAAAAATGAAAGCTGTAATCGAGATGAGGAATGTTTCATAATCTAATTTACAGATTAATCTGTTTTAGAAGTATGTTTTAAAAAAAAAATCCCGGATTTTCCGGGATTTTTGTCGTTTAAAAGCTGTTTTTAATACTGTTACTTAATGTTTTCGGGCTCCAATATCCACTGGCAATAATTCTGCGAATGGTAAATAAAGGGTCGTTTTCATCGCGTTTAGTTGCTAATTGATACGCCATTCTAAAGCCGCGTTTTTTTAATTCAGGTATACCTTCAGCATTCCACAAACCAAAAGGATATGCAAACTCCGTCATTTTTTTACCCGTAATTTCTTCTAATCTTTTAGTCGGTTTATCCAATTGCTCTTCCCAATCTTTGCCGGCATATTTTTTAAAGTTCTTATGGTCGTAAGTATGCGAACCAATCACATTTCCTTCGTCCGAAAGTTGTTTAATTTGGTCGCTGCTCATGTAATCTACAAATTTTCCTTTTTTACCGATAGAAACAGTCATGATAAAATAAACTGCTTTATACCCGTACTTTTTTAAGGTTGGGTTAACAATGGTAAACTGATCTAAGTCGGTATCGTCAAAGGTAAGCATGATAGGTTTGCTAGGTAAAGCTGCGCCTGTGTTTAAATAGGCATACAATTGATCGGGTAATATAGTATGGTAACCGCTATCGGCTAACATTTTAATTTGATCTTTAAAATTTTGGATTTCTACAATATAATCTTTTCCTACTTTGCCATCAGTAGGTTTCCAATCGCGTACTTGGTGGTAGCACAAAATAGGCACCTGTTTGCGCGCTAAAATTGTTTTGGCTTCGGCCACTTTTATTTTTGAAACATCAATATTGCTGGTGGCAACCGTCTCTGTTGTTGCCATTTGCTCGGTACTATCTGATATTTTTTTATCTTCCGTTTGCGATTTCGATTGACAGCTAGCCAGTAAAATAATGCCTGCTGATACTAGGCTTAAAAAATTGTATTTCATAATGCGATATTTGACGCAAAAATATAAATTATACAAATTAATAATTGATTAATTAGCCGAGTGTTAATAATTATTTTTTGCACGTATATAACAAAAAAAGCGAGGTATTCCTTTTCAGAATACTCGCTTCTATAGGTAGATTTTGGGTATTTAAATTGTTTTATTACTTGGTTTTTTACCGTTTTCTTTTTCTTTCTCTGCTAAACTTTCTTTCCAAGCTTTTGCTTCTGCCGTTTTTCCCCAATCGGTAATTATTTTAGGATTGATTTGCAAAAAGTTTCTATAAATTCCGGCAGGTAATTGAGGGGTTGAATAAAAGGTTCCAGTCGAAGCAATTTCATACGCTTTTTTATAGTCATTTGCTTTGGCATAGGCAGCAGCAAGAAAACCGATGGTTTCTTGCGTAGGCTGTAATTCGAACGCTTTAGTATTTAAGTCGATTAAAGTTGTTAATTCTGAAGAGTTTAGCTTTGCCTCGATTATAAATTTACTTACAGTCAAGGTATAACAAATCTCTCTGTAGATATACGGATTGTCTTTTCCATAGGTTTGAGCAATCGTAGCCACAGTAGCAAGCGATTTGCTATAATTTTTTGTGTACATTAACGAATCGGCTTTTAACAGCTGAATATACATGTCCTTGTTGGGAATAGGGGATGCTTTCATAAGCGCCACATGTTCGCGATAAGCTGTATCCTTTTTTTGCGCCAAGTATGCATTGCCATTTCGAACAACCATTCTGTACATACTCTGATTAAACGCTAAGTAACCGATGTTTTTTTCATGCGCTCCGCTGTATTTCAGAATAGCATCTAAAATGACTCCTTTTTTCGGTGAACGCATATAGGAAAGCAAGAGTGCACTGTTTTTAGGCTCTTGTAATTCTTTCTCAGAGATAGAACTGAAATAACTTTCCATGCTTGAATGTACCTCAGCTGGTTTTGTTTTACTTAATATGCCATAAATATATTTTGTTACCAGTTCATAGCTACGCTCTCCTTTTTTCCAGCGTTCAGCGTAAGCTCTTTCCTGAACATTTAAGGTAGAAGTTTTAGCTTTTTTGCCATGGGCGATAAAATTTTGGGCTGAGGTAGAACCAGTTTCTGTATTTAGCAATTCTCCTTCTTCATTAATCCAGTAGTAAGTTGGAAAGGCAGAAGGTTTGTATTTTTTGAAGAAACCATGCGTGCTTTCATTTTCTGCATCAAGCTTTAAATTCACAAAGTTGGCGTTGTAAAAGTCGCCCACATCTTTTTGCGGAAAGATGGTTTGAGACATCACACGACATGGGCCACACCAAGTTGTATAGGTATCTATAAAAATGGCTTTTTTTTCGGCTTTTGCTTTGGCCAAAGCTTGTTCATAGCTTAAATGTACAAATTCAATTCCTTGAGCAAAGCCTCTGGTTGCTAGTAAGCTCAATAAGGCTATTGTTAAAATTTTTAGTTTCATTTTTTACGTGTTTTATACTATCCCGATCTTTAAATCGGGATAGGTTTGGGATTATATTTTAGTGGTAATATCAATTACTTTATCACAGAAGCCTTCTTTTTGCAGAACTTTTGTTGCGGTTACACCACCAATAGTTGAAAGTGTATAGGTTGCAAATGAACCTTTTTTGCCAGCTAAGGAATTGTTTGTATAGCCTACTTTTAATTCCATGGTTCCAAGTTCTATTTTGATATTGTCTATTGCATTCGTGCTTCCTAAATCAAGTAGCAGGCTACCACTTTTGCTTACTGCATTATACACGTAAACCTTACTTCCTGCACTGTAAAATAAATAACTGGCTAATGAACGAGTAGAAGTAAAGCTAGTTGCATTCATCATATCTGTAACAGTAGATACCTCAAATTTCTCTGTAGCAGTAAAACTTCCTGCCTGTGCATTACATAAGAACCGCAAAATAAAGCGTTTAGTTTTTTCTGGGTTTTCAAAGATACCGAAGGCATTGTTTCCACTTACTTGTCCTCCGTGCAAAGGCAGTAAACCCACATTGTTCGGGTCGATAATTGAGGAGGTTGTTCCCGAGGGTAAGGTACTTAAAACACCATTGGTACCCGATTGTACTAAAAAGCGCTTGTTTTTAACATCAAAGAAGGATGGACGTGTATTGGTTCCTTCGTAAAACACCACTGGGCTAATTGTATAATCTTGTCCAATCATTTCTGAGCGGAAAAGAATTTCGGATGAATTCACTTGTCTGTTGTGAATTTTTCCATTTATAACCAGGTAATCTTGCAGACCACTCGTTGATTTGTTCACGTATTTTTGGGTAAACATGGTTCCAGTAAAAGGATACGAGGTAACAAAAGTATTTAAGATGGTTCTGTTGAACGTTAGATCTGTAGCATTGCAAATAACGCCTCCACGTGCATCTTCACAAAGGAGTACTACTTCTGATGGTAAGTTTCCGCTCTTTGGATAATAGCCAACACTTATTGGATTGATACCCAAACTTTCGTTATTTACTTTGAAATAGGCATCTTCAATAAACTTGTTTGAAACGGTGTTTAGAAACGATAACTCTGCTTTGCCATTGTTTTGGGTTAAAATTAATAAACCAGGACTAAAATCATTTCCTACAGCTAAGGTAGTATTCGATTTGTAAAATACGCCTGTTGTTCTATCTGTCACCTTTAAAATAACGGTATAGGTTACACCTGGTGTTAGCTTAACTTTATAGGCTAAATCTTTGGTTTTTCCCAATGTATCTGGTTTAAATTGCGTGGCTTGTGTATAAGCATACCATACGTAATCTAAATCAGTATCCTTTAAAAATTGTTTGTCAATTGTTGGGTTTATGTTTAAAATATCATCGATTGCTTTTGAGTAATTAGGATCTATGCCCGATACTTTTATTGCGTCCAAAGGAGTGGAACCTACAATAGAGTTGTCTTTTACACAGCTGGCGAGGCAGAATAAAATTAAACCCATCATTATTTTTACTATAAATTTCATCTTTTTTGAGTTTAGGATTTTATAAATTACAAGGGTGCCCAAGGTAAAATTTGATTTCCGTTTTCATCCATGACAACATTGTAGGTGTAGAACAAGGCTAATTGGCGGCCATAATCCTGAAATTTCGGTTGTATTTCCGATAACTTCGGGGTAGAAGTGGTGGTTGGCTTCGTATCCGGGAAATCAAACTGTTGAACCTGAATTGCTTTAGTGTGTTTCACCCTCGAATAGGTGCCATAATAAATGGATAAATAGGAATCCCAGTAAGAAGGTTTTACCAATTGGTTGGTAAATATAATGTGGGCATTTAGTTTATTTTGGTAGCCTGCATCCAAATCATCTGAAGAAATTATTTTAATACCCATTCGAACTGATTTCGCTGTCAAATCGGGGTCGGTTTTGTACAAAATAATTGGCACCAGAACACTAAACTTTCCGGCAGGCAAAACGTAATTGTCTTTTAATTTTTGGTAATGCTTGCTTTCAATCGCCGTGCTGTATTGCGGGTCGATAACAAGTTTGAAACTCGTATTTTGTGCAATGGCATTGCCCAAAAGCTGAATATTTAGCCAAACAGTATCGTTGTCGGTCTTGATTGCTACCAATGAACGAAATAAGCTGTCGGTAGTAGAGAAAGCAGAGAAATAAACTGCGGGTTTTTCGTCGTATATTTTTGGGTCATTTTTCTTGCAGTTTGCAAATAGCATTGTGATAAATGCTAAAAAAACAAATTCAATTTTTTTCATTTCACAATTAATTAATGTTTCCAAATTCAATTTCAGCATCCGGAATCGGTAAAACGTAAACAGATTCAGTGTTAGTAAAAGCAGGAATAGTTGGTAGTTTGCTTATATTCATTCGTTTATAGTAGAAGAATAACTGTCCTTCGCCAACAAATTCTTTTCTATACTCGTTGCCAATCTCTGTGGTTAGTTGTGCAGCTGTGGTGGTAGCAGGATCTAATGCAGTTAAACCACGGTTTGATTTTAATGGGTTTAAGTAAGTGTTTATTGCGGTAGTGGTATTAGGTTCGCATTCTGCCGCAATTAAGTACATTTCTGATTTTTTTATCAGTGGAATAAAATTGTTTGCTCCATATAAGTACTTGGTTATTTTCGTGTTTCCGGTATTTGCAGCTGTAAACCAATTTAAGCGATAATCCGTTCCTAAAACAGAGGGGTAAATATTTGCAAAAGAAGTATTGCTGATGGTTAATTGGATGGTACTGTTACCGTCAATTAAATCAGGGAAATAACGGTCGCTATAAAGGGTTTTTAGTCCGGCTACTTTTAAGCAAAATAATTGCTCGGTAGGGAAAGTGTAATCGCTTAATACGGTTCCCGTACCTTGGTTAAACCAAGGGAAAAGAGTAGATTGGATTACTTCTTTTGCGTTTAACAAAGCATTTACCTTATCACCTTTATACAAGTATGCCCGAGCCAGCATGGCCGTAACGGCATAATAATTCATGCGGGTATTTCGGTTTGCCAAAATTGGGTCAATAGTTGATAAATTAATGTTCGCCGAATTTGGTCCTAATGGGTCTACATCCTTTAGTAAGGATTTTGCTTCTGTTAAATCTCTGATAACCTTTTCGAGTACTTCATTAACAGTAGATTGAGGAAAAGGTACATTGGTGTATGCATCTACATAAGGAATTGCTTTTCTCGACGACCCTAAGGCTACAGAAGGAGAAAAAAGGCGCAATAGATCAAGGTGGAACATGGCACGCAGCCCCAAAGACTCACCTTTTACTGCCTGGTAAACGCCAGGTTTAAATACATCTTGTTTTTTATCTACATAGCTTAAAATTAAATTGGTGTTTACAATAGCTTTGTATTGCTGTTTCCAAATATTTGCAAATCGATTGGCACTTTGTAGTTCGGTATAGGAATATGTGCTTATTTTCGAGTAATTGTGATTAACAGTTGTACGCACATTGTCGTAGGTTTGTGCCATTACATCAACCGTTCCCATCGATAATGCAGAACCATAAGAATTAGAATCGATCATTAAGGTATATACTCCCGTTAGGGCATCTCTAAACCCATTTTGGTTAGAAAAAAGTACATCACCTTTTATTTCTGTTTTTGGGGCTACATCTAACCACTTTTTGCAAGAAGTTAAATTTATTGTGGCCACAAGGAGCACTGCTATAGTTATAAATTTTTTCATTTCTCTTTTTTTATCATTCTATAAATTGCCATTAAAAGGTCATTTGGAGTGCAACAGCGTAATGTTGAGCAAATGGATAATCGATTCCACGCTCAGCTTTAATTGTTGAAACTCTAAATATGTCGTTTGCAAAAGCACTCACCCTTAATCGTTCTACGCCAATTGATTTTAGGAATCTTCTGTTCGAAAATAAATACGATAGATTAATCGATTTTAGTTCCATGACATTGTTTTTCTCTACAAAGCGCGATGTAGGGCGTGTTATAGATAAATTGGTGATACCTTTAAAAGCTGAAATATCACCCGGATTTTGCCACCTGTCGTAAAATACGCGGCTATCAACATTTTGGTTCGGATTTACATTCTCAATTCGGTTAACCAGCGTTTGATTGTATAAATATCCTCCCAAACGATAGGCAAAAAATACATTTAACTGGAAGCCGTTTGAACCGACGTTAGTCCCGAAGGTTCCTTCTGCTTTGGGGTCGGTAGAAGCAAATGGAACATAATCATCTGCGCTCCATACGTTCGTTGTATTGCCAGCTTTGTTAACGAAAACTTCTTGCCCCGTGGCCGGATCAATGCCTAATGAAGGAACTACCCAAATGGTATTAATGGATTGCCCCTCTACAAAACGAACAGAAGGTTTGTTTGCCGCGCTACTATTCGATGAATTTTCAGTGTCGTTCGCATCATTATATGTTTTTAGCGCATTCGAAATTTCCTTTAACTGGTTCTTGTTATGTACCGCAGAGCCAAATACGTTAATGTATTGTTGTTTTTCAGGATTTGAAAATACCGTTGCTTTTAAATTGATTTCATAACCATTGTTTGTAACCTCACCTAAATTTGCTTTGTAAGTACTAAAGCCTAATGATGGTGGCATGGTTACATCAACTAAAACGTCTTGTGAAGTATCAAAATAGTAGTTGAAATATCCACTGATTTTTCCTTTAAAAAATTCGAAATCGACACCAACGTTCCGTTTATAAGTTTTTTGCCATTTTAAATCTTGGTTTCCATAGGCTGAAGCAATTGCGCCAATGTAGCCATTGTAACTCATATTTGGAATGTAGTTGTAGGTAAGTTGCGATTGGTAAGCATAGAAGTTCTGACTTCCAGTGAAACCAATTGAACCGCGAAGTTTTAATAGCGTTATAAATGTGTTGTCTTTTAAAAAGGCCTCATTGTGTATGTTCCATCCTAAACCAGCCGACCAGAATGCACCCCATTTTTTGTTGCTTCCAAATTGTGAGGATCCATCGTAACGAATGGCAAAATCTGCTAAGAACCGATTATCGTAGCTGTAATTGGCATTTGTCAGTGCTCCAATTAATCGCGAAGTAGACTCGGCTCCTGAAGGTTTAGTACCATCCATGTATTGAATTCCCATAGAAATGTGATCCATGAAGTCATTTGGAAAACCAGCGGCTGTTACGCTATATAAATCGTTGCTAACCTGACGAGCATTTAAATTGGCGTTAACAACCAATAAATGCTTGTTAAAGTTCTTGGTGTAGCCTACACCTACATTTCCTTCGTATTGCAAGCTCGATTCCGTAGATTTAAAATAACTTCCTTTAATGGTCGAATTAATAAAATCGGTATGATCGGCAGGTTTAAAATTATCGACTATTTGCGTTTTTTTATTTAGAGAGAATCCCCCCGTTAATCTTAGACTAGTGTTTAATCTCCATTCTACACCAAAATTGTTAATGAAATTATCGTAAGCACTGGTATTAACTGTATTTAATGTAGTATTGTATAAAGGATTGGTAATGGTTACCGACGGACTGGTTACCGAGTTTACCACAAACAATGTTTTTGTGATGTTCCCATATTGATCAACAGGAGAGTAGTATGGGTTTAGATAGGCATATGTGCTGAAACTTCCGTACGGAGAATTCTCAGTTGATACGTGATCAAATGATGTTTGATTGGAGAATCTTACATTTTTATAGTTGTAATTTAAACGGATGTTAATCCCTTTTCTATTTCTAGAAGAGCCCTTCATTACCCCGTCTTGTGGATTATACGAAACATCTACACCGTATCTGAATGTATTATCTCCACCCTCGATTGTTAAAGCTTGTTTTGTGCTGATACCAACTCCTTTAACTGGTTTTTTTAACCAGTCGGTGTTGGTACCTTGTTGTACCAGTTTTAATCGTTCGTTGTATATAGCATCGTATTGCTCTGCAATATAAACGGCATTGGTTAATGGAGTATAAATTCCAGCAAGTTTTTCGTATTGAAGTTTATCTGTTGCGCCTAAAAGATTATAATCAGATAAGTTGGCTACTTCGAAATCGATGGTACCATTATAGGTGATGCGTAATTTTCCAGATTTGGGTGCATTTGTAGAAATAACTACAACCCCATTGGCACCTCTAGAGCCGTATATTGCTAAAGCCGCCGCATCTTTTAAAATGGTAACACCGCTAATTCGTTGTGGATCCAAATCGTATATTTTTTCGATGCTAACCTCAAAACCATCCAACATAAAAACTGGTACATTTGGGTTTCCCTTGTATTTTTCGTCAATATTGGTGTTAATACTCGATGATCCTCTAATCTGATAGTCGGGAATTTGGTTTGGATTTGAGCCGATGGTCGTATTATCCATCATTTTAAATGCCGGGTCTAGTACTGTTAAAGCCGATAGGATATTTTGATTGGTCACAGTGCGCAATTCTTCTCCGGTAAACGAAGTTGCAGCTCCAGTAAAGGTTTGTTTTGATTTTTCGAAATAACCGGTTTTTACAGTAACATTTACATCCGAAAGGCTTTTTATGTTTTCTTTAAGAGTAACTGTAATTGTAGGGGAATTTGCAGCTAGTTTTACTTCTCCTATGTTTGTATAATATAATCTAAGTGAAGAAGGGCGAGAGCAGATTTTGCTTTAAATAGCCTTATGGTATATTCAAGAAAAGAGACTGCCTCCTCTTCTTTAACCTTTTAGAATCTGAACAGAATGTAAGGAACTCAATCATAATTATGGGTTGCGTAGCCAGTATATCTAGTCAGGAGAAAAGATGAAAAAAGGTTATCACTTACCTAAACCAGATAAGATGAAAGTATTATTAAAGCAGACAGTAGGAATTGATGTTGCTCAAAAAGAATTAGTTGTATCGCTTGGTCGAATGGATGAGCAGATCAGTATAGAAGTTTATGCCTACAAAGTATTTCCCAATACTAAAAAAGGGTTTTTAAGCCTTGTATCATGGGTAAATAAGCAGACGTCAACTGCGACAGAAGTGCGGTACATAATGGAAGCAACTGGAGTTTACCATGAATCCTTAGCCTATTATCTATGCAGTACTCAAAAACAAATTAGTATCGTTTTACCTAACAAGATCAGTAATTATGCGAGAACACTTGACATAAAGACTATTACAGACAAGAGCGCTTCACAAGCCATTGCGAGATTTGGATTGGAAAGGCAGTTGGAAATATGGCAGCCTCCTTCAAAAATATTCAATGATTTAAGACAGCTTTGCCGGGAACGTGAGCAGCTAGTGCAGGAACGCACAATGTTGAAGAATCAACTTCATGCAGAACGTACTTCTGCAACAACAAGTGAAAAGTCAGTAAAACGAACTAATAAAAGAATAGCTTTGATTAATGCACAGGAAAAGGAGATACAGAAGGAAATTACTAAGCTTATCAATGGAGATAGCGTTTTAGTAGAAAAGATGAAGATAATGTCTTCTATACCGGGAATTGGAAATCTAACGGCTGTAACCATTATCGCGGAAACCAATGGATTTGAGTTAATAACGAATAAAAAACAACTGGTCAGTTATGCCGGATTAGATGTAAAAGAAAAGACATCTGGAACCTCAGTGAAATCCAAACCAAGAATATCCAAGCGGGGCAATCGGAATTTAAGGAAGGTAATGCACTTTCCTGCATTGGCTGCAATAAGAACTGATGAAAGGTTCAGATATATTTTCTTAAGATTAGTTTCAAGGCATGGTATTAAAATGAAGGCTATTGTTGCCATCCAAAGAAAATTACTGGAATTGACTTTTATCTTATGGAAGAATAATTCTTATTATAATCCAGGACACGAATATCAAATTATTCCGCTCCAGGAAGCAGCAGTATAAAAAAAGGGAAACTATAAGTCATTTCCCTTTGTAATCAATTTATGAGGTCTAGTTTCTGGCTATGCCCCCTAACTCTTTATTTCTATTATTTAATTGATTAGTAATTCTTTTTAAAATATAAAAAAACCGTTTAAATTGCCATAAAAAATGCCTGTTTTGGTACTCAACAGCATTTTTTATTTTCTTGAATTGGCGGGCACTTTACAGAACCGAAACTACAATAGACACAACAGTCACCTTCCAGAGGTTTTAACATTGTTTTGCACTTTTCGCATTCGTAAAAATATTGACAAGCATTTGTTGGCATTGTCTCCTCTTTTTTGTGACCACAGTTTGGACAAGTTATTGTTGATTGTAACTTTATTTCCATTATAATATAGTTTTGCTTTTTTGTGATTTATAGCCTGTCGAATTGATAGCTTTTTCGATTTCTTCGAGACTTGTTTGTTTATTGTCAAACCTTACAATAGCGTTTCCTTTCTCATAAGAAACTACAACTTCGACAATTCCTTTTAGTTTGCTAATCTCTGTTTTAACGTGATGTTCGCAGCCTGAACAAGTCATTCCTTTAATTGTAAACTCAACTTTCTGAATTTTGGAAGTTTGGGTAATAATTGCTTTACTTTCAGTCTTTGGAAAAAAGATGTGTGCATAAATTGGAAATGATAAAAGTAAAGCCGCCATGACGGTAATAATTCCTAAAAATGATTTTGTTTGCATAAAATTTTGTTTTTCAATTATTTCACAATTACAGTCAATTTTCTTTTGTGGTTTCAACTTTTGATACCATGCAAAACCAAGCACTAAAATTGTTAAACCGATAAAATATGGTCGGAAAGGTTCTAGCCAGGAAAAAGTTGAAGCAAGTCCACTTGTTCCTGCGATGATAGCCAAAACAGGTGTAATGCAGCACAATGAAGCTGCAATTGCTGTTAAAAGTCCGGTCCCGATTAGTTTCTTATCCGTTTTCATATTGCTTCTACAATTTTGTTATCGTCGAGTATTTTAAAAAATGGGTTCAGCATATTTTCATACTCTTTTGTCAATGAGTAAAAAATGGTTTGTGCCTCTCTTTCGGTTACAATGAGCTTTCGGTCTTTAAGTTTTCGCAAGTGCTGGGAAACTGCTGAAATTGTCATACCAAGAATATCACTTAAATCACAAACACAAAGTCGTTTTTCTTCATAAAGTAGAAACAAAATTCTCAGCCTTACATTATTCCCTGCCAATTCAAGTCCATTCGATAAATAGTCAAAGGAATCATGGAGTTCTGAAACTCGATTTTTACAGCGATTGATTTGTTTAATGTCAGCCTGTTGTCTTATACACGAAATATTATCCATAGTGCAAATATAGCTAACTTTATTATTTAAGCAAATACTAAAATACAAATTAAAATATTTTTTTTATAATTTTTTGGAATGTAACACAGAATCTTTTCTTTCAAAACCAATACTTGTGAAAATAAGGGTTGCTGCCGGATTGATTAAGTTTAAGTCAAATTCGCCGCTTTTATTGGTTACAGTGGTGTTGGTTGTTCCCGATTCTGTAACGTTTACATCGGCTAATGGTGTGTTTTGCACATTCTGTACTAAACCACTGATTTTAGCCTTTTTGTTTTGTGTAGGTTGTGAGGTGTTTGTTTTTTTAACAATAACAACTGTTTTTTCTTCAATGTGATAGGCTAGAGGCTGGTTACTTAGTAAGCGTTTCATGGCCTCTTCTAAACTGACATTTGTACAGTTGATGGTAATTGGGTTAGCAATTTTTAAAAGAGTTCCATTGATAATAACATCGAATCCACTTTGTTTGCCAATTTTGGTAATTACAGATTGTAAGGTTGCATTGCTTTCGTTTAAAGTAATTTTTGATTGAGCAAAAGCAATATTTAATTGGTATAAGAATACTAAAACGATTAACAAAATCGATTTACTAAAGCGTAGATTCATTATCCCTTTAATAAGGAGTCTAATTTTCATTCATTTGTTTGTTTGGTTTGTAGATAGGGGTTTATTAGTTGAGATGTTTGTTTTGTTTTATTTTTTAATTACAAGAATCCTCCTTCCTTCAATTTTAAAGTTTACATCACTCGAAATGGATAATAATTTGAGAACGGATTCAATGTTTTTTGATTTAGAAATTGAGCCGAAAACAATTTGGTTCCTAGGTAGGTATTGATAGTCAATTTCAACATTGTACCATCTTGATATTTTTCGTAAAATGCTTGATAAATCTTCGTTATTGAAGATGAAGAGCCCATTTTTCCAGTCGATGGCATCAAGCACATTAACTTGTTCAATATTTAACGAAAGTAGGTTTGAAATAGCTTGCTGACCTGGTTTAAGAAGTGCCGAATTTCCATTTTTTAAGGTTAATCGAATAGAGCCTTCTAGTAAGGTTGTCTTAGCCAATTTTTCATCATTATAGTTATTGATGTTGAAATGTGTGCCTAAAACCTCTATATTTTGTCTGTTTGTTTTAACCGTAAAAGGACGCTTTGTATCTTTTGCTACTTCAAAATAGGCTTCGCCTTCTAGTTCAACTATGCGCTTGTTTTGCGAAAATGCTAAAGGGTATTTTAAGCTTGAAGCTGCATTTAACCAAACTTTTGTTCCATCGGGTAGCTGAACTTGATATTGCCCACCTTTAGGTGTTTCTATGCTGTTGAATTTTTGTTCTGCTTCTAAAGAATAGTTCTTTTCAATAGAATAAACTAATTCATTATTTTTATTCTCAATGTTTATTCCCGTTTGATTTTTTAAATTTCTACTGTTCTCATTTTTGTTTAAATAGATTTTTTTTCCATCGGCTAATGTTAAAACCGCCTTGTTTTGACCTGGTTGAATGGTAGCAATGTCAATTGATTTTGATTTCGTATTGAAAACAGCACTTTTAGTGGCAAAGAAGTACCAAGAAACAGCTACCACCAATAAAATAGCGGCAGCCGTAGATAAAGGATACCAAAATGTACGTTTTTTACCAGTTATTTTAGATGGATTTAAATGTAACCAGATAGCAGCTTCCGCTTCTTCGAGCTCGCTTTCTGTTAAGCTGAATTTACTTTCTGCTTCTTGTTCTTGATACCATTTTTCCAATTCGGCTAATTCGGCTTCGGAACAAGCATTTGCGCTATATTTTATGAGTATATTTTGAATGTGCTTGTTTTGCATGGATGATATAAACTTGCTGAACTTAATATAATGAAGATTAAGTAAGGGCTAGGGCCCAGAAGAAATGAAAAAAAATATTTAAAATTTGTAAATATGCTGGCTGAAGAGAAAAATCAAATAAATGAGCATTCCTAATTTAGTACGAAGAATTTTTAAGGCATTGTTTATTTGATTTTTCACAGTTTTTTCTGTGATATCAAGCTTTATCGCAATTTCTTTGTGACTAAGCGCTTCTTTACGACTTAAAATAAAGATTTCCTTCATTTTTTCAGGCAATAAATCAATTTCATTGTCTATAAGCGTACTTAATTCCTTGGTCCGAATTCGGTAATCTGTTCCTTCTTCTTTTTGATTCATTTCTACTCCCAGCGTGTCGAGGTATTTAGATACAACTGCTTTGTGTCCTAATAAATCGAGGATTTTGTTTTTCGTACTTGCATATAAAAAACCGGGAAGCGTGGTTTTTAAAGAAAGAGTAGCATGGTTTTTCCAAAGCATGGCAAATATTTCCTGCACAATGTCTTTTGCTTCTTCTTTGTTTCCCAACATTTTATAAGCATGAGCATACAAAAAACGATTGTAACGAAAGAAAATTTGTGTAAAGGCTTTTTTGTCTCCGGTGTTTATGAGTGTAATTAGTTCGAAATCAGTATGTTGATAGTATTCGTCCTTCACGTTCGTTTTTGCTGTTAAACCTTATATCATTATAAATGAAGGTTTTAATAGGGTTGATTTTTCACAAAAAAAACAATTTATAAATGAAATGTTGAATTTATTCGACATTTTTTGATTTTTTGTTTAAAATGAAGTTGATGAATGTTATAGGAATCGACTTGTTTTTGCATTTTTTTAAGGGTTAAATTTTCAAAAAAAAAGCACTCCAAATTTGGGGTGCTTCGTTTTCTTAGGTAGGTGTAGGGTATTGTATTAAAAGTAAAATTGAACGCCTAATTTAGGATCAAAGGTATCCGCGTTGATACCGAATGTGCTTGTAGTAGATTTTAAGTCGCCAATAACTGTTTTTATAGTTTCTTCTTGGTATCCAATTCCACTAACCGATAATTCGATGCCAACTCTTTTCGAAGGGAAGAAAGCAAAACCTGGAGCAAGCTGAACCCCGAAAGAGCTTACGTCTGCAAGCTTAACCGCATTGTCGCCATTTAAATCGGTTGCGCAATTTTTTCCAAATTCCATTGGAACTGATAATTGTCCGAAAAATTTAAATTGGCTTGATAAATCAACGTAATAACGACCAAAAGGTGCAACTACAAATGCATCTCTTTTTAACATAGAACTTGGAGTTTTTTTATTGGTGTAGCCAATACCTGTACCTAAGGCAAAATTGTTGTTAATAAAATATCCTACATTTGGTACAATGCTAAAATCGGTGTTTGCTTTTGCTGCACCGGTAACTTTTGTTGAGTTGAAACCTACTGTTCCTCCTAAAAGAATGTTCCCTTTTTCTGTTTGTGCTTGTGATGAATACGCTAAACCTACAACTGCAAGTAGTGATAGTACTAATTTTTTCATTTTTTGTTCTTGTTAATATTATTATAAAAATGGTTAGCCCACTTTTTTGGACTATGCATCCCTATTGGCAAGGCTTATGCCAAAAACTGAACAAAAATGTCGTAAAAATATCGATTTAATGCTAAGCAGTTGTGTGTTAAGTTAATGTGAATTTCGTGTTAACTGAAAAGTAAAATGCGCTGACAAAAAAAGAAGTTCACGATTAATTTTAGGGTAGACAATTTGACTTATTTGTGTGCTTTTTGGGGAATTTTAAGCTCCTTGTGGAGATAATATTCTACAGAATGAAAGGTGACTTGCGAGTTTTTAATTAAACTTTGCACTGCACTTATTTAAAATAAGATTTATCTAAATTATGAATTAGTCTTTTAAACTTTGAATTTGCGAAATGCACTATGATTTTAAATTACAATTTTGTTTTTAGAATTATATTTTTTGAAGATTTGTAAGAATAATTTTAATTATGTAGTTTTTACACTATTTATATGACTTATTTATTATGTGTATATTTGTGGTTTATAGTATATCGTTATGAGAGTTGTTTGTCTTTGTATTTCTATGTTTTGTTTATGCCTAATTAACTTAGTAATGGGGCAGGTTGTTAAAGATGAACTAGATGGAAAATTTCGCATATACGTTCTGCAGAAAGATATGAAGCTGGTTTCAGCACGTGATAGCCTGCTTTTAGTAGAGTTTAATGCGTTTTTGTCTCCTGAGGAAATTAATAAGATTAATCCAAAACGACAGCTTTCACGGAAGCATTTTATTGTTAATCCAAAAAATATTGGACTGATAACTAAACAGATTAAAAATAAATGGTTATCAAACAATTTGTGGAAAGCAAGTGATAACCTAATTCAAAGGTGGCAGCATGACAAAAAAAAGAGGAAAGAGAAATTAATTAAGGTAGTGTTTGATAATAGCTTTCAAGGTGTGCCCACTTATTTAGAACAATATAAGGTTCAATCTGTAAACAAGACATACAAAGTGATTGTTTTGTACTTACCATTATCCGATTTAGAAGCTATACTAAATCATAGCCAAATTTTGTTTGCTGATATCGTTCAAAGTGTAGAGGAAGAAATTGTTGTGAATGGGATGGATATGTCTGCTGTAAATGTTTCTAGCGTCCGTAATATATATTCGGATTTAAATGGGGAAAATATTACGATTTCTTTAAAGGAAGGAGGATTTGATTATAAAGATTTAGATCTTTTAGGGAAGGTTATACCTAATGTTAATAGTTCACCAGATAATGGACATGCAATAATTATGGCTACTTTGGCACTGGGTTCAGGTAATTCTTTCATTAATGGAGAGGGGGTAGCACCTGCAGCTAAGCTTATAACTTCAGATTTTGTAAACTTATTACCTGATGATATAAATGAACTATCTTTAGCTAAAGTAACTGTGCAAAATCATTCATACGGTGTTGGTCTTGATAACAGTTATGGTCTTGAAGCTCAATTGTATGATTACCAGGTATATTATGCTGATACAATTGTTCATGTATTTTCCTCTGGTAATAAGGGTAATACTCGATCATCAAATGGGCTATATCAAAACATCGAAAATATGGCAAATTTAACAGGCAATTTTAAACAAGCTAAAAATGTTTTGGTTGTTGGAGGTATTAATCGGGAGAATATTGTAGAGCCTTTAAGTAGCAAAGGCCCAGCTTATGATGGTCGAGTGAAACCTGATTTTGTTTCTTTAGGTGAAGATGGAACATCAGGTGCTGCAGCTTTAACGACTGGTATTGTTAGTTTACTACAGCAAAAATATTATGATATCTTTGGTAAAAGAGCGCCGTCTGCTCTAATTAAAAGTGTCTTAGTTAATTCAGCGGATGATTTAGGAAGAAAAAATGTTGATTACAGCTATGGTTTTGGAAAAGTTAATGCTTTGAAAGCTATAAATACAATTGTAGAAAAAAGATTTATAGAGGAGGAGTTAATTGAAGGGCAAGATTTTTTATTTCCCATACAAATCAAGCAAGAACAAAAAGAGTTTAAAATTACATTAGTTTGGAATGATTTGCCAGCCTTAATAAATAGCGCTCAAAGTATAGTAAATCATCTTGATCTTTCTGTTGAAGATTTGAACGGTGAAATTGTTTTGCCATGGGTGCTTAGCACATTCCCAGATATTGATTCACTTAAACAACCAGCAGTAAGAAGAATTGATCAAATTAATAATGTACAACAAGTTAGTCTGGAGAATTTATTGCCGGGTACTTACATTGTTCATGTTAAAGGAAGAAAAGTGACTCAAGATAAGCAGGTATTTTATTTGGCCTATGAAATGAGTTTGCCTAATCATTTTTCCTTTACATTTCCAGGAAAAAATGACTATGTTTTTGCTGGAAAAAGTAATTATGTAAGATGGGAGAGTAATTATGAGAATAAAACAGGTAAATTGTTTATCAGTTATGATAATGGGGGAAATTGGTCTAACTTGTCTCCGTCTGTTAATTTAAGTGCTAATTTTTTTAAATGGAATAGTCCTAATGCTTTTGGGCGCGCAAGACTAAAAATGGAAATTGGAGAAGAGGTATTTAAAGGAGGTTCGTTTATTATTTCAAGTCCTCCAATTTTAAAAGTGGGTTATAATTGTGAAGATAGTATATTGTTTTATTGGAAAGCTCAACCTCTAGCTAAGAACTATACAATTTATACAATGGTAGATAATAATTTGACTTTTTTTAGAAATACAATAGATACCATGATTTTGGTGAAAAAAAATCCAGATGGATCTCCTTACTTTGCTTTATCAGAAAATGGAACAGATTTTAATGGTTTGAAAAGTTATACAATAGATTATCAGAATCAAGGTATATCGTGTTATACGGTAAGTTTAAATGGTGACGTGGAAGGTGATGCCGTTCGATTGAATCTAAATATTGGGACCACTTACAAGCTAAAAAGTTTTATTTGGGAAAAACAGATTGATTCTGAAACATTTATACCTTTAAAAGTGGAATATTTACAAGGAGGGCTTTTACAGTATTCTATCATTGATTTATCACCAAAAACAGGAATACAGCGTTACCGTGTCACTTTTTTAACAAAAGACAGTAAAAGGATTCAATCGAACGTAATTTCTATAAAGGTTCTTAAGAAAGATGATATTGTTGTTTATCCAAATCCAGTAAGTACAGATTTAAAAGTATTAAGTGGCGCTTACTATAATTATTCTTTGGTTCTCTTTGATGCGGTTGGGCGTAAGGTTTTTGAAAAAATAGGGAATGGCGACGCTACTTTTAATTTAACAAAACTTGGTGCTGGTCTTTATCTTGGAGTGATATTTAAAAATAAACAACCGATTAAAAAAATTAAAATAATTAAAAATTAATTGGTAGTTAAACAAGAAGAGTAACTAAATATGGGGAACTTAGTTACTCTTTTTGTGATTAATTTATGATACATTATTTATTAAGGATATAATGTTATATAAGAACCTGAAAAATAACGTCCTGTAAGATTATAATATGGTGGAGCTGAAAAATATACGTTAGAAAGAAGGGGTGGGGGGAAAAACTAACAATTGTGCTCCGGTCTCCTATCTTAACATTCCACTTGTAATTGTATGATGAAAAAATTTTATCGTTTTTAACCTTTACATCGTACCAACCGATTGGTAATTTTTGACTAACAGGTTGTGTAACCTTGTCATCTGATATTTTTACCCAGTAAACGAGATTTTGAGTGCCTGGTTCGTAAAAATAAATAGAAATATAAGGTTCTAAACCTATTGTATCGTTACCAAAAATAGAAACCGATACAGTTCTATCTTCAGGTACTGGTAATCCCCCGTAAAGATAATTTAAAGCAATAACATCATTTGGGTTAAAGGGTACGTTTTGATTTGGACCAATACATGCAAGCATGTAACTTCCAGCATCTTCTGATGATGGAGTGCCTGGTATTTTAACGACATTATTGTTAAAACCTTCATTGTTTCCTTGCGTATATACACCGCAGCTAAATTGCCTGTTAAAATAATCTGTATGTCTTAAGCCAATACAATGTCCAATTTCATGAGCGATTATGGTAGCTAGATAATCTATATCTGGATTACTTCCAATTCTATTAGGATTTAATGTGATAGGACTGGCAGGGTCTCCTGAATTCGATGGGAATCCTGCAGATCTGCCTAAACTGCCCAGTTGAGTATCGCCAACAATATTAATATTACCGTTGTTCGCGACTCTTTGAAAGGTTAATCTCAGATTTAAAGCATTGTAACGAGCAATTGAAATATCTGTTGCTGTAGTATAAATTTCGGGCAAACTTGTAACAGATATTGTGATAGTTCGTGGTGTGTTTCTTATTAAATTGTTTGTTCGATATTGTTCAGTTTCTCCGATTTTTAGTGCTGCTGAGTTGTTTTTTTCTAAGTCATCCTTACTTATAAATATATCACCTTCTACAATATATCCGCCTTTGATTTTTTGAATACCATTTGTACTAAATCCTTTTTTTTCAATCTTTTTTAATTCTTCTTTTGAAATTTCTTCATTTTGTTGTTGAGGTAAGTTTTCTTTCTTTTGACAAGCAAACAAAAGGAAAACTAGGCTAAATAAATAAATTTTTTTTCTCATTTGTAGTTATTTTGTTGTTATTATATAATATTTATTTAATTACAAATGTAGTATTAATTTGTTAATTTTTGTATTTTTTATTTTGTTTGACTTGTGTGTTCTAAGTGTTTAAAACTTTTAATTAATTGGTTATGCAGAGTATTATATCGATAAGGACTGCGCAGTTGGGGCAAGAGTAAATACGGTACAGGGAATGATAGACGCGGGAATGGTAGTTATATGCATTAGTTAGAATGGAATTTTTAGAGATTTCACAAAAAAGAGGGGTTATTATAGCCTCCTTTTTTGTGAAAGTAGGGACTTCTATTCGTTTTTTCCATTCAAAAACACAAACTTATTGTCAAACATATCTAGTTTAATTTTGCTGTCTTTATCGACTTTTCCAGCCAAAATTTCTTTCGACAATTCGTTTAAGATGCGTTTTTGAATGACACGTTTCAACGGGCGGGCACCAAATTGCGGGTCGTACCCTAATTGTGCTAACCAATCCAATGCTTCGGGACTAGCTTCTATTTCAATACCCATTTCGGCAAGCGTATCTTGAACATGTTTAAACTGTAAGCTAACAATATTTCTAATTTCGCTGCGGTTGAGTGGCGTAAACATAATTAACTCATCAATGCGGTTTAAAAACTCCGGACGAATGGTTTGCTTCAATACCTCAAACAATTCATTTTTAGTTTTGGCAATTACCTCATCGCGGTTATCATCGCTTAAATTCTTGAAATTATCTTGAATTAAATGTGCGCCTATGTTCGAGGTCATGATGATAATGGTGTTTTTAAAATTCACCGTTCTACCTTTATTATCCGTTAAACGCCCATCGTCTAAAACTTGCAGCAAGATGTTGAACACATCGGGGTGTGCTTTTTCAATCTCGTCTAATAATACCACCGAGTAGGGTTTGCGACGAACGGCTTCTGTTAACTGTCCACCTTCATCGTATCCCACATATCCCGGAGGCGCTCCAATTAAGCGCGATACCGCATGACGTTCTTGGTATTCACTCATGTCAATTCGCGTTAAAGCATTTTCGTCGTTGAATAAAAATTCGGCCAATGCTTTTGCTAATTCGGTTTTACCCACACCGGTGGTGCCCAAAAAGATAAATGAGCCAATGGGTTTACGTTTATCTTGTAGTCCGGCACGTGAACGGCGAATGGCATCCGATATCGCTTCGATTGCTTCATCCTGACCGGCAACGCGTTTGTGTAATTCATCTTCCAGGTTTAGTAATTTTTCGCGCTCGCTGGCGATTAATTTCGTAACCGGAATGCCTGTCCAACGGCCCACCACACCCGCAATATCGTCGGCTGTAACTTCTTCTTTCAGCATACGACTGTCGCTTTGCTGATTTTCTAAATCGGCTTTCAGCTTTTCGAATGCATCTTGTGCTTCTTTGATTTTTCCATAGCGGATTTCGGCTACTTTACCGTAGTCGCCGGCACGTTCTGCTTGTTCAGCTTCTAATTTGTATTGCTCAATTAATTCAACCTGATGGTTGATGTTGTCAACCAAATCTTTTTCGCCCTGCCATTTGGCTTTTAAATCATCGCGTTCGGCTGATAAATTGGCAATTTCTTCACTTAATTCTTTAACTTTTTTATCGTCTTTTTCGCGTTTAATGGCTTCACGTTCAATTTCTAAGCGCATAATTTCACGATCAAGGGCATCTACATTTTCCGGGACACTGTCCATTTCTAAACGAAGTTTTGATGCCGCTTCGTCCATTAAATCGATGGCTTTGTCGGGTAAAAAACGATCGGCGATATAGCGCTGACTCATTTCTACCGCGGCAATAATGGCCTCATCTTTAATGCGCACTTTGTGGTGCGTTTCGTAGCGTTCTTTTAAGCCGCGCAAAATAGAGATGGCATCTTGGGTGTCTGGCTCATCTACCATTACCTTTTGGAAACGACGCTCCAAAGCTTTGTCTTTCTCTAAATATTTTTGGTATTCGTCAAGCGTAGTCGCTCCGATGGCACGTAATTCACCGCGAGCAAGGGCAGGTTTTAAAATATTTGCCGCATCCATGGCACCTTCACCGCCTCCGGCACCCACCAAAGTATGAATCTCGTCAATGAACAAGATAATTTCTCCATCGCTTTGCGTAACCTCTTTTACAACGGCTTTTAAGCGTTCTTCAAATTCGCCTTTGTATTTTGCTCCCGCGATTAAAGCGCCCATATCAAGCGAGTAAACCACTTTACTTTTTAAGTTTTCCGGAACGTCGCCTTTGATAATTCGAAAAGCAATGCCTTCGGCAATAGCGGTTTTACCCACACCTGGTTCACCAATTAAAATGGGGTTGTTTTTTGTTCTACGCGATAAAATTTGAATCACACGACGGATTTCTTCATCGCGACCAATTACAGGGTCTAATTTTCCGCTCTCGGCATATTCGTTTAAATTTCGCGCGTATTTACTTAATGCCTGGTAACTTGCTTCGGCATTTTGGTCTGTTACACGGTTATCACCACGCAACGAAATAATTGCTTTTTTAAGGTCTTTCTCGTTGACGCCTTGCTCTTTTAAAAGTTTTGCAGTGTTATCATTAACGGCTAAAATTCCTAAAAGGATGTGCTCTACCGATACAAATTCGTCTTTAAACTCTTTTAAAAATGATTGCGCTTTTTGTAAAACACTATTGGTATTGGTTGACAGGTATACATTGCTTCCGCTTACTTTGGCGAATTTGGCAATTTCGGCGTCTAAATTTTGATTTAAGCTGTTCAGGTTTACGTTCAGTTTTTTTAACACGTACGAAACCACGTTTTCATCAACAGTAAGCAAGCCTTTTAAAAGGTGTGCTGTTTCAATAGCTTGTTGCTGATTGCCTTGTGCTATTTCAGAAGCCTGTTGAATTGCTTCCTGGGCTTTTATGGTAAAATTGTTGAAGTTCATGCTGCGGTTAAATCAAAAGGAATGCCATCGGAATTAGGGTACTTGTAATTTTTTTTATAAAATTAATAAATTATTGATTTGTAGCGAATTGGATGTATTTTTTATTCTTCATGCACTTACATATCAAAAAAATAAATCGGAAATATTGTCGCTTGAAAATTATTGTGTATGACTAATTGTCTGATTTTTAGTGATTTGCTTTTAGTTTGTCTCTCGTATAATGTTTGATACTTCTTCACTTCCGCTAAGCGTAAAAAAAATGTTCGATTTTATATTTACGCATATTGAAAGCTTTATTTTTAAAAAAAAGCTAGTAATTTACGCCTCTATTAGATCCTTAAATCAACACGTAATGAAATTTTCCCTTCATACAGGTACATGTTTATTTTTTTTAGCCAGTTTGTGTGCTAATTCTTCGGCTTTTGCACAAAGTAAAACACCCAAAATATACCATAAAACGTTCATCGATTTCAATAAAAACGGAAGGATGGATGTATATGAAAATCCGAAAGCACCTATTGAAAGCCGGATTCAAGATTTGCTGTCGCAGATGAATGTAAATGAGAAGACGGGGCAAATGGCAACTTTATATGGGTATGGTCGTGTGTTAAAAGACTCGTTGCCTACACCCAATTGGAAAAATGAAATTTGGAAAGATGGAATTGCCAATATTGATGAACAATTAAATAACCTAGCCAATAACCGTTCGGCTAAAACAACGTTGGCGTATCCATTTCATAAACATGCTACCGCGATAAATACCATTCAGAAGTGGTTTATTGAAGAAACCCGTTTAGGGATACCAGTTGATTTTACCAATGAAGGAATTCATGGATTAAATCACGAAAAAGCCACTTCTTTGCCAGCTCCAATTAGTATTGGTGCAACATGGAATAAAGCCTTGGTACGGCAAGCCGGAACCATTGTGGGGCGCGAGGCAAAGGCTTTGGGGTACACCAACGTATACGCACCCATTTTAGATGTTGCACGCGATCAACGCTGGGGCCGTGTGGTAGAATGTTACGGGGAAGAACCTTTTCTAATTTCGCAATTGGGCACGCAAATGGTGTTAGGTATTCAATCGAATGGCGTGGCCTCAACCTTAAAGCATTATGCGGTTTACAGTGTGCCCAAGGGTGGGCGAGATGGAAATGCACGTACTGACCCACATGTGGCGCCAAAAGAAATGTTTCAGTTGTATTTGTATCCTTTTCAGCAGGTGATAAAGAATGCCCAACCCATGGGTGTTATGAGTAGTTACAACGATTGGGATGGAGAGCCCATTACAGCTAGTCATTACTTTTTGACGGATTTATTGCGCACGAAATTCGGTTTTAATGGGTATGTGGTGTCGGATAGTGAAGCGGTTGAGTATGTTTCGGGTAAGCATCATGTAGCAGGCGATTATAAAGAAGCGGTAAGGCAAGTGGTAGAAGCCGGTTTAGATGTGCGTACCAATTTTACGCCTGCTGAAAAATATTTGATTCCCTTGCGCGAGTTGGTAAATGAAGGCAAAATACCCATGAACGTGATTGATGAGCGCGTGGCGAATGTGTTGCGTGTGAAGTTTAGATTGGGCTTGTTTGATCATCCACTGATTGAAAACCCCACTCAGGCAGATAAATTGGTTCATACAGCTGATGACGAGAAGTTTTCGGAAGAAATTAACCGTCAGTCGATGGTTTTGTTGAAAAATAAAGATGGATTACTTCCATTAAACTCAACTAAGTATAAAAATATTTTGGTAACTGGTCCTTTGGCGGCAGCCAAAAATTATGCTACGAGTCGTTACGGACCTTCGTATAATCCAACTACTTCGGTATTGGAAGGAATTCAAAAATACGTTGGTACAAAAGGAAATGTAAGCTATGCCTTGGGTTGTGAAGTGGTAGATGCCACCTGGCCAGAAAGTGAAATTATTGAAACACCTTTAACAGAGCGTGAGCAAGCACAGATTGATTCGGCAGTAGCAGCTGCTAAAAATGTGGATGTAATTATAGCTGTTGTTGGAGAAGATGAAAAACGCGTGGGAGAGAGTTTATCGCGAACCGGACTTAATTTGCCCGGGCGACAATTGAAATTGGTACAGGCACTGGTTGCAACCGGTAAACCGGTGGTGATGGTGATGATAAATGGCCAACCATTGACCATCAACTGGGAAAATAGATACGTGCCTGCTATTTTAGAAGCTTGGTTTCCGGGGCCGCAATCGGGTAAGGTGATTGCTGAAACCTTGTTTGGCGATAACAATCCAGGTGGTAAATTGACCATGACTTTTCCGAAAACAACTGGACAAATTGAGTTGAATTTTCCGTTTAAACCTGCATCGCATGCCGGGCAGCCGGGCGATGGACCGAATGGATATGGAAAAACAGCCGTGGTAGGTGCCTTGTATCCTTTTGGGTATGGCTTAAGTTATACCACTTTTGGGTACAGCGATTTGAAATTTGATCAAGAAACCATCAAGCAGGGCGATAGCATTCTTGTTTCGGTAACGGTAAAAAATACCGGTGCTGTTCAAGGGGATGAGGTAGTGCAAGTGTACTTAAAAGATTTGGTGAGCAGTGTAACCACTTACGAATCGGTATTACGTGGTTTTGAACGTGTACATTTATTGCCTGGAGAACAAAAAACGGTTTCGTTTACGTTGAGTCCTGAGGATATGAGTATTCTAGATAAACAAAATGTATTTAGGGTTGAACCCGGTACGTTCGAAATACGAATTGGTGCTTCGTCTGAAGATATTAAGCTCAAGAAAGAATTTACCGTTTTAGGGCAGTGAAAATGAGGTTCTTGCAACAATTTGACCTTGTTTTTGTTTGCTATTAGAAAGAGCTGTATGGTTTTAAAACTGTGCAGCTCTAATTTTTACACCTCTTTTACGCTTAGATTTTAAAATTAGGCTTCACGTTTGTTTCAAAACTTTACCAAATTCAAACGCTTGGTGTTTCAGAAAGTGAAATATTCCGTTTAAATTCGGACATGAGTTACAAGCCTACCTATAAAGCCGCACATACCATTGCGCCAACGATTGCAGCGCATTTTGTGAATTTGCATGAAAATGCTATTCGTAAAGGTGAGTTGGATTTGGCGACTTTACCAAGTCCTGAAATTATAGAAACCTTAATTGACGTGGCTTTTTGGAGTAGTTTACGAAAAGAAGAGGGGCATTCGCCCCGTATTTCCATCGCTTTTTTACCGCCAGATCAAACCACAAAACCGCTTGTGTTTGAGAAACCATTGGCACTTAATGCGAATACCTTGACTAAGATAGCGCCAGGTGTAGAGCGTTCGGGAATCCACTTGGGTGTTTGGGAAGAGAATGGGGAGCTCTATATTTGGGGAACGACCCTGAACATTCCAAATTTTTGTTTTGTAGTGGATGTTTCGGAGCCTGGCCTAATTGTGATCAAACACCGGCGTATTTATGGTATTGGCAAATTTACCAATGTGGCTGTTTTAAAGGGAGAACAAATTCGGGTTGTAGATGCTGCGGGTGGTTTGGCGAAAGATTGTCCGCCAATTTTGCGTGCCTTGCTCGATTTGACGGTATTGGTGAGTTGGAATGACCCCATTAATATTTTGATTCAGTTTGCGGTTTCTATGCGTGCACATGGCCGCGGTGGGGCACTTTTGGTTGTACCCAAAGGGGATAAAAAGTGGGAAGAGTCGATTATTCATCCTATTCAATATAATGTTACGTCTGACTTTTGTGGTTTAGCCTATTTGGCTAACCAGAACGAAAACCAGAGTGAAATATTTTCGCAAACGGCAGTACGTAGGGAAGTGGAGCACTTGGCAGGTTTAACCGCGGTTGATGGGGCTACCATTATTACCGAAGGCTTTAATTTGTTGGCTTTTGGTGCTAAAATTGGTCGTGCGAAGGGAAAACCGACGGTTGAGCGGATTGCTTTTTCGGAACCGATTGTTGGCGGGGAGGATAAAATTTTATTTCCGGGGCAATTGGGTGGAACGCGCCATTTTTCGGTTGCTCAATTTGTGAACGACCAGCCACAGGCATTGGGTTTAGTGGCATCGCAGGACGGTCATTTTACCATTTTTAGTTGGAGCGAATCGCAACAGATGGTAACGGCACATCGAATAGAAACTTTACTTTTGTAGGTAGTTTTAGGCTTGGCAAAGGGGTTGCTTTAATTTTTAGTCAAGACTTGCCTTTTAAACCGGATTGAAGTGGCATCCTTTTTTGCATTGGGCGATTGGATAAGCGGGTAGCTGGCAAAAAAGATACAACGGAAAGCCGGAGGACAGGAACCGAATGGTGCTGCTTTTGCTTTTCTAAAACGATAAAAAAATAAATAAATCAAGTTTACAAGAAAATGATAGGTGTTGGTTCTCACCTTATTGCCGATGCGTACGCGCATGTGCCTACGAAAGAGCAGTTACTTTTTTGCGCGCAGATGGCGGCCTTTTTGCAGGCGGATGAGGAGGATAAGTGTTTTGTGTTAAAGGGCTACGCGGGGACGGGAAAAACAACTTCGGTGGCGGCCTTGGTAAAGGTTTTAAATAAGTTTAAATTGCACAGTGAGTTGTTGGCTCCCACGGGGCGTGCGGCAAAGGTGATGGGGCAATATTCGAATCGGAAGGCTTTAACGATTCACAAACGGATTTATCGGAAGCGTTCAGCTGCTTCGCCGGAAATGCAGTTTCAATTGGCACCCAATGTGTCGGAAAATACCCTGTTTATTGTAGATGAAGCTTCGATGATTGCCGATGAGTTTTTGGACTCGGGCTCGACCATTTTGGGTGATTTGCTGGAGTTTGTGTACAATGGTAAAAATTGTTTTTTGCTTTTTGTGGGCGATACGGCACAGTTGCCACCGGTGGGGAGTTTGGAGAGCCCAGCTTTGAATGAGCAATATTTGAAGGATAAATTTGGCTTAGTGGTGCGCTCCATTGAATTGAAAGAGGTGGTGCGGCAAGGCAAGAAATCGGGGATTTTGGCAAATGCAACCATGCTTCGGAATCAAATTGCGCGCAAGCCGGAAAATTTTTTACCTAAATTTTTAACGAAAGGATATACGGATATTTTTGCGATGACCGGAATGCGTTTGGTGGAGGGCTTGGAGTATGCCTATCGGAAATTTGGCATTGAAAATACCTTGGTGGTTTGTCGGTCGAATAAATCGGCTAATGTATACAACCAACAAATTCGTGCTCGTTTGCTGTACCGGGAAGAGGAATTGACAGGTGGTGACCAGATTATGGTGGTGCGAAACAATTATTTTTGGCTCCCAGAGAACGAGGAAACGGCTTTCATTGCGAATGGCGATATGGCAAAAGTGATTCGGGTGCGCGGGGAGGAAGAGCGGTATGGTTTTCGTTTTGCGGATGCAACCTTGGAGTTTTTTGATTTTCCGGCGGCAGGCCAGATTAGTTGTAAAGTGATGTTGGATACGCTAAACCTGGAATCGGCAAATTTGCCTTATTCGGATTCGAAGCGGCTTTTTGATGGGCTAGAAGAGGATTATGCGCACATTACGGACCGTCGTAAGCGCTTGGTGGCGATAAAGGAAGACCCGTATTACAATGCTTTGCAGATAAAATTTGCCTATGCCGTTACCTGTCATAAAGCGCAGGGTGGGCAATGGGAAGCGGTATTTGCGGACCAAGGTTACCTGACCGAAGAAATGATTGATTTGGATTTTTTACGTTGGTTGTATACCGCCGTAACCCGGGCTAAAAAGGAACTTTATCTGGTTAATTTTGCTCCTCAGCTTTTTTCAAAAACAGCTGTTGAAGAGTTTTTTTAGTGGGATGGAGGTGTTTCCTGTGACGAAGAATCTACCGGTGGGCGCTAAAATAGTTTAGGTTTCTGTAGATTCTTCGTCGTGTTTTACAGGATTTAATTCGATTCAATTTTTGGTAAATGTATTTCTGCTAACATGCAGCGGGCACTGCCTCCGCCATTTTTTTCGATGGTGTAAAGAGGGGCCTGTACAATACGGTTGAATGCGGTTAAGCTGGCAATTTGTGTTTCTGTTAAGGATGCATACGCTTGTTCTGACATAACCAATAAGGGCTCATTTTCTTTATTCGTGATTTGAAGCATGTTGCCTGCAAAATGATTCATTTGCGCCAAACTGATTTCGATAACGGTTTTCTTGGTCTGTTTGAATGCTTGTAGCAGATTTTCTTTGTCTTCAGGATATTTGATGGAATCTAAGCAAATGACTACGTATTGATTGGCCATGCACATCATCACATTGGTGTGGTAAATGGGGAAATTATCGGCATCTACCGCCTGGAAGGGCAAAGGTTCATAACCGGTTAGCATACAGAAATTGTTGAGTACTTCTTCGTCGGTACGCACGCTCAGACAGGCGTAGGCGATTCGGTTTTCGCGATCGAGCACCATGCTACCGGTACCTTCTAAAAAAAGATGTTGTTGTTCAAAAAAGCTTAAATCGCTCACGTGGCTTAGGCAAAATTTCGTTTTTAACTCTTCTATAATTTCAGGGCGGCGTTCTGCGCGTCGGTTTTCGGAGAACATGGGATATAGATAAACCGAGCCATCTTCATGAAAGGAAACCCAGTTATTCGGGAAAATGGAATCGGGGGTTTCCGGCGTTAGGCTGTCATTAATTACCGTTACATCCACACCATTTTGACGTAAAATATCCACGAAACCATCAAATTCTTGTAAGGCTGCGGCTTGAACATCGCTTTGCGTATCTTCTTCTTGGAATTTATTGTTTCCGGCAGTTTGCTCGTTAAATTTAAAATCTACCGGGCGAATCATTAAGAGATGATTGGTGTTTTGTTTCATAAGTCCAGGTATTACAAATTATCGCGTAAAATAGGTAAGCTCATGCAATGGAAACCACCGCGTGCGCGTGATAATTCTGCCGAAGGCATTAAGATTAAAGTGTCGGTAATGGTTTCGGTATCAACTTTACCACTTTCTAAATCGGCAATTAAATCTTTAACGTTTACCACGTTAAAACCAGCATCTTTAAAGGCTTCAACAGTTTTATCGTTGCGGTCGTAGCCCACTACAACTCCTTCTTTAAGCGCTAAAAGGTTACAGCTATCGGTCCATTGTTCGCGGCTATCGTATGGGAATGTATTGTTTCCGCTGTAAATAATTTGGGTTGGTTCGGTACTGTTTAAATCGTTTTGACTGATGTCGTTCAGTAAAGCTTCTACATGTTCGAAATATTTCGGCTTACCCGGATTTGCTTTGCTAAATTGAATGGCCGTTGTGGCTTCTATTTGCTCGGGTTCTTTTAAAAAGTTTATCGGCTCATTGGCGTTAAACTTAGGCGAATGGGCAATGGAATTTAAAATAACCCAAGTATTGCGTTTTACTTGTGTGAAAACCGTGTCTAAGTGCATGTAATCGCGCTTGCTTGGAATTTTTACTACCGTTACTTTTTCGACTACATTTTGCTCGAAAAGTAGTTTGATAGCTTCGTTGGCGCCATGTTCAGATGTTCGTTCGCTGCAGCCAATGAGCAAGTGATTGGGACTAACCATCATCACATCGCCACCTTCTAACGTAGTGCTAAAGGCTGGTTCATCGCCCGGGCGTAAGAAATGCATGGTTACATCCGGAATTTCTAAAATATTGTTTTGATACGCTTCGAATATGGGGTGATTGAAAAAAATGTACCGCATTAAAAGTGTTTCGCGCACGCGGGCTTTTTTTGCGGGTTTGTTTAATAAAATGTGGTTGTTGATGGTGGTACCCACATCGCGCGTAAAAATTAAGTTCGGGATTGGCGGGAAAATCATGGTGTCGTTTGCCAGCGAACCTGATATGAAAATTTCCGCTAATTCTGCCGGGGCAGTATCAACCAATTGCAATTGCATTTTATAGGTACAGCCTTCGATGGCACACACCGCTGCGACTAATTTTTTACGAATGGAATCGTTTTTAAGAATATCGCCTAATAAATTTTGAACCTCGATGACCGACTCTGAATGATGGAAATCGGGATGATTGGGTTTGTAGAAATTACGATTTGCTTCTGCTGAATCTATTTCTGCAAGTTTTCCTTTTATCTTTTGCGGATCGAGAAAATACATTAAAAGTTTCAGGTAATAATCATATTCGCCCTTACGCACTGTTTCTAAGTGTACAATATCTTCAAAAAGCCAGTCTTGTGCTTTCGAAGGAACCACTTTGCCTAGTCCACTATCGGGGCTGTGAATCAGTAGTTTACGTAGTCTTCCTATTTCTGTATTTACCTGCACGTTGAAATTTGAGTTTCTCATCTTTAAATTAATAAGTAGTTTCACAAAGCTATTAGAATTTATACGAGTATCAAATTCTGCTAAATTTTGCCGCAAAAGCTGGTGCCGATTTTAATGGAAATACTGCTTTTGTTTGTGCGGCAGGTTTTCTGCTTTCAGCTTATTTAGCTATTTTTGGCCATGAATTTTATTATTACCGAAACACAGAAAGCCGTTTTTGAACTTTATAATCAAAAAATAGAGGAAAGTGTTATCAATATACAAGAAACCCGTAAAGAGTTTGAAGGGCAATTAACCATTGTTGTTTTTCCGATTACGAAATTTTCGAAGAAATCGCCCGAGCAAACAGCTACCGAAATAGGGACGTATTTGCAAGAACATGTGGCACAAGTTACCAAATTTAACGTGGTTAAGGGATTTCTTAATTTGAGCATTGCAGAGAGCTACTATCTGGAACAATTTAATAGTCAGATTTTGGCGGACGATTTCGGGACTTTCCCTTCGAATGGCAAAAAGGTTATGGTAGAATATTCATCGCCTAATACCAATAAACCGCTGCATTTGGGGCACGTACGTAATAATTTATTGGGGTATTCGGTTGCCGAATTACTCAAAGCGTATGGTTACGAGGTGACGAAAGTGAATTTGGTGAACGATCGCGGGATTCATATTTGCAAATCGATGTTGGCTTGGCAAAAATGGGGCAATGGCGAAACACCAGAAAGCTCGGGTTTAAAAGGCGATCATTTGGTGGGTAAATATTATGTTGTTTTTGACAAAGAATATAAGAAAGAAATTGATGCGTTAAAGGCAGAAGGACAAACGGAAGAGGAAGCGAAAAAAAGTGCACCTTTAATTAAAGAAGCGCAACACATGCTTTTGAAATGGGAGCAAGGCGATGAGGCTGTAGTTTCGCTTTGGAAAACCATGAATGAATGGGTATACGCCGGTTTTGCTACCACTTACAAAGAGTTGGGTGTTGACTTTGATAAATATTATTACGAAAGTAATACCTATTTATTAGGAAAAGATACGGTTGATGAGGGATTAGAAAAGGGCGTTTTCTTTAAAAAGGAGGATGGCTCGGTTTGGATTGATTTAACAGCCGATGGCCTAGATCAAAAGTTAGTACTACGTGCGGATGGTACTTCTGTTTACATTACACAAGATTTGGGTACTGCCAAAATGAAATACGATGATTTTGGTATGGAAGAGTCGATTTATGTGGTGGGTAATGAGCAGGATTATCACTTTAAAGTGTTGTTCTTAATTTTAGAGAAATTAGGCAAAAGTTGGGCAAAAGGTTTGTATCATTTGTCGTATGGCATGGTTGATTTACCTCACGGGAAGATGAAAAGTAGGGAAGGTACCGTGGTTGATGCGGATGAATTGATTGAAAGCATGGTGAGTACCGCTAAAGAGAAAACGGAAGAATTGGGTAAAACCAACGATTTTAGCGATGCGGAAAAAGAAGAGTTGTATAAAAACATTGGTTTAGGAGCTTTAAAATACTTTTTGTTGAAAGTGGAGCCTAAAAAACGCTTGTTGTTTAACCCTGCGGAGAGCATCGATTTTCAAGGACACACCGGACCGTTTATTCAATATACTCACGCACGGATTAAGTCGTTGTTGACAAAAGCGAATTACTATTTACAACCGAGCGTACCCACGAATGCTCTATTGCCCGTGGAATTGGAAATGATTTTGCAATTGGCGAAATATCCTGAAGAAATAGCGATTGCTGCAAAAGCACATAGTCCGGCAAGTTTGGCAAATTACTTATATGAATTAGCCAAATTGTTTAATAAATTTTATCACGAAATTCCAGCAATTGTAAAAACAGAAGCGGGTGCTGAGAAGCAATTTCGTTTAAATTTATGTAAGAAAACGGCGGATGTAATTTATGCAGGTATGAAAATGTTGGGGATAACCTCGCCTGAACGCATGTAATCTTCATGTAGTAGCGATTTTTGTTAATCTTACGAAGAAAACATCTCTTTTTTAGCAGGAATAAATATTGTAGAAGCTCCTTTTTAGGAGCTTTTTTTATTTTAAGCGTTTTTTTGATTTGTTTTAGGAGGTTGTTGTTAGGCTGATGAATGAAGTATTTTCATGAAAAACAGTTCGCTTTGTGATGTTATTAATGAATACAAATCTCCGCGTTCTTTGTGGAAATTCTTGCTGCGCTCTGGGGTAAAAAGATACTATTCCTTTATTTGGGTTTGTCTACGCTCTTTCCCTTGCTTGCCTGTTGCCGGCAGGGCATTTACTTTTGTGGGCCAAAAGTAACCAAAAGCCTTTGTCGATCCGGCTAGGCAGCTTTGGGCGCAAGGCCATTACTCGAAACAAAAATAATCTCGCTGGTTTTGTGGGAGATTTTTTAGTAACCAATATTAATTACTCCCACAAAACTGAATAGAACAATGCTCGGTTGTACAGATTCGAGTGTTGCTGCTCCTGTTTTTGTTTTTTTCCGCTGCTTGGTATGCATCCCGAGCATTCCTATCGTGTGGACAGATCTCTATGTGTGTCCCATCCTTCTTTTGCAGCCCTAAAGTATTTTAATCCAATCCAGATCGTAGTTATCCCTGGCGTTCTTTTGCTTTCATATCCTTTCCAACCTCCCATTCTAGCCAATCCCCATACATATCTTTTCAGATCTTTATCCTTATAAGGATTCTTCTGCTTCTGGGTTTTTCCTTCAAGTCTGATTATTTGTTCTTCCATAAATAGCTGTTCCTCATCATTGAAACATGTGTGTGCATCAATCGAGAGTTCTGGTTCAGCGTATGCTAGGCGCATTAGGAATAACTTTATCACCACTTCCATGATCATAAGGGTTTGTTTTCTGATAGATGAGGCATATTCTAATTCACTGGCTTCAATATTGTATCCTTCCTTTTTAAGTATCCGAAACACTTCTTCTATTGTCCAGCGCCAGCTATACCATTCTATGCATAACTTAGCCATAGAAGGCGTGGTTACTGCTATGGTGGTTAATAGCCTCCAACATATTTTATCTGCCCCACTATAGCCAACTTCTTTTGCTTCTATGAGATAAAGCTTAGTACTCGCTGGAAGCTCTTTACTTGTAGTGCCTGTTTTGCATACTTCTATTTCTTTATATCTGATTTCTATTTTAGCCTTTCTCTTTGGCCTTTTCTCTTTCGCTTCTACTACTATTTCATAAATATCCTGCACTTCTTGATTGGAAAGGCAGTCAAATAGTTTGCTTTTGTCTTTTAGTCTTCTGTTGCTTTTTGCACGTATTAAAAGGTCTGTTTTCTCATCGGGTATAACGGCAAATTGCTCGTATATATCTCCTTCTCGATCTTGTATAATCACCATTCCTTCAACACAAGAGGATAATGCTGTTTTTGTATTATTCGATGATTCTATCCATTTGTAAGATTCTTTTTCTGTAATGGGTAATTTACTGTATTCTCGCTCAAACTTTGAACGAAATTCCAGCGGTCTATTCCATAGTTTGATATCTGCATAACCATAAGGAGTTCCATTAACTGCATCCAGGACAAGACTCGGATGAAGCATAAAACCCAATCCGAAATCGCCCTTGGCATTGGTAGTGCCGATAAACGAATCTTTCTTTATTCTATTTTTATGGCTACTTAGGTTTATTTCTGTGGTATCTTGAATACAAACAACATATTTCCCGTGGCAAGCGGATTGGCAGTTAGAGGTTAAATTTGAAATGATGCTTTCTTCAGTTACACGATTATTCGATAAGAATCGATAAAAACCCTTTGCTTCTGCCTCGTCCTTGCTAAGCTGACGAATAGAGTGAACGCAATTTCTAAATAGGATATCTAAGTTCTTATTCCCTCGACGTATTAAACGTGAATCGGGCAAATTTGTAAAACCTCTTTTTTGCATATACAAAGAAACTAATTATATAGAAGATCTGTCCACACGATAGGAGCATTCGGGATCGACGGGCGTTCTTCGGTTAATACCTGCAATTTTGAACGGTTGTTTTACTAGCATATCGTTCAAAATTTTGCTGTCAATTCCACTGCTGTTTTGAACGGTTGTTTTCATCGCATGTGGTTCAAAATTAATCGTTTTTATTATTTAATGAACCTCCTTTCAAGTTGAAAATAAATAATTTACCGCTAATTAAGCGGTTATTTTTTAGGAATCACGCCGCTTTTCGTTTTAGTTGTTGTTTGTTTTCTGAAAGAGGGAAAGCGCATCGGACTTTTTCCCGGGCGTTCGTCGCCCAATAGTACTCCCCATTGTTTAAATTGGTCGGTATGGTCGAAAATAATTTTTAGGATGGCAATAATGGGCAGCGAAAGGAACATACCTGCAACACCTCCAATGGCTCCTCCCAAAAAAACACCCATGATGGTAAACAGCGCGTTGATTTTTACTTTTGAACCCACAATTCGCGGCATCAAGATGTTATTATCTAAAAACTGTACCACCGCAATTACCAACACTACGGTTAAAACGGGCCAAAGTTCAGTAGAAGAAGTAAGGGTAATTAACATACTTAATACATTTCCAAGTAAGGCGCCTACATAGGGAATGAGGTTTAGTAAAGCGAAAAGCGCACCAATTAGCAGCGCATGTTTAATGCCTAAAAGCCATAACGTTCCACCCAATAAGATGGTCATGTAGGTAATTTGAATAAGCAATCCGACCAAATAACTTTTAACAATGGATTCTGTTTGATACACCACCTCCTTAACTTTAGAATGATCTTCAGCCTTGAACCACATAAATGAAAACCGCAGTAAATTATCTTTATAAAAAAGAATAAGGTAAATGTATATGGGTAAAAGACCTACAAATACAAAAACACTGCTCAGTGTTACGGCCGCACCACTGGCCATTTTTCCACCCATGTTTATAAGATCATCACTTTTATCGTTGATAAATTTGGTTTGTTTTTGGGTGTTGATACCGGTGAAACCACTGATCCACTCTTTAATTGATTGCAAATGCTTACTTACATTTTCCTTAATTTGAGGGAAATCATCGGCTAATATGCCGATCTGCAAGGAGAAGAACCAAACAATCCCTCCCAAAGCCAAAAGGACTATAAAAATGGGTAAAATGATCGATATAGATTCAGGAACGCGATGCTTTAATAACCAACGGTAAATAGGTAATAACATCAGGCTGATGAAAAATGCCATTAAAATAGGCATGAAAATATCTTTTCCAACGTACAAAATGGCAACTATTAGCGTAATTCCTAATAATTCTAATGATCGTTTAACGGTGAGTGGGAATTCTTTCATATAGCGTTGTTGATTTGAATGACAACAGCCATTTGTAGGATTTTGTTTGAATATATAGCCAATTCGCTTATCAGTTAACCTTTTTTGTAAACTTCTAATTCAACTCTTCTTTGCGATAAGCTTTCGATATGATGACAGAGCGAAGGTATAATATCGAACAAAAAACCTATTTTTGCCAAATAAACAGACCTGTATTTCATGCAAAATTCCGATACCATTATTGCTTTGTCTACTCCTCCCGGATCGGGGGCTATTGGCGTTATCCGATTATCCGGTCCCGATGCGATTCGGTTAACGAATGAAGTTTTTTCGGGTAAGGATTTAGAAAAGCAGGCTTCGCATACACTGCATTTTGGCTTAATAAAAGAGGACGAACAGTTAATTGACGAAGTGGTGGCCGGTCTATTTGTCGCACCAAAATCGTATACCAAAGAAAACGTGGTAGAGATTTCGTGTCACGGCTCTAATTACATTATTCAGCAAATTATAAACCTGTTGATTTCAAAGGGTGCGCGTGCGGCTAAACCAGGCGAATTTACACTCCGTGCTTTTCTAAATGGTGCTTTTGATTTAAGTCAGGCTGAGGCTGTGGCCGATTTAATTGCGTCAAACAGTAAAGCTTCGCACGATGTGGCGATGCAGCAAATGCGTGGTGGTTTCGCCAACGAGCTGAAAGGTTTGCGTGAGCAGTTGATTCATTTTGCATCGATGATTGAACTGGAGCTCGATTTTGCTGAAGAAGATGTAGAATTTGCGAATCGCGATCAATTAAAAAATCTTGTAAACCGTATTCAATCGGTTTTACGTAAACTCATTTCTTCTTTTGAAATGGGTAACGTGATAAAAAATGGGGTACCAATTGTAATTGCCGGAAAACCAAATGTAGGGAAATCGACCTTGCTAAATGCCTTGCTGAATGAAGAACGTGCCATTGTTTCGGACATTGCAGGCACCACGCGCGATACCATTGAAGATGAATTGAATATTGGTGGAGTGGTATTTCGTTTTATCGATACAGCCGGTATTCGCGATACAGCAGATATAATTGAAGCGCTAGGCGTAGAACGTACGCTAGAGAAAATGAAACAGGCGAAATTGATTATTTATATGGCCGATTCTGCCCAGTCGGTTGATGAAGTTGAAAATCAATTGGCGGGATTGGTTCGCCTAGAGATTCCGTATTTGCTGTTAATCAATAAGTCTGATTTGCTGGATGCCAACAAACGTAAACAATTTGAACAATTGAATGCTGTTTTTATCGCCGCAAAAGATAAAATGGGTATCGATGATCTGAAACAAACCTTACTTGAACAAGTAAATCTGCATCACATTAACACCAGCGAAACCTTGGTAACCAATATTCGCCATGTGGAAGCGTTGAAACAAACCGAAAATGCCTTACAACGTGTATTGGATAATGTTGATAATCCCGTTACTTCCGATTTCTTAGCCATGGACATTAAACAGGCCTTACATTACTTAGGTGAAATTACCGGTACCGTTACTACCGACGATCTGTTGGATAATATCTTTACGAAGTTTTGTATTGGAAAGTAATTGATTTGTTTCCGTTAAATGTACAAACATCAACTGTTGAGATTATAATGTGTCTTGTTTGTCAAAAGAATAAATGGTTTGGAAATAAAGTATAGAACTTGTGAATTTTAAGATGTGGCGAGTTAATGTTTTTCTTTTCAAGAGCCTATTTACTTTATTCCTCTTCTCCGGTATTTAGAATGCTCTTTTTTAGCTATCTTGAGGGCGAATATTGTCCTTAATTAATGAAATTTAACGAAGATTCCCGAGTAAAAATTCCAGCCCTATTGCATTTAATGCGTTTGGGATATGAATACATCCCTTTAAGTCAGCAAAATAGAATTGAAGACAACAATATATTTCCTTCGATATTTATTCCGAAAATTGCCGCTTTAAATGAGATTTCAGAAATAGAAGCCCAACGTATTTTAGACGAAATCAATCTCGAACTCGATTACGAAGACTTAGGTAAGAAGTTTTACGAACGATTAACCGCTACTTCAGGAATAAAATTAATCGACTTTGCTGATTTTTCTAATAATGAATTTCATGTAACAACCGAGCTAACTTGTAAAGTAGGCGATGAAGAATTCCGTCCCGATATTACGATTTTAATTAATGGAATGCCGTTGGCGTTTATTGAAGTAAAGAAACCCCACAACAAAGAAGGAGTCATAGCAGAGCGAAACCGTATTAACAAGCGTTTTGCGAACAAACATTTCCGACGTTTTGCAAACATCACACAGTTATTGGTTTTCTCTAATAACATGGAATACGAAGACGGAATTGTAGAACCAATCTTCGGGGCTTTTTACGCCACGCCTGCTTATGAGCATGTACACTTCAACTATTTCAGAGAAGATGCCGATTATCCGGTAAAGTTAAGGCTTTTGACCATTGATGAGCAATCAGAGAACGCACTGTTAAAAGACAATAATCTCATTGTGATAAAAAACAGTCCGGAATACATTACGAATAAACAAGAAAACACACCAACCAACCGTATTCTGACCTCTTTGTTCAGCAAAGAACGATTGCAGTTTTTATTGCAGTTTGCGATTGTTTATGTAGAGGAGGAAAACGATGGGAAAGTAACGCATCAAAAACACATCATGCGTTATCCGCAGTTGTTTGCAACCCAAGCCATAGAAGCCAAACTGGAAGCTGGCCAAAACAAAGGAATCATTTGGCATACACAAGGTTCAGGTAAAACCGCTTTGGCTTATTACAATGTAAAACATTTAACGACATACTACGCCAAAAAGCAAATCATCCCGAAATTCTATTTTATTGTTGACCGTTTGGATTTATTGATTCAGGCTTCGAGTGAATTTGCTAATCGCGGACTAAAAGTAAAACAAGTCAATTCCAAAGACGACTTCATCAAGGATTTGCAAGTCGTAGGTGCTTTGCATAACGATTCTGGAGTGCCTGAGATTACCGTAGTTAATATTCAGAAATTCTCGGAAGATGCCGTTTCTGCCAAAGATTTAGTGTATGATATCAATGTACAACGAGTTTACTTTTTAGACGAAGCCCACCGTAGTTACAACCCAAAAGGAAGTTATTTAGGGCATCTTTTAAATTCCGATCGTTCAGCGGTGATGATTGCCTTAACCGGAACGCCTTTGTTGAAAGAAGTAGCCAAAGAATACGATTCAAAATTGTTATTCGGGAACTACATCCACAAGTACTACTACAACATGTCCATTGCTGATGGTTATACCTTACGTTTGATTCGTGAACAAATTGAAGGCAACTTCAAGATGGAAATGAAGGAGGTGATGGATCAAATCAAGATCTTGCAAGGCGATATTTCGACCAGACAAATTTATGCGCATCCTAAATTTGCAGCACCTTTATTGGATTATATCACTAAAGATTTAATCAAATTCCGAAGAGATCAGCAAGATATTTCTTTGGGCGGAATGGTAGTTTGTGACTCTGCCGATCAGGCAAAAGAATTATTCCGATTATTCCAGGATAAATATGGTGTTCAGGAAACGGATGCCAGTATTTTAATGGCAGCCGAGCCACAAGCCAAATACGGTTTGCATTACGAACCTACCTTAACGGCAAGTTTGATTTTACACGATGAAAACGACAAATTAACTCGTAAAGAATTAATTAAAGCATACAAGAAAGCAAAGGTAGATATCTTGTTTGTATACAATATGTTGCTGACTGGTTTTGATGCCAAGCGGTTGAAGAAATTGTATTTGGCTCGTGTCATTCAGGATCACAATTTATTGCAAACCTTAACCCGTGTTAACCGTCCGTATAAAAAGTACCAATACGGTTATGTGGTCGATTTTGCAGATATTTCTAAAGCCTTTGATCGTACCAACAAACTGTATTTTGACGAATTACAAGAGCAATTAGGTGATGAAATGGAAATGTATTCCCACCTTTTCAAATCCGAAGAAGAAATACAACAGGAAATACAAGAGATTAAAGAAACCTTATTTCATTACGATACACAAAACCGAGAGTTGTTTTCGCAGCAAATTGAACAGCTTACCGATAAAAAGGAGTTGATGCGTTTGATTAAAGCTTTGCGTACGGCCAAAGAACTCAAAAACATCATTGCGGTTAATGGTTATGAAGCTTTAGATGGTATTGCCGATTTTGACATCTGGAACCGTTTGTTAGCTGAAGCGCAAGGTCGATTGGACAACCTTAATTTTGTAGAAAGTATCGGAAATGAAGAAGCTTCGGCTAATTTATTGAACACGGCTTTAGAAGACATCGTTTTCCAATTCATTAAAGTAGATGAAAGCGAACTGGTTTTAGCGGATGAATTCAAAAACATTTTGCGAAAAACCCGTGAATCCCTACAACATAATTTTGACCAAACCGATCCACAATTTGTAAGTTTGCGCGAAGAACTGGAACGCATTTTCAAGAAGAAAAATTTAAGCGAAGTATCTCAGGCCGATATGGTAGAAAACATGCATTTACTGCAAAAAATCTACGACCAAGCCAAAGAGCTGAATCGTAAAAATGCTTTGTTTAAGGCGAAGTATGAAAACGATGAAAAATATGCCCGTATTCATAAACGACTCAGTGAGAAAGGAACGCTTAATGCCAAAGAAACCCAATTGCACAACGCGCTAATGAAAGTAAAACAACAAGTAGACAGTAAACTAGAAGGACAGGAAGATGTACTGAAAAATGAAGCCTTCTTTAAACGCTATTTACTGCAATTGGTAGTGCAGGAATTTAAAAAGAATGAAAATATACCGTTGGATTTTCCAACCACAGAAACGATTAATAATTTAATTGTAAATGAGTATTTACAACAATATCAATACAGATGACTTCGGCTCCGCTCAGTCACCCATTTGACTTCGATGGCTGAGCGGAGTCGACGCCGAAGAAACAAAAATAAATGAAAGGCTATATGTACATATTAGAATGCGCTGATGGTTCTTATTACACGGGAAGTACCGTAGATCTTGAAGTACGACTTCAACAACATCAATCGGGAGAAGGAGCCAATCATACTAAAAAACATTTACCTGTAAAACTGGTATATTATGAAGAATACCAAAGAATTGACGAAGCCTTTTATAGAGAAAAACAAATACAAGGTTGGAGCAGAAAAAAGAAAGAGGCGTTGATTAACGGATGCGAGGAAGAATTAAAAAAAGCTGCTGAATGTATGAATGAATCTCATTGGAAAAACAAACAGTGACTTCGGTGGCTGAGCGGAGCCGAAGCCACAGAAAACAAAATAATATTTTAGAATAAAAAAAGGAAATATGACCCAAGACATCAACTTCATGACCAAAACCAAGGCACTCATCGACAACCTAAAAAGTGTCTGTGCCAACTACGGTTTAGGAAATGACGGAAACGAATTTAAAATCATTACCCAAGTATTTTTATATAAATTCCTGAATGATAAATTCCGCTATGCCGTAAAGCAGGAAATGCCTGATTTAGACGAAGCAAAGAATTTCTCAGAAGGATTAGGCAATTTAAGCGAAGACGACTACCAGTTTTTGTTGGCTGCCTTAGATCCAAACATTCCGCGTTTGCAACCCGAACATTTAATTTCGCATTTGTTTGTCAAGCAAAACGACTCCGATTTTGGAAAATTATTTGATGATACCTTACGCCAAATTTCGATTGAAAATGCCGAAGTATTCTCTGTAAAATCGTTCTCAGGAGCTAAAGATACTTTGTTTGATGAATTGACTCAATTTATCTCAGACAGTTCGCAACGTGATGCTTTTGCCAAAGCCTTAATCAATAAATTGTTTGAATTTTCTTTTGAGGAAATGTTTGAACAGAAATACGATTTCTTTGCTACGATTTTCGAGTACTTAATTAAAGATTACAATACCGATTCAGGAGGAAAATATGCCGAATATTACACACCTCATGCTGTTGCACGCATCATGGCACAAATTATGGTGCCCGAATCGGTAAAAGGAGCTAAAGTTTATGACCCTTCGGCGGGATCAGGTACACTTTTGATGAGTATTGCCCACCAGATTGGTGAAGAAAATTGCACCATTTACTCGGAAGACATTTCGCAAAAATCGAGTAATATGTTGCGTTTGAATTTGGTGTTGAACAACCTCACGCATTCCATCCCGAATATCATTAAAACCAATACCATAGCGCAACCCAACTATTTAGATACTAAGTTCGATTATATTGTTTCCAACCCGCCGTTTAAGTTGGATTTCTCCGACTTTCATGCCGATTTAGAAAAGGATGCTTTCAAACAACGCTTCTTTGCCGGAATCCCGAATATTCCGAAAAGCAAGAAAGAATCGATGGCGATTTATTTGTTGTTCATTCAGCACATTATGCATTCGTTGAGCGAAACTGGAAAAGCGGCTATTGTATTGCCTACGGGTTTTATTACGGCACAAAGCGGTATTGAAAAGAAAATTCGGGAACGATTGATAACCAATGGTTGGCTGCGTGGTGTGGTGAGTATGCCATCCAACATTTTTGCCAGTACGGGTACCAACGTTTCGGTTTTGTTTTTGGATAAAAAAGCCGATAGCGAACACATTATTTTGATGGATGCCTCTAAACAGGGTGAAACCGTAAAAGAAGGCAAAAACCAACGCACGGTATTAACCCCTGCCGAAGAAAACCGCATCATCGAAACCTTTAATGCTAAACAAGCCGTAGAAGACCTTTCGGTAGTAGTGACCAAAGAAGAGATAGCTGCCAAAAATTACAGCTTCTCTGCCGGACAGTATTTTGAGGTAAAAATTGAATATGTAGATATTACTGCTGAGGAATTCTCCAAAAAAATGGATGAATTTGAAAGCCGCCTGCAAAGTCTTTTTGCCGAAGGAAACGCCTTAGACCAGAAAATTCAGGAACAAATTAAAGGGTTGCGCTATGACTAAGGTTACTTTAAAGGTTTTGGGGATAAAGTTTATAGTTCCAATGCGAGATAAACCCAAATTATTTGATGGGAAAATACCGTGGTGTCGAATTGAAGATATTGAAGGCAAGTATATAAATGGAACACAAAGTAACAAATACGTAAGTGAATCAACAATCAATGAAATGAATCTAAAAGTACTGCCGAAAAATAGTATTATTTATTCATGCAGTGCAACGATAGGAGTTGTAGCAATTAATACGGTTGATCTTTGTACAAACCAAACATTTATTGGCTTAATACCTTCAGATAAAATTAACCTTGATTATTTGTATTATCAACTTCTTCTTTATAGGGATTCATTAAAAAAAATAGCATCACAAACAACAATTCCATATATATCCAGAGAGAAATTTGAAAATCTGGAGATTGTTTGGAGGGATTATACTTCTCAAATAAGAATAGCTGATGTTTTATCTGTCTTAGATGATAAAATCGAGTTGAATAATAAAATCAATGCTGAGCTAGAGGCTATGGCCAAAACGCTCTATGATTATTGGTTTGTACAGTTTGATTTTCCTAATACAGAAAGTAAGCCTTACAAATATTCAGGTGGTAAAATGGTTTATAATGAAACTTTGAAGAGAGAAATTCCTGAGGGTTGGGAGGTGAAGAATATAGCGAAAATTGCAAAAATTGTAGATTGTCTTCACTCAAAAAAACCTGACTATTCCGCGAATGATAGAAATAAATACTTGTTGCAATTAGAAAATATTTTAGATAATGGATTGGTTGATATTAGTTATAAATACTTTGTAAGTGATAATGATTATAAAAATTGGACGAGTAGAATTGAAATAAATGAACATGATATTCTCATTACTAACGCTGGAAGAGTGGCTGCAACTGCTCAAGCATCTCAAGAAATTAAGGCGGGTATTGGCAGAAATATAACTGCAATCAGACCACTAAACATAAATCCGACTTATTTCTTTTTGTCTTTTAGAGGGTATGATATTCAAAAGCAAATCAAGTCTAACACCGACCAAGGGGCTTTCTTTAAGAGTTTTAATGTTAAGGGTATAAAAAAATTAAACTTTATTATACCGTCTAAAGAAATTGAAATAGAATTTGAGAAAATAGCATTTAATCTCCGTAGAAAAAGAGAACTTAATTTAAAAGAAAACCAAGAACTTGCTAAATTACGAGATTGGCTGTTGCCTATGTTGATGAATGGGCAGGTAACGGTTACTGAGCGGAGCCGAAGTACGGTTGCTGAGTCTGAGGAACAGTTGGGTATGGTAGCTGAGGGCAATATTGAGTATGGAGAATAAAGTCAGTCATCCCATCATTAAATTGACCATTCTAAGTGGCGGCAGTTTAGTGTTTGAAAGAACAGGTGTTTTACCAAAGTTTTTAATTTTCAATTGTCCCGACTTAAACAGAACTTGGCGTTTAAAACTAAAAGAGAATAAACAACAAGGTGTACTTAAAGTAAACGGTCAAGTTGCCTTTCATTATTTTTTTGACGGTTTGGGGTGCAAAATGAAAAGTGTTGCAGATGGAGTTGTTCTAAATGAATGGGAGATTGATGAAATTTTGATGGAATTGAGAGATTGATTTGAAGTCTCGAGATAAATACACTAATAACCATGAAACAATTTTACATAATCCTTTTTTACTGGTTTTAACATCCTGTAAAAAAGACAACTCATCTTCTGATGATTCGAGTACTTATACCTCTTATGAGCAAGATGAAGAATATAACGGCACCTATTGCGCAGAAATTGAGTATTATAATCCTGATACCGGAACAAGAAATACGTATGAACTCGATGTAGAAGTAGAAGATGGAAGTTTGGTTCAAATCAATTGGCCAAATGGCGGTTGGTTAGATGATACCCATTTTAGTCCACCGGAAGTTGACGAAGATGGTTTTTGTAGTTTCACCACCTATGATGGGAAGGAATATGAGATACAAATAGACGGTGAAGGTAGCTGTAGTTATTCAAGTAGTTCTCCAGAAGAAGATGACGACGAATTAGAACAACAAGAAAGCGAACAGGAACGGGATAGTCATGATGAGAATGAGGAAAGTGAAGAAGAAATATCTATTGTTTTCCCAAACCTGTTTCCAGCTAAAAGTTTCATAAATACACCATATAAATTAATCTAAGCTCAAGTATGAAAATATTTTTTGGAAGGATAAGCATTACAAACAAGCCCGAACAGATTACAGAAGCTTATTACCAAGCAGTTAAAGGCACAACCTATTTTGGAGATCTAAATCTTATTGATAATTTTTCGCTAGAACCTGTTTACGTTTTTATGATTGCCGATAGCAAAATTCATTTGTGGAAAGCAAAACATTGGGGTAATGATGGGCAAAATCTTTACTTTGAAAAAGTTATAGAGAATATTGAGGGAATGAATGGTGCTTGGTTACAGGCTTTTAAATTCTTCTATTTAAATCTTGACCTAATTATTTTTACTATTCGTCGCCCGTTTAAAAAAGCATTTTTCAAGCTTGACTTCGATGAAGAGCTTTCGGAACAGGTGGTAGTAAATCCTGAAACTTACGCAAATGAGGACAATTATAGAAAGATTGTATTGTTAAGTGAAAAGCCTGAAACAAATAAGCTTGATTTTCAGCTCTATAAAGAAAACGGTGTTTGGAAAATTAATGAAACAGCTTTTTTTGATAACGAATTAAATAAGCAATTTAGAGATAACAGCCCTAATATCGGAAAAGGAAGAATACGCAAAGATAACTTGATGAAAAAGCTGAATGCGTCAAATCTTCCTGCTTCATATAGTGCAGATGAAATATCTATTTTAGGCTTATATGATGGTGCTTTTTGTGATTACAATGCTAAAGAGTCGGAGATCGATTCTATAGACATTGATGCTGTTAAAATAAATGATGATAAATTAATTAAAACTCAATTGACACACTGCAAAAACCAAATTCTTTACGGGCCTCCAGGTACGGGTAAAACATTTAACACCATCAATAAGGCTTTAGATATTTTAGGGGTTGATACCAATGGCAAACATAGAAAAGAGCTGAAAGAACTTTATGAGCAAAAGGTTGACGAGGGGCAAATCGTATTCACTACTTTCCATCAAAGCTTAAGCTATGAGGATTTCGTTGAGGGGACTAAACCAGTCATTGAAGAGGATAAAGACGGTGTACGTTCTGTAGTTTACGAAATTAAAGATGGCATCTTTAAAAGCCTATGTGATAAGGCCAGAATTGTGCCTGTAGAAGAAGAATTTAATAAAGACTATCATTTCGATGACGCTTGGAATGCTTTACTAGAAAATGCTGAAACAAATCTTTCGAATGGTAATAAATTTAGGCTTGATATTCTTACAGCTGGTAAAGGGTTAAATGTAACCCAAATTACCAACAATGGTAACCTATTGCTAACTCCAGCTTCTGAGTCGGGTTTAGATTATACGGTTTCATACACTCGCTTAAAAGAACTACATAAGGCCATCCCTGATGTTGCTTTTGTGAAGAATATAGATAAGGAGTTTAGGGCTGTTATTGGAGGGATGAATTCTACAGCGTATTGGGCTACGCTGAACTATATTAATAATTGGCTAAAGAATAACAACGCTACCAAACCAAACGCAAGTACGTTTAAACAAGCTCTACCACATGTACTTATCATAGATGAAATTAACCGTGGGAATGTTTCAGCCATATTCGGAGAGCTGATTACTTTGATAGAAGAAAGTAAAAGAGCTGGAGAAGCAGAGGCCTTAGAAGTGATCTTGCCTTATAGCAAAGAAAAATTTTCGGTACCCTCGAACCTTTATATTATTGGTACTATGAATACTGCAGATAGAAGTGTTGAAGCTTTGGACAGTGCTTTGCGTAGAAGGTTCAGTTTTACGGAGATGATGCCAGAATATCTGGGTTTATCAACAATTGCAGGAATTCAGTTAGCGGAAGTACTGCAGGTTATCAACAAACGTATTGTTGCTTTGCTTGACGCCGACCATCAGATTGGGCACAGCTATTTAATCAGTGTAGCGAATGAATACGATCTGGCCAATGCCTTTAATAACTGCATTATTCCCTTATTGAAAGAGTATTTTTACCATGATGATGAAAAAATAGCTTTGGTATTGGGTAATGGTTTTGTAGAAGTTAGTCAACCGCAACAACAAATATTATTTCCTTTGATAAACGGTGCAGACATGGTGCTGCCGGAAGTAAACCAAGTGTTTGCCATCAAATCCATAAGCGAAACTTCGATTATCAATTCATTGACTACGTTGCTGACAGGTGGGTAAGAAACAAATTATACAGGTTTTTGAATACCAGAGACTTTTGATTAACCAATCTTACGGTGGGGTTATTTTTGATGAACGCCATTTTGATGCTTTGGTTAAATTGAACGATTTGCATCGTGGCCAATATTTTGAAGTGATGCACCGAGGTATCCGCTTTACCAGTTACGTTGGCGTACTGCAAGTAAACAACCTGTTGATTGAGGTGTTGCCGAAGATTGAAGGTTATACCGTGGAGGCCAATAGGTGGCGTGATGTGCTGATTGAAATGCTTCGTTTAACTCGTGGTTTACAAGTGAATAAAGTAGGCCATGCAGAGGTTAGTAAACAAAGCATCCACCTGTTAGACATCTATTTCGACTGGTTCATTAAAGAAGTGGAACATCTGATTAGAAACGGTCTTATCAAACAATATTACAAAGACACCAAGAACGTAGATGCGTTAAAAGGGAAAATAGAATTTGCTGGTCAAATCAGAAATAATCTGATACACAAGGAGCGGTTTTTTACAACCCATCAAGTTTATGGTAAAGACCATTTGATACATCAGATATTGGCACAGGCCTTAAACATCGTAACAAAACTTTCAGAAGGAACGTACCGCTTTACAAAATGCCAAAGCATTGGATTAAATTTTCCCGAGGTAACCAATATCAACGCTGGTGAAGCTACTTTTGATCGGTTGTCATTTAATCGAAAAAATGCCCCTTATAAAATTGCGCTAGATATTGCAAGGCTTATCATTTTAAAATATTCTCCAAACGTAAAATCAGGTTCTGAACACATGTTAGCCCTTTTATTTGATATGAATGATTTATGGGAACAGTATATTTTAATTAAACTTCAGCGGGGTTCAAAAGATTGGGTAGTAAAAGGACAGGATGGTAAGCGTTTTTGGGAAACCAAAACTATGCGTCCAGATATTGTGTTGCACCATAGAGAAACCAATGAAGTTTGTATCATTGACACCAAGTGGAAGAATTATCGGTACGATAATTTGTCTGTACAAGATTTGAGGCAAATTTATGTTTACAACGACTTTTGGGGAGCTAAAACTGGTATGTTGCTGCTTCCTAATCCCGTGGTAGAACCAAAAATGATTGATGGTAATTATCACCATAGGAACTATAAAGGAAAAATTGGATTAGTAAGTGTCTTGGATAAGTTTGGAAAGCTAAATAGCAACATAGCTCAGGATATTTTTGGGATGTTAGTTTAAGATTCAAATAATTAGATCCTCGCTTCACATAGTGAATGGTTCATCTGGTTTGAGGGTAATTTTTAATTTCTAGTTTTAATTCTCTATTGGGTAAACCAGGATAGATTGACCCCGTCTCGCCAGAAATAAATTCATTGTAAAATATTGATTTTTAATTTGTTGCTAATTTGGCTAATAGGGGTCAAGTGGACTGGTTTGTCCATTAACACAAACGTTTGTTTTAATGTTCCTTTAAGGTTTTTTTGTTTGATAATTTATTTCATGTATTTTTTTTGTTTACTATTTTGTGGTTTTTTGTGAATGAATATTTTCGTTATTATGATTAAATGCATTAAAAGTGTATTCTATTATTAATTTTCACGTGCAAACGTTTGCGCTAAGTTTTGAATAGGTTATAGTGTTTAATAATAATAACTTTAGTATCAACCTTAATAATGAATTAAAACAGAAATCTAAATTAAATTATGAAAAAAATTAAATTACAATTTGCAGAACTAGAAAGTAAATTTGAAATCGTGGACGATGAGGAAATGCGACAATTTTTTGGAGGATATATGACTACCGACCCAGGTACATATGACCCAACGGATCCAGGGAATTGTGTTTTTAATTTATTGTGTTACTTAAGCCAATCGAGTAGTACCACCGGCTCGAGTTATTCACCTGAGTATTACTACAATTTATATGCCTCACAAAATAATCCTTGGGATTTTTCTTATGATAGTAATGGCGATTTGCATGGAGTGACAGTTTCAACTAGTATTATGGAGAACTTAATGGCCTCAACTTTGAAAGCAACATCAATCATACCCTCAGACTTAAATCCAACATTAGCATCAGGAAAACAAGTGGCTACAATGCTTCCAAATCAAGGACCTAACGGAGAAGGTCATGCGTTAGTGATAGAATCTTATATTGGGGGCGGGAACTATCAATGTTATAATCCCTCTTCAGGTAGTGCAGTAATATATACTGGCGGACAGCTAAGCGGTACAAATTTTTTAATAGCTATAAATTAATAGGCAATGATTAATAAACAACGAATTTGTAATTTACTATTTCTTCTTTCAATCGCCTTGAACCAAGCTTATGGGCAGAAATACGATAAAAATTTTAAGCTTAGTTTAGTAGACCTAAACTTTAAAATGCCTAAAGATTTTTTTGAAAAAGATTCAACATCTGTATTTAAATGTTATGACAGAAAGGGCCTTACAGGTTCAATTATCTATTTAATATCTAATAAAGATAGTAGTGTTGTGATTGCCTTTGTTAACGTAATGAGAGTTAATAAAACGCAATATGATCCAGAGGAGAATTTAAGAATATTATTTGACAGATTTAAGGATCCTATTATCGATTCATCAAAAAAATATAGTTCAGATTATTTATTAAATAATTTTAATGCTGACATAGGTGGAGAATATTCTAGAGCTTGCTCGATTCTTTTTAGGCAAAAATATAAAGATAACAGATTTGTTGTTATTGGTAAAAAGAATGTTGGGGAAGCCACTATGATTTATTTTTATAATAAGGAAACTACAGATATTGACGCTGTCATTAAAGAAACCAAAGGAATTTTAAAATTTAAATAATAGAAAAACATGAAAAATAAGATCACATTTTTTTAGTAATAGTATAGGTATTGAAAGTATAGCCACCTCAGTATTATATCACTTAATAAAGAATCCGATCACTTAAAAGTATTTAAAATAAAAGCTCATTTATAACGATTTGCTTGAATATTTTCTACTCATGTCTTTGTGGAGGGTGCACCACGAACTGTGTCAAATACGTTAACACTTTAGACACGATTAATTATGGTAACACAAGAAGATTTTGATTTTGAATCTTTCAAAAAGCAAGCTTATTCTGATCTTTATTCAGGAAAAAGCGCTACGGTGGATAAAACAGAATAGATTGACCCCTCCCCACCAAAAATAAATTTATCGTAAATTATTGAATGTTTTTGTGTTAGTGTTTTGGCGAAGAGGGGTGAAGCGGATTGGTTTTTCCACCTAGAGCTCTGCCACCCTTTGTGTTCCGTCGCCTAGGATCGCAGTTTCTATTGGTTGCCATCTCAGAACGATTTCCCTCTACGGTAATCCTCATGTAGATTGGCACATTTCCACTTACATAGTTCTTTTGCTTTTTCAGATAGAAAAGCAGGCTAAAATTGGTCTTCATAATCTCTCGATTTTAGTTAAACAAATGTAGCTTTGCGACTAAAAAGATACAAGATGTATAGTTTATAACAGCCTGTACAATAGTTGATTATGTTTAAATCGGTGAGTCAATTTTAACCGTTTTGCCTTACTCACCGAATCACTCACTAAAGTTGGATCATGTACAAAAGTTGTGGAGCGGTGAAAAAAAATTAGATCTTTGAGGGTTAAAATTTACGTTACATGCACGATTCTTTTAAAGCCCTACTTCCGATGATCATCCCCGAAGGTGTATCTGATTATTTTGCACTTTCCGGTCATAAGAAAGATACCACCGGTATTCATATCTACCTTGAGGAACTGAACTTAGTTCCATCGGAATATGAGAGCAATAAGCTGCATTCCAAAGGTTTCTTTAGTGAAGTCATACTACAGGACTTCCCCATTCGTGGACAAGAGGTCTTTCTTCATGTGAAACGACGCAGATGGTTGAACCTGGACACAGGGCTTGTTGTCTTTCGGGATTGGAGTCTGGTGGCAAAAGGAACGCGTATCACTGAGGATTTCGCGGCTTTTTTAAAAGCAATCAGCCGATACCCAAGCGCATAGCATCCAGACCATCAGTTCCTTTTATGGCATAGACCCCAGAAAGCTAAGGAGATATTATAGAGAAAAACTAAGCGGCTTCCAAGATTGGGAACACAAGAAAAACGCTCGGGAAGGGCTCGTTTTTGCGGATAATGTGACTGCCCATCTTTCTATTGACGAGACCAGTCTCTCTCATGGCGAACTTTATACAGTGGTTACCAATAAACACGCCCGTGGTAAAAAAGGCACTATTGTAGCCGTTTTGAACGGTACCAAATCTGAAGATATTATTCCTGTACTACTGAAAATCCCTGCACGCATACGCAATAAGGTACAGGAAATCACACTTGACTTAGCAAGCAATATGGCATTGATTGCCAAAAAGTGTTTTCCAAATGCTGTACAAGTCATCGACCGCTTCCACGTGCAGCAACTCGCTACCGAAGCCCTGCAGGAGATAAGAATCAAACATCGATGGCAGTCAATAGATGATGAAAATACAGCACTGGAACAAGCCAAGGCACAGAAATCAACCTATCTGCCCGAAATATTATCCAATGGCGACACGATTAAACAGCTATTGGCCAGAAGTCGTTACCTGCTCTACACCAAGCAGGACAACTGGACAAGGGATCAACAGCATAGGGCGGCTTTATTGTTCGAAAGATATCCAGATATTGAAAAGGCATATGACCTCAGTCAGCAGCTTTCCTGGATATTCAATTCCACTGCCGATAAGTTATATGCTTTTGCTAGATTGGCAAAATGGAACGAAAAAGTTGAGCAATCAGGCTTCAAGTCTTTTAATACAGTATCAAGGACCATAATCTTGCACCACAAGAAAATACTCAACTACTTTGATAACAAAAGTACCAATGCATCGGCAGAATCATTCAACGCTAAAATTAAAGCTTTCAGGGCACAGTTCAGAGGTGTCGGTGATATCAACTTTTTCCTGTTTAGGCTAACTAAATTATTTGCTTAGTCCACAACTTTTGTACATGATCCCTAAAGTTTTGTGAATTCATGCGAATTTTGGCAATTCCCTAAAAGCTAAAACCCTGCTAATCGTACGATTGCAGGGTTTTATACATTTTGATTGTCTTTGGTGTGATCCCGCTGGGATTCGAACCCAGGACCACTACATTAAAAGTGTAATGCTCTACCAGCTGAGCTACGGAATCATTTAATCCCTTTTGTTTAAGGTGGTGCAAAGATAGGAAATAAATTATTCCGTCCAAATTTTTTTGTAAAATATTTTAATGCTTTTTAGGGTAATTTGGTATTTTATAATGGTAACTATTTGACTTTAAAGTTGCTATAGCGTTAATTTTTTATTAAAAAATTAACGCTGTGCTTTTGGAATAAAATTTAAAAAGGACTGAAATTGCGCACGATGCTTCAATTTATCCAATTTGAAGTAAAAAGCACCTCTTCTCGAACTCGATTTATCCTTTTCCGTTTGCTTAATCAGTAAACCACTGGCGGTGATCTTTCGAATAAAATTACGGTTATCAATAGGCGTATCATAGACCTGTTCATATAACATTTGCAATTGAGGAATCGTAAATTTTTTAGGTAAAAGCTCAAATAAAATAGGGTGGAGGGCTGCTTGATACCGAATTTTGTCCATCGCTGCCATCACCATTAAATTGTGGTCAAAAATTAAGTCTGGTACTTCTTTAATCTTGAACCATTCAGCATGAAACTGATCGTTAATTTGTTTGCTGTATTTATTGATATCAATCAACGCAAAATACACCACTGAAACCGTTCGCTCAATCGGATCTCGTTTCGGATTTCCGTAAGTATGTAATTGTTCTAAATATACGTCGTGCAGACCAGTTAGTTCCAGTAAAATGCGTTTCGCTGCGTCATCCAAATCCTCCTGATCGCCAATAAAACCACCCATTAAGCTCCATTGATCCCGAAACGGTTCGATCGCGCGCTTAATAACCAGGAGCTTTAAATTTTCACCGTCGTAACCAAAAATAATGCAGTCAACAGCAAGTAAAACAGGTTTTTGATTGGAGTATTTTAACATCATATCGTAAAAAGCGTATTTAACAATGGATCGGTATAATCTTTTACAAAGCCTACCACGTTCGGGTATGCGCGAAATGCATCTTCTCCATGCTCGGTAGTTAAGACCAAGCATTTCATGCCCGCATTCAAGGCCGCTTCAACCCCTTTGGGTGCATCTTCAAACACAAGGCACTCTTCAGGGGCTACGTTTAACGCGGTTGCAGCTTTCGTAAAGGTTTCGGGATGAGGTTTACTCAAAACAACATTTTCAGCGCCCACAATCGCATTAAAATACGAGCGAACGTTCAAACCGTCTAATACAAAATCAATGTTGTCTAAAATAGCCGCTGAACCAATGGCCATTTGAATATGATTTTCTTTAGCCTTGGTTAAAAAACGGTCCAATCCGTCGAGCAAAGCCAAATGAGGCAAATAGCCTGCTCGGTATTGCTTTTCTTTTTCTATAGAAAGACGTGTAACCTCATCTAGCGAAAAATGATTTTCACCAAAAATACGGTCTAAAACTTCTGCGTTTTTCCCGTACATTTCTTTCTGAACATCCTCAAAAGCAATCTCGCGACCTATATCCATGGTAATAATCGCGTGCCAAGCCAATGCATGGTACTTCATATCGTTAATCATGGTGCCGTTTAAATCAAAAAGGAAAGCTTTTGGCTTGAAAATTAAATCATTCATCCGCTTCAAAAATAGGCCATTTTTTTAAACCATTCAATTATACCGTAAATATTACTTATAATCGTTATAGTAACGTTAATTTATTTTCCTACTTTAGCGATAACCAAAAATAAATCCTGTATGAAAAAAGTTTTTATAAAAAAGCTCCCATTATTTCTATTTGTAGCCCTAGCGGTATCATCTTGTACTTCTAATCAAAGCGGAAATCACGCTACAGTAAAAGCAGATTCATCGGCCTATGAAACCACTATCGACGGTAAAAGTGTAAAATTGTATACGCTTAGCAATAAAAGCGGTGTAACTGTAAAAATTACCAATTACGGCGGTCGTGTAGTATCGATGTTAGTGCCCGATAAAGAAAATAAATTAACCGATGTGGTTTTAGGGTACGACAGCATTGGGTCTTATCGTAAAAAAGGTGAACCGTTTTTCGGTGCATTAATTGGACGATATGGCAATAGAATTAGAAAAGGAACCTTCACATTAGAAGGAAAAACATACAACTTGCAATTAAACGATGGCGTTAACACACTTCACGGCGGTGCAGACGGCTTCTTTTCGAAAGTGTGGGATGCAAAACAGGTTGATGATAAAACCTTAGAATTAACCTATGTTTCAGCTGATGGTGAAGCGGGATATCCGGGTAAATTGTCGGTAAAAGTAACGTATACCTTAACCGATGATAATGGCTTGCAAATGGATTATGAAGCCACAACCGATAAAGCTACCGTGGTTAATTTAACCAATCATGCCTATTTTAACTTAAGTGGCGAAGGCAAGGAAACCATTTTAGACCACGAACTTTTAATCGATGCAAATGGATATACACCAGTCGATTCAACACTTATCCCAACTGGAGAAATAAAACCAGTAGCTGGTACAGCATTCGATTTCAATAAAACCAAAGCCATCGGCCAGTCGATTGAAGAAAACGACGAGCAATTGAAATTTGGTAAAGGTTACGACCATAACTTTGTGCTCACGCATCACGATGGAAAAATGCCAGTAGCGGTGGTTAAAAGCCCGGTTACAGGCATTACTTTAGCGGTATATACAACCGAACCAGGATTGCAATTTTATAGCGGTAATTTCTTAACCGGAGCCGATAAAGATGGCAAAGGAGGTAAGTCGTATCCGCATCGTTCGGCATTCTGTTTAGAAACACAACATTTTCCAGATGCGCCAAACCATGCAAATTTCGCATCAACGGTGTTAAAACCAGGCGAAGTGTACAAAACATCTACTACCTACAAATTCAGTAAATAAAATACTGTTAAATGTTTTTGAGAAAAGCAGGGTTCTGTGTTACTTGGTAACAGGAGTCCTGCTTTTTGTTTTCTCTTGCTACTGGAATTAACGGGTGTACTTCGGTTGATGGCTGCTTTTTGAACGGTTGCTTTAATAGCATATTACTCAAAAAATTCTTTGTCATGCAGGCGAAGGAGGAATCTCCTATAAGGAATTCTTTAAGGTTTGTTGATCAAAAAAAAATATTGCTCTTCCAATCTTATAATCAATCATCTTTAACCAGTATTCATCTTTTGAAATCCTTCGCTGCGCTCGAAAATTACACGGATTTTAGTATTTACTGTCAGAGCAAAAAAAACTCTCAACTCCCTCTGTGAAAATGCTTGGTGTGCTTCCTGGTAAAAAGAGAAAGCATAAAACAGTGTACTAACTTTCAATCGTGTTCAATTTCAGAAATACATTTACACAAAAAAGAACAAGGATATATTTGGTCTTTCTATAACTATTCAGAAATCGCTTCTATGGGCGCATGTATAGAGTCGTTTAAATTTAATTTGAGACTCTTTTCATGTATTTCTTAAAAGAAAATTCTATATTTGCGCTCTCCCCAAAAATACAAATCACATCCTAAGGTTTCGATAGATATAAAATGCAGCGCGAATGGACATTTTCGCGGGGCTATTTTGGTTTAAATTCAATTTGAATTAATAATTATTAACCTTAATATATATACTATGAAAAAAACCAACCTTACCTTAGGGTTGTTACTGATGCTTGGGACAGCATTTGCACAAAAAAAACCGAACATTGTGGTTATTTTTGGGGATGATATTTCAACCGAAACCATTGGAGCCTACAACAGGGGTTTATTTGGTGTGAAAACTCCAAATATTGACAGGATTGCAAAAGAAGGAATGATTTTTACCGATGCATATGCTCAAAATTCTTGTACTGCAGGAAGGGCAGCATTTATCACGGGGCAACATTCGTTTAGAACTGGTTTATTGACAATCGGAATGCCTGGTGCAAAGCATGGTATTCGTAAAACCGATGCAACCATTGCCGATATGTTAAAACCCTTAGGTTATAATACTTATCAAATAGGTAAAAATCACCTTGGTGATAGAAATGAGTATCTACCAACCGTTCATGGATTCGATTACTTTTATGGAAACTTATATCATTTAAATGCAGAGGAAGAACCTTTTGATAATCAATATCCAAAAGATCCTAAATTTAAAGAGATGTTTGGTCCTAGAGGTGTTTTAGAATCTTGGGCTACTACAAGCAACGATGCGACCGATCAAAATAGATGGGGCGTTGTAGGAAAACAACGTGTGCAAGATACGGGGCCATTAACTCCAAAACGTATGGAAGATATCGAATATGACTTAACTAACCATACAGTTGCAAAAATGCGTGAATCGGTAAAAGAAAATAAACCATTCTTTTTATGGCATAATTCAACTAGAAATCACGTATGGATTCATATGAACGATAAAATGGACGGAATTTCTGGATATGGTCCATATGAAGATGCTTTAATGGAATTGGATAATCAAGTAGGTGTTATTTTAAAGGAAATAGACGATTTGGGGATTGCTGACAATACAATTATCATGTTTACAACGGATAATGGTACTGAGGTGAGCTCATGGCCTCAGGGCGGTATTACTGCCTTTAAAGGAGAAAAAGGAACTACTTGGGAAGGTGGTTTCCGTGTACCTTTAGCGATCAGATGGCCAGGGCATATTCCTGCAGGTACCGTAAATAATAACATTATTGATCATACGGATTGGATGCCAACATTTTTAGCGGCTGCTGGACAAACCGACCTAAAAGAAAAATTACTTACAGGTCACAATGGGTTTAAAGTTCATTTGGATGGATACAATCAACTTGATCTTATTACTACAAACGATCCTAAAAATGCTAAACGTAAAGAAATTTTCTATTTCGATGCGCATGGTAGCTTAAATGCAGTTCGTTATGGCGATTGGAAATTAAATTTTAAGTTAACGCAAGGCGCGTTATGGGATGCATATGTAACAACGCCAAGTTGGCCTAAAATTATCAATCTTCGAATGGACCCTTACGAGCGTTCGTTAGATTCGGATATGTACTTAAGATGGCAAGGATCACAAATGTGGACTATGGTTCCTGCTCAGTCTGTTGTTGCTAAATTTTTAGAGTCATTTAAAGATTTTCCTCCAGCTGAGGGCTCTAGTTTAAGCGTAGATAATGTTTTGCGAAAAATGAAATCTGACGGTAGATAAGCGAAATTTAATTGATAAATTAAAAGGGAAGGAGAAGACATTTAAAAAATGTGCTTCTCCTTTTTTATGTGAGCTAAATAGCATATAAACGTGTTTTTGCTCTAGAAAAATCTTTTAGTTTAACCAGCATTCATCATTGAGATCCTTTGCTGCACTCGAGGATGAAAGCAAATGATTGAATTTGTTAAGCAATTAACAATAAAAAGCTCTACGCCCTCTGTGAAATTCTACCACGTTCAATTTCAAAAATACATTTAAACAAAAAAGACCAAACATTTGCTTGGTCTTTTCTATAACTATTCAGAAATTTTAGCCTAAAATTTCTTTCAATTTTTGGGTTTGATGATCCACTAATTTTTGAAGCGGACCTGAAGCTAACATTTTCATCATCATGTTTAAATCAGCCGAAACGGTGTGTTTTGCCGTAGTAGTGCCATTTCCATTATCCTTAACAGTCCATTTAAGCTCAATCTCGAAAGGAGCTTTTTCTGTAGGGATGGCAATTAGCTCTTCGTTTTCAATTCTACTTGAAATTTTAACCGCTAATTTGGCCATGTTTTGTATGGTAAAACTTGCTTCATCTTCGGTTGATGTCCAGTTGTAAATATTCTCTGGCATCAAATCCTTGTGATTATTCATGTTTGAGAGAAAAGAATATACCTTTTCAACAGGTAAGTTAATTTCGACTGCGCTATCTATAATTGTCATGTATACTTTTTTTGGACAAGTATATTAAAATAATTTTAATTATGGATTTACAACTTCGTCTTTACCCCATTCAGCAGGGTTTAAACGCCATTTGCTTAATAATTCCATCTCACTTTTAGCGATGATACTATGCTCTGCCGCATAATCAATTAAAGCTGAGTAATTCGATAACGTTTGGAAACGGCACTTAGCAGCAGCGAAATTTTCATCTGCTTTTTCAAAGCCATACGTAAAAATAGCCGCCAAGCCCACAACCGATAAACCAGCAGTACGAAGGGCTTCTACAGCCTGTAAGCTGCTTTTTCCGGTCGAAATTAAATCTTCAATCACAACCACGCGTTGACCTTCAATTACTTCGCCTTCAATTAAGCTTCCGGTACCATGCTCTTTCGCTTTTGAACGAACATAAATAAACGGTAAACCCAATTCCTGCGCAACTAAAACACCTTGAGGGATGCCCGCAGTTGCCACACCGGCAATTACATCAATCACCCCAAATTCTTCTTGAATCAGTTGTGCCAGCTTTTGGCGGATGAACGTTCTAACTTGGGGATGTGAAAGGGTGATTCGGTTATCGCAATAAATTGGCGATTTCCAACCAGACGCCCAAGTAAAAGGATTATTAGGTTGTAATTTAATTGCTTTAATTTGTAACAAAAATTCAGCTACCTTTAGTTCTATATCACTTTTATTGTACATGGCGCAAAATTACAGAATTTATATCAACGATAATACCCTCTTTGTTGCAGATGAGCTCCCACAACAGGTGGAAAAAATGCAACAGCTTGAAATTCAAGATTTTGATTTATTTACTTTTTACAAAAAACTGAAAAATGGGTCAAAAAAAAGCTACATTTTCTTATCCAAAACCCCGAGGGAAACATTTCAAAAGCTAAAAAGAGGTTGTATTACAATAAAAGCAGCCGGCGGATTGGTGGAAAGTGCCAACGGAAATTTTCTATTTATTTATCGAAATAAGAAGTGGGATTTGCCAAAAGGCAAACTAGAAGACGATGAAAAAATGAAAGAAGCTGCGGTACGCGAGGTAGAGGAGGAATGCGGTATAAGAGTATTAAAACGCGAAGAAAAACTCTGTAAAACCTACCATGTGTACACCATGGGAACCAAATTAGTCCTGAAAAAAACAAATTGGTATAAGATGAAAGTTAAAGGCCAACCGAAATTGGTTCCGCAAAAAGAAGAAGGAATTGAAAAGGCGGTTTGGCTCGATAAAAATCATTTGGTTCCCGTGTTAAAAAATACTTATCCCGCCATTCTAGACGTGCTGAAGTCAGGTGGACTGATAGAGCATGCTTTGTAATGGGTTGAATAAAAATAAGAAGGCGACAAAATGAAAATCTGTCGCCTTCGGATTATCTTTTAAAGAATTCCCTTTTCTTGTAAGAATTCAGTGAGTTTCTCAGGTTTTTCAGTCATTAAAAGCGTATGTAATCCTGCTTTTTTGGCTCCTTCAATATGTTGCGGACTATCATCAATAAACAATGTTTCAGCCGGATTTAAGTTGTTTTCTTTGATTACTTGCTCAAAAATGGGCACATGTGGCTTACGCAATTTCATGTGTTGCGAGAAGTAAGCTTTCTCAAAATGATTATCCAAATTAGGTAAGTCGAAATTTTTCATTAAATAATCAATAATCCAGTTGTAATGAATTTCATTGTTATTGCTTAAAAGAAAGGTGCGGTATTTATCCTTAATGCTCAACAACATGGCATGGTTTTGGGCATGCGTGCCAATAAGCAAGCTGTTCCAGGCATCATCAATTTGTTGGTCGCTTAGTTCGGGTTTGTTTGCTGCCGCGCGAATACCGGCTCTAAATTCTGCCGGAGTAATGGCGCCGGTTTCAAAATCGTCAAATAATGCATGATGTGCTTTATGGGCAAAGAAAGTTTCTACATCGGCAATGCCTAATTTTTGAAAAGATGCTTGTGCTATTCTAAAATCGATATCAAAGAGAACGTTTCCGTAGTCGAAAATGATGTTTTTAATTTGTTGCATGAAATGGGTGTCTTTGTTACAAAGATATTATTGCTACAGAAAGGAATGCAAAAATTGTGTAGAATTAATATACGTTTGTGTTTTTCGAGTATTCTAGTATGCGTGTTATCGCTATCAAAGAATGCTATGACTTATAAATAAACATCGGGAATGATTTCCCAAGCCCAGGGTTTTTTAAACGTCTCAAAGGTGCGCATGCCATTAAAAAAGAGTACTTCACTGGTTTTGACGTTGGCAATGTTCCGCTGATATACATTTCCGTAGGTGGAGTACAGCTGCCTTTCTTCAAAATCGTAATAGCGTTCGGTCATTTCACCGCTGTTGTGGTTGTAATAAATTTGCATAGCGTTACACAATTGCCATTCGTTTTTACTTAGCTTAAACGTATATCCACTTTGCCAACGCCATTCGCTACCGCCTTTAAATTGTAAATATAGACTGTGCTCTTTGATGAGCAGGGCTTCCAAAGGATCGCCCAATTTGCCACCTTCACTTTCGCGTAAAATAAAGTCGTTGCTCTGCATACTGATGATGTAATGCGCTTTTGTTTTGTCTTTTAGCGCAATAACTAAAATGCGGGGCTTTTGAACTTCATTGACAATTTTCGATGAATTATCTCCATACGCACGGCTTTCGCTGATGCTTTGTTTGTACTCAAGGATAAAAGCGAAATCGTTCTGGTTGTCCTGGTTTAAATCGCCTTCGGCACGTTGAAGAAGGATCCAGTCTTGTGGGATAAAATCGTTAAGTGTTTTGCCCTGTTTCTGGATTTTAGGGAAAATGAATTTTTTTTGAGCAAAGCCGATGAAAGAATAGACCAAGAAAAACAACAAACAGGAATAACGCATTTTAAAACGGGTTGGTGCTAACACAAGAACGCATGTTTTATACTTTAATTATCATTTTTTTAAGAAAATTTTAACGCTAAAACCCTGAGAAATATGACTTTTTTTAAGAAAGCATGACTGTACATAACAGTTTAAAATGATGTAGCGCTTAGATTCGTACTCGATGCCGCTAACCAAAATAGATTTGTTTCAATGTTAATTTTTCGGTTCAATAACGTAGATTTGGCTTTATTTTGTTCAGAATGAAAGTAGGTTTATTTGTCCCTTGTTACGTTGATCAATTTTATCCTAATGCGGCCATAGCAACGTTAAAGTTGCTTCAGAAATTAGGTGTTGATGTGTATTATCCTGAAAATCAAACGTGTTGCGGTCAGCCAATGGCTAACTCCGGATACGAGCATTTAACAGGTAATTGTAATAAATTATTCATCGAGAATTTCGCTGAGTTCGATTACATTGTTTCTCCATCAGGAAGTTGCACCCTTCATATTAAAGACCATTTGCACGATGATGCACGCGAAGAGGATGCAAAAAAAATCCGAACGCATGTGTATGAATTGGTTGAGTTTTTAACTGATATACTTAAGGTGGATAAGCTTTCAGCTAAATTCCCCCATAAAGTTGGTTTACATCAAAGCTGCCACGGACAAAGAGGCTTGCATTTGGCATCGATGACCGAATTGGTGGATAAACCCTTTTCTAAACCTTTGCAGCTGTTAAATCAAGTAGAAGGATTGGAAATGGTTGAGCTAACCCGTCCGGATGAATGCTGCGGTTTTGGCGGTACTTTTTGTGTTGCAGAAGAAGCCGTATCGGTGAAAATGGGAAAAGATCGGGTAGAAGACCACATCATGAACGGAGCGGAATACATTACCGCTGGAGATATGAGTTGCTTAATGCACATGGAAGGCATTTTAAAGCGTAAGAAAAGCAACGTGAAAGTGTTGCATATTGCTGAAATTTTAAATGCGGGTGATGGAGAATAATACAAAACACATGAAACATCCCGAGTTATCGGATATTTTTAATAAAGATGAAGCACGCGTAAATTGGCACGACGATACCCTTTGGTGGATTCGTGCGAAGCGTGATAAAGCCGCTCACGGTATTTCTGAATGGGAATTGTTGCGTGAAACGGCTTCGCAAATCAAACACAATACCCTTTCAAATCTGAACGGTTACTTACTTGAGTTTGAAAAAAATGCCCTTGCAAACGGTATAAAAGTGCATTGGGCCGCAAACGCGGAAGAACACAATAAAATTGTATTGGGCTTACTCCAAAGTAAGGGCATTACGCAGATGGTAAAAAGTAAGTCGATGTTGACCGAAGAATGCCATTTAAATGATTATTTAGAGAAAAACGGGGTTGATGTAATTGATTCAGATTTGGGCGAGCGCATTGTGCAATTGGCCAAAGAACCGCCAAGTCACATCGTTTTGCCGTGTATTCATAAAAAGAAAGAAGAAATTGGTCAAATTTTTCACGAAAATTTAGGCGTAGAAGCAGGAATCTCTGATCCTCAAATTTTAACAGAAACGGCTCGGATTCATTTGCGTGAAACTTTTTTAACCCGCCGCTCGGCTTTAACCGGTGTAAATTTTGCGGTGGCAGAAACGGGCGAATTTGTGGTATGTACCAATGAAGGTAATGCCGACATGGGCGCTCATTTAGCCGAAATTCACATCGCCTGCATGGGTATTGAGAAGTTAATCCCTCAGAAAAAACATTTAAGTGTTTTCTTACGCTTACTTACCCGAAGTGCTACAGGACAGCCTATTACCACGTATTCAAGTCATTTTAAAAAGCCAAGAAAAGGGCAGGAGATGCACATTGTGCTGGTTGACAACGGACGTAGCGTACAATTGGGTAGAGAAAGTTTTCGGAACTCACTCAAATGCATTCGTTGTGGTGCTTGTATGAATACCTGTCCGGTTTATCGCCGAAGCGGAGGTCATAGTTACCACAGTGCTGTTGCCGGACCAATTGGTTCTATTTTAGCGCCAAATTTGGATATGAAGGAAAATGCAGATTTACCATTTGCATCCACTTTGTGTGGTTCATGTAGTAACGTGTGCCCAGTAAAAATTAACATTCACGAGCAGTTGTATCAATGGCGTCAAGAAATTGTGAAGGAAGGCTATTCGCCTGCAACAAAAACGGTAGCCATGAAAGTGATGGACTTTACATTGTCATCGCCAACACGCTTTAAACTGGCCGGTAAAATTGGCCGTTGGACATTGAAAAATGCACCCTTTACGGTTAATAATTCAATGAACTTATGGTATAAAAACCGCGAAATGCCAACGCCACCAAAAGAGTCGTTCTCTGAATGGTACAAACGAAATAAATAGGCGCTTAAATTTAAAACTCAATAAACCAAACTATATAGGGCAATAAATACATAACTAATGAGCAGAGAGCAAATATTAAACGCCGTTTTAAAAAGTCAACCTCAAGCAACCGCACTGCCTGCTGATTTGCAATTCGATTCTCCAACGAGAGAAGCGATTACAGAGAAATTTATTCAAATGATTACGCTAATTGGCGGAAGGGTAATTCCTATCCAACAAATTGAGGATATTAATTTGTATGCTGCGGAACATTTTAAAGTGACGGATAGAAAAATTACGCCGATTGAAGCGTTAGATTTTTATGTTCCTTTTACCGGAGAAGAAGATCCCCACGAATTTGCAGATACCGAATTTGCGGTTTTTGCTACGCATTTTGCCGTGGCTGAGAATGGAGCCGTGTGGATTACGGAAGATAAAATGGGACACCGTGTATTGCCGTTTATTACCCAAAATTTAGCCATGCTAGTGGATGAATCTGAGATTGTTGCGACCATGCACGATGCGTATCAAAAAATGCCCGATAACGACTATGGTTTTGGAACATTTATAGCAGGTCCTTCAAAAACGGCAGATATTGAGCAATCCTTGGTTTTAGGAGCACACGGTGCTAGAACCATGACCATCTTTTTATTGAAGAAAGCATTGAATTTCTAAGAATTCAATGCTTTAAGAGGAATGTATGTTTGGAAATGGAAATTTCCAAGCTGTGTTTTATACGATGCTGTTTTTTATTGGTTGAGATCGGATGTAGAATCTTGTCTTTCACTTTCACTATTGATTGGTAAACAAAGTGCTTGTTGGTATGCCACGTATTTATTTCATTTGTTTTCACAAGCGCTTATTAATAGGCTTTTATTTTAGTGCCAAATCATATCCCAAATAGAATCAAGAAATAAATTGATGTAAATTTTATATTAATAGAACATGATTTTATTTCTGGACTATTTGATGTTGTTAATTAAAAGTGTAAGTTTATATTGTATTCTTTATTAAGCTTTACCGCTTTTCTCTAAACTAAGACATAAAGAATATTCCTTATTGTTATCGCTAGATTTCTCTATTGTTAGAGAGTTTAATCACATTCACTGTTTTGTATAAACATGCATGTATTTTTGATTGAATTTCTATTCTGATGATTGATAAAACATTAAATAGTAGCAAACTAATTATTTCAAATTGTGATTTTATCCATCTTGTAGATTATCATGATATTATCTATTGCATGTCTGACGGGGGATATAGTCATATTTATGCTAAAGGTGATCAACATTACATTTTAGCAAAGTCTTTAGGGCAACTCGCCCAAAAATTGATGCTAAATAATTTTATTAGAGTTAGCCAGCAATATATTATCAATCGAAATGCGATCTCAAAAATTGATCGTAGGCAAAAAAAAATACACTTACAAAATCAAGTAGAAATATCTTTTACCATTACATTAAAAGATTTACTACGGTTTATTGATCTGTCTTCAGATTGTTCCTAATTGCGATGTTAATTACTTTGTCGCGAATATATAGTGAAAGCACCTACATCTTAAGTTCATCCCTTTTTGATTTTTTAAATTAAAAAAATGATTATAAATTGTCGGTATACATATACACTAGTTAGTATTTTTGAATGCATTTTAAGTTAGTTTTTTTTGTGTTATTTTTTGTATTCTTTATTAGAAGTAGTAATGCTCAAAAGAACGAAAATAGTATAAGTGGATTTGTTTTTTCAAAAGAAACATTAAAAAGTTTAAACGGAGCTACCGTAATGATAGAAAATTTTACAACTAATAAAATTTATAGGGAATTAACAAACTCAAATGGCGATTTTGCTTATAAAAACCTTCCATTAGGCACCTATGTGCTTAAAGTTAATTTTGTAGGATATCGCTCTAGTTCGGATACACTGGTTTTGTCAACAGAAAGCCTAAAACCTACTTTTATTAAAATTGCTTTGTTGCCTGTGCGAGAAGAGCTTAAGGATGTAATCATACAAGGAGAAAAAAAAGAGCCTTTTATTACGTTTTCTAAAGGGAAATTAATCTTAGATGTTGCAAATAGCCCCTTGGCAGTTGGCAATTCTGCTTATACCGTTTTAATGCGTACACCGGGGCTAAGCGAGCAAAACGAGCGTTTAACGTTTAGGTCGAAAACGGTAAATGTTTTAATAAACGGAAGACCTAGCAACCTTAGGGGCGAAGCACTGAGGATGTTTTTGGAAGCCATGCCCGCTAATCAATTGGCAAAAATAGAAGCAATTCCAAATCCTTCGGCCAAATATGATAGCGATGGTGGCAGTGTAATTAACATTGTACTAAAGGTGAATAATAAGTACGGCATAAGTGGGACACTCACCGGAGCTTTAGGTACTGGCCGGTTTTTTAGGCAAGAGGAGGGGATCACCTTGAATTATGGCAGCGAAAAGCTGAATTTTTATAGCTCCTATAATTTGAACATAAACAAGCAATATTACAGCACTGATCGGACCACGTTTTATCAACCCGATACCAAAATAGTAACAGATGATTATGAAACCAGGCGTAGAAACATACAGAATTTGCGAGTAGGGCTTGATTATGAAGTGAACAATTCACTAACAATAGGTTTACAAGGTAGGGGTTTTTTAAACAATGGGTTGCGCCAAGTAGAAAGTGTTGTAGATGCTTATTCAGGACTTGATAAAACAGCATCAGCTTTAACTAATACGCAAAGCGATGTGACTATTTTTAGCCCTTATTTTAATGCCTACGCCGAAATTAAACTAGATTCGCTTGGGAAAAAATTAGCCATCAATGCCGACGTTTTAAACCAAGATAAAAGCTGGAACGATGTTATTGTAGTGGATGATACCTATGGCAATGCAGCCAATCAATTCTTAAAAGCAACCCAACCTGCTGCTATATTTACCCATGTATATGCGGTAGATTATACACAGCCATTGGTAATAGGCAAAATTGAAATGGGGATAAAGGCTCAGTTTACCAATACCACTAATAACCCTGTTTGGCAACGCTTGATAATGGATAGTTACGAGGTAGATAAAGATAGGTCGTATAATTTCAATTATAAAGAGAATATTTTAGCGGGTTACATAAACTGGAATACAACTTTCTTGCAAAAAGTGGATCTTAATTTGGGACTCCGAGTAGAACAAATGAAGCTCAATAGCCACCTTATTACAAGTGATTTAAGGTCGAAACGAAACAGTCAAAATTTGTTTCCCACAATTGGGGTAGAATATGCCTTGTCGGCCAATAGTGTATTAAATGCAAATTACCGCAAAAGCATCGATCGCTTTGGTTTTAATGTGGTTAATCCATTCAAAAATTTCATTAATCCCTATTTTTCTACCAGCGGAAATCTAGATATTTTGCCCCAAATAAAGCACGATATGGAGTTTGCATATACGTATAAACAGGCCTTTAATTTTGGTGTGAGCTACACCCAAACCAAAAATGTAATTGCTCCTGTTTACCTACAAAATGATTTTGATAATGGAATTTATTCAACCTATAATAATTTACCTAAAGCAGAGCTTTTTTACTTGTACGCAAATGTACCCTATAAAATTGCCAAATGGTGGAGCTTTAATTTAAGTGGAGGGTTTGGTTTTTATAAATTTAATACGGCCGTTGATACACAAATAACCATCAACAAAACATGGTCTTATTTAACCCAATTAGATAATTACTTCGAATTTAAAAATAATTGGAAGTTTGAACTCATTTACAAAAGTCGCGGACCTTATGCTTCAGGTATTTATAAAGAAAAAGGATTTAACATAATTAATATTGGTGTAAGGAAGGGTTTTTCTGATAATAAATATGTTATAAGTGCCAATCTAACAGATTTGTTGAACTCAAATGTTACGCGTAGAACAACGGATTATTTAGGAATGGTCATCACCGCTCGAGAAAAGGTGGAAAGTAGGTATGCCACTCTTGGATTTACATGGAATTTTGGAAGTAAGAAGAAAAAATCGAGCAAGAATAAAGCAAAAAATTTCGACGATTTAGAGAAGAGAATTTAATATGAATAAAAATATGAAAAAACATTATTTACTGATATTGCTAATGATAAGCCTATTTACAAAAACCGAAGCACAAAGTTTAGATACTAAATCAAATTCCCTTTTATGGGAGGTTTCCGGAAACGGAATAAAGGGGAGCTCATATATGGTTTTTACCACGCCGAGCATTTGTGAATCAACACCTTCTTTGTTAGAAAAAATGTCGGGCTTAAGAAACAGCATTACACACTATTATACAGAAACAGGTATTAACAATCCTGCATATAGAGAGCAAGCTCAAAAATACGCGTATTTGAAAAATGGGGAACAGTCTATTCGTAAATTGATTTCAGCAAAAAATTATTTACGGTTAAAAAGTATCATGGAAGAAGAAAAGATTAGTGAAAAATTGCTAAATCAATTTAATTCTTTAATGATTTATAATATCCTCTCTAAAGCTTTTACGCCCGAGTGTAATAAAGCAAATTATACTGAAGATCTTTTTAGAGAGTATGCCGATCAACACAGTTATAAAGTAGATGCTATTTTTTCATTAACAGAGGCATTTGATCTGTTAAATGGATACGGAAGTGCCTATTACATTGCAGAAATTGAACATCTATTAAGTAATCAAGCAAAAGTAACCCAAGAAATTAAAAAGAAGGCAGCGCTGTATAAAACAGAAAATCTAGCTGAAATTGAGCAACTATATAAAAGTAGCCATTTCTTAAATTCTCGTTTTCAGAATGCTGATTTGGAAGAAAAACGGATAAGCCAATTGGTTAAGAAAATGGATGCCGTAATTAAAAGCGGAGGCATACTAATCACCTTAGATATGGCAAATGCCTTTAATTCAGGTTTTAACGTTATAAGCGAAATGCGCAAACTGGGTTATACAGTAAACGCATATAAAAATTAAGATATATAAGAAATTCAATGGCCGGCGAATAAGGGTACCCGAGAACCTTAAATAGAGTAGGATTTAATTTAAAAAACAAAAGTTATGAAAAATGAAAATTTAGCTCAATTTGAAAGAGTAATTTCAATGGAACAATTAGAACCAAGATTAGAATTAGCGGTAGCTAAAGATAGAGAAGTTTCTGTAGAAATCGGCTATGATGGTGGATTTACAGGTTCAGTAGGATACAAAGTTTCTTTCTAAGAATAAGTAGTATAAGCTGTCGAAAAATTTTTCGACAGCTTTTTAAATTAATAATTAAAATTGATGGATAATTTTACCTTACAATCTGATCTAAAACAAAACAGATTCTTACTAATTAAGGATCAAATTAGTTTCTTGATTTCGGACGTGATGTTTGATATCCTGAAAAATTATCAAGAGAATAAATCTTCAGCAGAAATAGCGGATCAGATGAAAAATAAATATACTGAAATAGCTATTGATACCGCTTTTGTAGACAATGCTCTTGAAGCTATTTTTAATAAACTCACCAATATTAAACCAAAAGAAGCACAACCTGATTTTTTACATTACAAATGTACCATCGTTAAAGAAGGAAAGTTATCAAAACTTTATTTAGTACTCGCTAATCTATTTAATAGGTATTTATTTTATGCAGTTTTTTTAATTGGTATTTTTACGAGTATTTATTTTTTCTATTATAATGAGTTATTTAGTGTAGTAGCCATTCATAATGCCGCTTTAGATAAGTTACAAGTAAGCGACATCCTCATTTCATACATTCTCTTTACAGGAATCATTCTTATTCACGAATTAGGTCATGCATCGGCCAGTACTTATTTTGGCATAAAACCTAAAGAAATTGGTTTTGGGTTCTATTTTGTATTTCCGGTATTCTATACCAATGTTTCTAAAATTTGGGAACTTGACTTTGTTAAAAGGAACACGGTAAACTTGGGGGGGATATATTTTCAACTAATAGTTAATATTTTTCTCATATTTTTTTTCTTTCTAAACGATACTGTAGGCTTTGTGTTCGAATTAATTATTGCCAATACCTTTAGCATGTTGTTTTCATTAATTCCTTTTTTTAGATACGATGGATATTGGATTTTAAGCGATACCTTAAATATTCCTAACCTAACATTAAAAGCAGAAAAAGCCATTAGAAACGTACTTTTTGCCCCAAAGCAACTGTTTAAGGCAAAAACCAGCGAACAAAAATGCGTTACACTCTATGCTTTGTTAAAAATGCTTTTTTGGGTTTATGTGTACTTTTCTATTTATGGATACATCGTTTTTAGTGGGAGGCAAATTGTTTTTTTACTTCAAAATGCTGAATATAAGGAGAATGTGCGGCAGATTTTGGGACTTGTAGTTTGTTGTGTTGGTTTATTGAGTACGCTTTTCTTTTTAGGAGTACATTTTTTTGGAATAGTTAAGTTTTTTAAGCGAAACTTTCTTTCTACAAAGCGTGGACATAAGCAATTGGCTTAATGGATTTTAATGAGTACAAGGCTGCATTACAACGCATAGAGGAAAAGCTAGATACAGGAGCACTGCTAGATGCGGAAACCTTCACTAAAACCGAATGCTTTGTGAGTGCTAATTTGGGGAATTTTATTCCTGAAATACCTTATACCAACCATTTATCCATTACAAAATCAATCTTAATCCATCGCGAGCGAAGCATTGTTGAAGGCAAGTACAATCGAATTTTAGATAGCGTACAATTTGGTGCAAATGTGAATTCAATTTTGCAACAACTCAAGCAATGTCCCTCTATTATTTATTCATTTCATTTGGGATCGATGCATCTCATAAATCATTGGTTGGCAAAAAATAAGTTGGCCTATTCCTTTATTGCTTCACGCCGAACGTTAGATGAAAATTTAGGTCATTTTTTAGAAATGGCTGAACGCCAAACAAGCGCCTACGGCGATATTGATTTATATTATATCGAAGCCGATGAGCCAAATGCGGCAGTAAAAATGTTAAGAGCCTTAAAAAATGGCAAACATTTGCTTATGTATATTGATGGAAACGTGGGTACAAAAAAGGAAAATGATCGGTTAACAAGCATTCATTTTTTAGCGAAGCGTATTGCCGTTCGCTCAGGGGCTGCACTATTGAGCTACTGGAGTGCTGCACCTTTGATTGGTGCTTTAGCCTATCGCAACGAAAAAAAAATAATTTGTATGGATTTTTTTGAGCCTTTATATCCCCAACAACAAAATTTACGAGCTATTGAAGAAAAAAGACTTATGCAAGCTGCTTATGATTATTTTTCGGTCCTATTAAAAAAATACCCAGATCAATGGGAATGTTGGATATACTTGCACAAATGGTTACATGTGAAAGAGCTTACGTATAAGGCTCCAATAACACTGCCGTCTGATTATTACGTGTTTAATGAGCAGGACTTTGGTTTGTTTAGGATAAAAGACGACTGTTTTTTGTTTTGCAAACGCAATTACTTGTCTTATGAGCTAAAGGAGCAAATGTACCAAAGGCTTTGCGAAATGAGGGTGCGTAAAATAAAAACGAGCAGTATTGATTTAACTTGGGCACAAGGGCTGCTAAAAGTAGGAGCTGTGCTTTATAGCTAAAAAAAGCAAATTTCTATTAATCATCACTATCGTCGTTTTCTACCATATTTAAGCTGTAAAAGTTTTTAGCATTTTCGCTAAAGACTTTGTTTTTTTCTTTTTGGGTAAATCCCTGCATGTATTTGGCTATGAGATTAAACCAATCGTGGTACGGTCTGCTCACAAGCATTACCGGCCAATCGCTACCATACATGACTCTTTCTGCACCGAAACATTCAAAAACGGTGTCAAAGCAGGTGAACATTTCCGATTCTTTCCAGTTTCGCCAATCGGCTTCGCATAGTAATCCGGAAATTTTACATAGTACATTTGGATTTTCGGAGAGGGTTTTAATATGTACCTTCCAATTTTTGATATCCCCACTTTTAATGTTGGGTTTGCCGCAATGGTCGAGTACAAATGGTTGATCAGGAACCTGATCAACCATTTTAATAATGTGTTTTAGCTGATTGTGATAGCACAATAAATCGTATGTATACTGATGTTTTTTTAAGGCTTTTAAGCCGCTGATAAAATGTCTGTTTAAAATAAATTGCTCGTTTTCAGCTTGTAGTACATGGCGCCATCCTTTAATTTTTTTGTAAAAGCTCCAATAATTTAAACGTTGTTCTATTTCAGGATTTAGAAAATCTATCCATCCAACAATGCCTTTAATTAAATCACTTTGTTCAGCAAGCCCTAATAAAAAACGATTTTCAATTTCACTTTGATTTGCCTGGACAGCCACACAGCCCTCTATTTGTAATTCATTATAAACCCTACTTAAGTTCTTAGGGCTAAAGTTTTTACATATAGCTCCCATTTCATCGGTAATCCAATTATCTCGAATCGGGTCATAATTCCAAAAATGTACGTGTGTGTCTATCATACGCTATCGTTAAAGTTTAAAAATTTTATCCATCAATAACCACTTTTCTCCTGGTTTTGCCATTGGCAAAGCTTGTTGATACTTCCACATAAGTGTTTCCCATTCCTGTACTTTCGGATTGGAAAGGTCGGCATTCGCTTTTGCTTCAAATGAAAAGGATTCACTTACATCCATAATCATAAAAAGACGGTTTCCGAGTAAATAAATTTCCATGTCTTCAATTCCAGAAGAAATGATGCTTTCTTTTATTTCGGGCCAAACCGCTGCGTGATATGCCTTATATTCGTTGATGAGTTGTGTATCATCAATTAAATCCAATGCGAAGCAATGTCTTTTCATGTTTAAGCTTCGCTAAAGGCTTTTACTACTTGCTTGCTGGTTCCTAGACCATCAATACCCAATTCTACCACATCACCCGCTTTTAAGTACCAAGGTTCAGGTTTTTGACCCAATCCAACACCTGCAGGAGTACCAGTCGTAATCACATCACCTGGTAAAAGCGTCATAAACTGACTGATGTACGAAATCATGGTTGGTATATTGAAAATAAGATTCGATGTATTTCCATCTTGTAATTTTTCGCCATTAACAGTTAACCACAAACGAAGGTTGTGTACATCTGCAATTTCATCTTGCGTAGCAATGAATGGACCAAGCGGAGCAAAGGTATCTGAACTTTTTCCTTTTACCCACTGACCATTGCGTTCTAATTGAAATTCGCGTTCGCTATAATCATTGTGTAAAACATATCCAGCAATGTGCTCGTAGGCATTTTCTTCTGAAACATAGCTAGCTTTTTTACCAATAACAATGGCTAATTCAACTTCCCAATCTGTTTTTTTACTGTTTTTAGGGATAATTAAATCATCATTAGGGCCTACAATAGCTGAAGTAGCTTTGAAAAATAAAATAGGTTCTGTAGGGATGGGTGCATTGGTTTCTGCAGCATGGTCTTTATAGTTTAAACCCACGCAAATAATTTTTGAAGGGCGTGCCATTGCTGCACCTAAGCGTACATTTTTATCTACTTCTGGAAGTTGAGCTGTTTTAACTGCTTCTTTCAATTTTTCAAGTGCATCGCCAGCAAAAAAAGCTTCGTTATAATCGTCCACTAATGAAGATACATCGAAGTATTTTTCATCAATAATTACTCCGGGCTTTTCAAACCCTGCTTCCCCAAATCGTATTAATTTCATTTGAATATATTTATAAAGATAATTTACGTATTTAAAGTGGTAAAACCACCATCAATTGGATAATCTACACCGGTAATAAATCCGGCTTCATCGCTACACAGATAAAGTGCCAATGCACCAATTTCCTCTGGTTTACCCATGCGGCCAATGGGCTGTGATTTTGATAATTTCTCGAACATTTCAGGGATGTTATCCGGATAATTTTTTTGTAAAAATCCATCCACAAAAGGCGTATGCACGCGTGCAGGTGAAATGGAATTACAACGAATATTATCTGCTAAGTAATCTTTAGCCACACTCATGGTAATGGCTTTTACAGCACCTTTGGCAGCGCTATATACGAAGCGGTCGGCCAAACCAATTAAAGCAGCAATAGAAGCCATGTTAATGATAACACCGCCACCATTTGCTTTCATTTGCGGAATAGCGGCAAACAAACAATTGTAAACGCCTTTAACGTTTACGCGCATGACACGGTCAAAATCTTCTTCCGATGTGGTGTCGGCTTTACCAATGTGTGCGATGCCGGCATTGTTAATTAAAATATCAATAGGGCCAATTTCATTGAACACTTTTACAACATCGGTGTGATTAGAAACATCGCAGGCATGTGCAAAGGCAACTCCTCCGGCAGTTTTAATCTCATTTAATGCATCCGATGCATTTTCTAATCCTAATTCTAGAATGTGAATTTCGGCTCCTTGCTTCGCTAAAACAGTTGCAATGGCTTTTCCAATGCCACTACCTCCTCCTGTAACTACGGCTCTCTTACTTGTTAATGAAAACATGATTTTTGGTTAAAATGTATTTTTAGGAAATATGTGGGAAATATATTGAATTTATTTTCATTTCGGATAATTTTTGAAGCTTTATTGGTAAATAAATCGTTTAATGTATTTTAATTTTTACCTGCCTTTGCAAATTTTTCGATACGTATCAGGTAAATTGAATCTTTCTGGATAATATTGTATATTTTTAGCTTAAAACTAGTTCAAATTTGTTATTTAATAAGAGGAATTTTCCTTATTTTATTGTTTTGTAACTAAATTATTGCAGTTTTTAACGAAAGCTAAGATTGTATAGTAATTAGCCTAAATGTTAGAGAAATACCCTTGGTTTATCTGTTAACTTTGAACAGTTGAACTAACCAGATAAGTGCATTAAGTTTCTGCTGAAAGCTTAATAAAGAACCACATCCAATGAAAACCCGTATACCCTTTATTTTTTTTTTATTTCTAGTTGTTGTTGAATTTCAAGCGTCTGCCAAGAAGATTTCCAGAGCCAATTCAAAAATTCTAATCAGTACCAAAGCCAGTAATCGCGTAAATTTTGGGGCGATGAAAGTGCAAAATAGTTTAAAGCAAATTTCCATTTCATCGGGTATTGAACGTTTAGATAAGGTAAAGAACGCTACCTCTGGAATTGTAATAGGCCTTTACGCGGATAAAATATTCGACTCGCTTATTGCCGATTCCTTGCGTCAAAAAGCTGCGCAACAAGGAAAAGAAGGTTTTGCCATTTATACACTTAAAAATAAAATATACGTGATAGGAGCCGATGATTCGGGCGCGCTGTATGGTTGTTTAGAATTAAGCAATCGTATTACCGAAGCAAAAGGCATTCCGAAGCAACTTTCAGTGTTGGATAAACCTCAAATGGTTTTGCGCGGAACCTGTATAGGTTTGCAAAAAACAGATTATTTGCCCGGGCACGATGTATACGAATATCCGTATACGCCGGAGAGCTTCCCTTGGTTTTATGATAAAGATTTGTGGATTAAGTACCTCGATATGATGGTTGAAAACCGTTTCAATTCGTTGTATCTCTGGAATGGGCATCCTTTTTCATCGCTCATTCGATTGAAAGAATATCCTTATGCCGTGGAAGTAGACGATGCGACCTTTAAACGCAACGAAGAGATGTTTAAATTTCTAACCACAGAGGCCGATAAACGCGGAATTTGGGTGATTCAAATGTTTTACAATATTATCATTCCTAAACCATTTGCCGATAAACATGGGTTAAAAACGCAAGATAGAAATCGACCAATTATCCCGCTAATTGCGGATTACACCAAAAAATCGATTTCCGCTTTTGTTGAGAAATATCCCAATGTGGGCCTAATGGTGGCCTTGGGCGAAGCGATGGAAGGAGTTGGACAAGATGACATCGATTGGTTTACCAAAACAATTATTCCAGGGGTTAAAGATGGCTTAAAAGCCGCAGGAATTAAAGAGGAACCGCCAATTGTATTGCGGGCGCATGATACAGATGCACCAAGTGTAATGAAAGCAGCCTTGCCTTTATACCATAATCTTTATACCGAAAATAAATTTAATGGAGAAGCTTTAACGACCTATACACCAAGAGGTGCTTGGGCAGAGTTGAACCGTAAATTGGCCTCCATTGGCAGTATAAACATTTCAAACGTGCATATTTTAGCCAATTTGGAGCCTTTTAGATATGGTTCGGCAGATTTTATTCAGAAATCGGTAGTGGCAATGGACACCATTTATGGCGCTAGAGGATTGCATTTATATCCACAAACCAATTATTGGGATTGGCCGTATTCGCCGGATAAAATTAGCCCGAGACAATTGGAGGTAGACCGTGATTGGATTTGGTACAAAGAATGGGCCCGTTATTCCTGGAACTCGAAACGCAACAGAACCGATGAAATAAACTACTGGGGAAATACCCTGGCTGCCAAGTATGGAACAGATTTAAACGCTGGTAAAGAAATTTTAAAAGCATACGAAGAATCCGGTGAAATATCGCCCAAGCTATTGCGCAGATATGGAATTACAGACGGAAATAGACAAACCTTAACATTAGGCATGTTGATGACGCAGTTTATTAATCCTTTCCGCTATGGGGTTTTTACATTGATGTACGAATCGGAAGCGCCAGAAGGTGAAATGATTATTGAATATGCCGAAAAAGAATGGAAAAAACAAGGCCATATTGGCGAAACACCTGTTCAAGTTGCGAAAGAAGTTGTAGAGCACGGACAGAAAGCTTTGGTAGCGATTAATGAAGCCGCAAAAAACGTAACAAAAGATACAGAAGAGTTCAATCGTCTTAAAAACGATATGTATTGCTACAATGCCATGGCTAATTTTTATGCCGAAAAAGTAAAAGCAGCGCTATGGGTATTACGGTATAAATATTCGAACGATGTAAGCGATTTAGAAAAAGCCTTGCCACTTTTAGAAAAAAGCTTAAACTATTATAAAGAATTGGCTGGTTTTACAGAAAACGCCTATCTGCATGCCAATAGTATGCAAACCAAGCAACGTAAAATCCCGATGAGAGGGGTAGACAAAACCTTTATTCACTGGAGAGAAATGGTGCCTGTTTTTACAAAAGAATTAACGCATTTTAAAAACAGTATCGATTCATTAAAATCGCTGAAAGCAGGAGCAGTCACTAAAATTAAACCTTACCAAAATGCCGATGTTAAAATTGTAAGCCCTAATTTGGAAAGCTATGTGCTGCATAAAAATACTTCTTTGTTTTCGGATACTACTATTGTAGTAAAAGAACTTACCGAAGTTTTAGAAGGATTGAAAGGCGTAAAATTAGCTTCAAAAAATCAAATTGCCTCGGGTACAAGTATTACCTTTACCAGTAAAGTGCCGGTAAAAGTGTTGGTTGGTTATTTTAATCAAAAAGATGGTAAAACGTTGTTGCCACCGCAATTGGAAATAGATGCCAGTGCCAATAATTATGGGCAGGCAGAAATTAAAATTTCCAATGCATTGGTAGCCGAAGGTTTTGCTCCGTTGAATGTGCATGCGTATAGTTTTTCGGCTGGAACAAATACCTTGACCTTAGGCAAAGGAAGAGCACTGGTGCTTGGCTTTATAAATGAAAAGGAAGAAATGAGAATCTTCAATGCCGGATTAGATGGCAGAGGACGTGATATTGATTGGTTGTTTGAATAATGAAAAGTTTTATAAAAAAAACAGCAATAGCTTTACTATTGCTTGCTACAAGTAAGTCTTGGGCACAAGAAAAGGCAATTTTAGGGACCCAAAAATTGGCTAAATATGTACAGTACTTCAATGCTATTGATACCGAAGCAGTGAAAAATTTTGTGCCTAATAATCAGGCCTTCGATTGGTTAGCGGTAAATGTACCTTTGTTTGAGTGCCCTGATTCTGTATTGGAGCAGAACTATTACTACCGTTGGTGGTCGTTCAGAAAACATATTGTTAAAACGCCTGAAGGATTTATCATCACGGAGTTTATTGAGCCCGTAAAGCACGCTGGGAAGTACAATTCCTTAAGCTGCGCTTTGGGGCATCATTTGTATGAAGGACGCTGGATAAAAAATCAAGAATACCTACAAGAAGATATTGCATATTGGTTTTATCATGCGGATGTTGGGCAATCGAAACAACGCTTTCATCAATTTAGCAGCTGGGTAGAAGATGCCATTTATCAACGGTATTTGGTAAAACCAGATGCAACTTTTTTAAAAAGCCTTTTACCTGCCATGGATGCTGATTATGAGAAATGGGAGAAAGAAAGACAACTTAAAAACGGTTTGTTTTGGCAGTTTGATGTAAAAGATGGCATGGAAGAATCGGTTAGCGGTTCAAGGAAAGACCAAAATCGTCGTCCTTCTATTAACGCGTACATGTATGGAAACGCCTTAGCTTTAAGCAAAATGGCAACGCTTTTAAATGAACCAAGCTTAACGGCTAAATATTCAGAAAAAGCAAGCACACTTAAAAAATTTATACAAGATAGTTTGTGGAATTCAAAAAGTAATTTTTTTGAAACGCAACTAGCCAAGGGAGGATTGGCGAATGTTCGCGAAGCTATTGGGTTTATTCCATGGTGTTTTAACCTACCGGATGACACTAAAACGCATGCAAAAGCATGGGATTCCCTGTTGGATACCGCAGGCTTTAATGCACCTTGGGGCTTAACAACTGCAGAAAGAAGAAACCCTACTTTTAGAACCCGTGGTACCGGACATAGCTGCGAATGGGATGGAGCACTATGGCCTTTTGCCAGTGCGCAGACATTAAAGGGTTTGGCTAATCTGTTAACGAATTATAAAAATAAAGGGGCGATGAATGCCAACGTTTTTTATGACGAATTAAAAAAATATGCGGCATCACACACCAAAAATGGTCAACCGTATATTGGCGAATACCAAGATGAGAAAACGGGCGAATGGCTTAAAGGAGATAACTCAAGAAGTTCTTTCTACAACCATTCTACTTTTTGCGATTTGGTGATAAACGATTTAATTGGTCTAAAACCGCGTGCAGATGAGGTTTTAGAAATAGCACCTTTGTTGCCAAAAAATAAGTGGGATTGGTTTATTTTAGAGAATATTTCGTACCACAACAAAAATCTGAGCATCGTTTGGGATAAAACCGGAAAAAAATACCAAAAAGGGAAAGGCTTTTTAATATTTGCTGACGGGAAAAAAATCTATCAAGGAAAAAATCTAAAAGCAATCAAAGTTGCTTTAAACTAAGTGAATTGAACGAAATGAATAAGAAGTTAATTTTCGGTAAAACGCTGCTGTTAAGTGTTGTACTAATGGTTTTATCGGGCACTATTCAGGCGCAAGAGTATTTTAATGTGCTTAAATACGGAGCTAAAAACGATAGTAGTAAAATTGCAACTGCATCCATTAAAAAAGCTATTGATGAGGCGGTAAAAGTAGGCGGAGGAACCATTTATTTTCCTCCGGGTAAATACTTAACCGGACCCATTCACCTGAAAAGTAATATTACAATTCTTATTGACGCGGGTGCTGAACTGCATTTTAGCGATAATTTCGATGAGTATTTACCCATGGTAAAATCGCGCTATGAAGGGGTAGATGTGACGAGTTTTTCACCGCTCTTTTATGCATACAAAGCAGAAAATATCGCCATTAAAGGCCGAGGAATAATTGATGGGCATGGCAAAAAATGGTGGGATTTTGTAGAAGGATACAAAGAAGGGACTGCTCGTACCAAATGGCAGCTTGAATTTGATAAGCAGAATAAAGATATTTTATTACCAGATGAACCCAAGCAAATGAAGCGCGGCTTTCTTCGTCCGCCTTTTATTCAGCCGATGTATTGCAAGAACGTATTAATTGAAGGTATTTCTATTCGTAATTCTCCCTTTTGGACCGTAAATCCCGAGTTTTGTGAAAACGTGACGGTACATGCCGTGGATATTCAAAATCCACATTCACCGAATACAGATGGGATTAATCCTGAATCGTGCAAAAATGTACATATTTCGGATTGTAACATCAGCGTAGGCGATGATTGTATCACCATAAAATCGGGGAAAGATGCCCCGGGAAGAGCCATGGGCGTGCCAGCTGAAAATTATACCATCACCAATTGCACCATGCAATCGGGCCATGGTGGCGTGGTAATTGGCAGTGAAATGTCGGGCGATGTGCGAAAAATAGTGATTAGCAATTGTGTTTTTGATGGGACTGACCGCGGAATTCGTATCAAAACCATGCGCGGTAGAGGTGGTGTGGTAGAGGAAATTCGTGTCAGCAATGTGGTGATGAAAAATATCAAGCAACAAGCCATTGTGCTCGACATGCAATACGCTAAAACAGAGCTTGAAAAAGTTTCTGAACGCACGCCAAAATTTAGAAATATTCATTTTAGTAATATCACCGGAGAGGTAAACGAATCGGCTTATTTAAACGGTTTGGAAGAAATGCCTATTGAGAATATTACTTTCAGCGATATCAATTTAGCAGCTAAAACAGGCTTTAATATCTCAAGAGTAAATAATATCGAATTTCACAATGTTCAAGTAAATACAACCTTAGGAGCATCGTTAATCGCTTCAAATGTTAACACGCTGGTGGTCGATAATCTAAAAAGTTTTACCCCGCATGAAAATGTACCCGTGGTTGACTTTAGAAACGTAGAAGAAGCGTTTTTATACAATGCTTTTCCTATAAAAGGAACGTCCTTGTATTTGCGCGTGACTGGAAAGAATAGTAAAAACATTGCCTTGGGAAATAATAATTTCAGCAATGTGCGCATTTCATTTAAGAAAGAAAGCGATGCGCCTGATGTAATTCGTATCCTTTCGGGCGATAAAGAACAATAGGTTTTTTATAATTCAGTACGTGTTTTTTTCATTCTGAGCACAGCGAAGAATTTTTAAAATGCGTGTTGGTTACGTAGGATGTTTTGTGTTGGGATTGCTTTTCCGTATGCTCGGGATAAGCAGCTTGCGCTAAATCCGGCTTGAGAAGGACGTTTCGAACGGACGTAGATTGCGAGGAACAGCCTGTTCAGCGTTAAAGTAAGATTACGCGAACTGGGTTTGAATAGGGAGGAATTGTGGAAGCCCAATTTTACGTTAAGATGAAGGCGTTTTTATAGATTCTTCGTTTCTAATGAAGACAAACTTACGATGATAAATGCGGTTTAAAAATCGAATAAAAAGTATGCAAGCAAAGAAAAATACGATAAGCAAATTTATAGGGTTCATGATTTGTTTAGGCTCTTTAAGTACATTTGCTCAGGAAAATAGCCTTTCATTGTGGTACACCAAACCGTCCGAAAAATGGACGGATGCTTTACCTATTGGAAACGGTCGCATGGGGGCGATGATTTATGCCGGTGTACAAACCGATCACCTTCAATTTAACGAAGATACGTTTTGGACGTGTGGTCCTCGAAATTATAATCAGAAAGACGCCTATTTGTATTTGCCACAAATTAGAAGCTTACTGGCCGAAGGAAAGCAAAAAGAAGCAGAAAACTTGGCTCAAGAGCATTTTATGGGGCTTAAAAGCGAAGCCGAGAATAAAAATACCTGGGTAAATCGCGTACGAAAATTAAGCGCAGAGTGGACTGCTTGCTTGGCTATCAATTACGACGATTCTAAGTGGCAAGATATCCATGTTCCGAATTACGATGGTTGGGAAAATGAATCCTTACCCAATGTAGATGGGGCGGTATGGTTTCGCACAACTTTTGAAGTGCCAGAAAATTGGAAAGGACAAGATTTGGTGCTCGATTTAAATCGAATTTACAATCAGGATTTTACCTATGTAAACGGAGAAATGGTTGGAAATACCGATTCAAATGATCCGAGAACATACACGATACCGGCAAAGCTGATGAAGGTTGGTAAAAATGCTTTGGTCATTCAGGTACTAAATTATACGGGTAAGGGAGGACTATTAGGTTTCAAAGAACAGAGTAAGTCCATCGGAATTTATCCCAAAGGAAGCACAGTAAGCAAGGGTATTTCGCTGAATAAAACCTGGAAATGTAAAATCCAGGACTCGAATCCGCCTTTAACGCCAGAATATCAGGCCAGTTATCAGCCTTTTGGCGATTTGAATCTTATTTTTAAGCATGATAAAGACGAAGTGAGCGGTTATAAACGTTCGCTCGATTTAAAAACAGCCATATCGCTAACGGAATATACCCTTGGAAACACGCATTACCGTCGCGAGTATTTCGCTTCTGCACCGAATCAGGCTATTGTGGTTCATTTATCAGCAGATAAAGCAAAAGCCATTAGTTTTAAAGCGGTGCTATCTTCCTTGCATCAAGAGGTAAAAGTCGAGAAAATAGATAATCAAACAATTGCCATTCGTTTTAAGGTAAAAGGAGGTGTGTTGCGCGGCGAATCTCGTCTTAAAATCCTATTGAAGAACGGAACCATAAAAGTAGATGAACACCAAGCCTTGGTTGTAGAAAATGCCGATGATGCGGTTTTGTATTTGACCGCAGGAACCAATTTTGTGACGGCCAACGATGTGACGGGTAATCCGGCTACGCAGAATCTTAAAGCACTTACCGGTATAAAAGGTAAAACCTATGAAGCGATAAAAAAAGCGCACATACAAGATTATCAACGGTATTTTAATGCTTTTCAGGTGAATTTTGGTTCTGCTGAAAACGATAAACTGCCAACAGATGAGCGGTTAGCGAAATTTGCACAGGCGCAAGACCCAGGTTTTATGGCCCTTTATATGCAATACGGGCGCTATTTACTTATTTCAAGTTCGTATCCTGGTAGCCAGCCGGCCAATTTGCAAGGAATTTGGAATGATGCTTTAAGCCCATCTTGGGGGAGTAAATACACCACCAATATTAATTTAGAAATGAATTATTGGCCAGCAGAAGTATTGAATTTAAGCGCATTTGAAGAGCCGCTATTTTCAAAAATAAAAGGATTAGCCAAAACGGGAGAACAGACGGCCAAAGCATATTACAATGCACCGGGCTGGGTTTTACATCACAACACCGATTTATGGAATGCAACAGCACCGATTAATGCTTCTAATCACGGTATTTGGGTAACCGGAGCCGCTTGGTTATGCCAACAGCTTTGGGAACACTATTTATTTACGCAAGACAAAAATTTTCTTTCTAAAGAAGCTTATCCACTGATGAAACAATCGGCGCTATTTTTTGATGCCTTTTTGGTGAAAGATTCAAAAACAGGTTGGTTAATTAGTACGCCTTCAAATTCACCTGAAAACGGTGGTTTGGTAGCTGGGCCAACCATGGACCATCAGATTATTCGCTCGTTATTTGCCAATGTGATTGAAGCTTCTGAAGTTTTAAACATCGATAGCGATTTAAGAAAAAAATTATCGGAGAAAAAACAGCAAATCGCTCCAAATCAAATAGGGAAGTATGGGCAGTTGCAAGAATGGATGCAAGATGTGGATGATACAACCAACAAACACCGTCATGTTTCGCATCTGTGGGGCGTTTATCCTGGAAAAGACATTACCTGGGACACTAATTCAACGCTCATGAATGCTGCAAAACAATCGCTTTTGTATCGTGGCGATGAAGCAACGGGTTGGAGTTTGGCGTGGAAAATTAATTTCTGGGCGCGTTTCAAAGAAGGTGACCATGCCATGAAGTTGGTTAAAATGCTAATGAGACCGGCAAAATCAGGTGCAGGTTCGTACGTGAATTTATTTGATGCCCATCCACCTTTTCAGATTGATGGAAATTTTGGAGGCTCGGCAGGAATAGCTGAAATGTTGCTGCAAAGCCATCAAGGATATTTGGATATTTTTCCGGCACTACCAGCCGATTTACCCTTTGGTGAAGTGAAAGGATTGCGTGCCCGGGGAGGTTTTGAGTTGAATTTAAGTTGGGATAAGGGAAGCCTAAAAAAGCTGGTGGTTACCTCCAAAGCAGGCTTGCCTTGTGTGATAAAGTATAAAGGAAAAGAAATAAGTTTTAAAACTGAGACAGGCGAAAGTTATACCTTTAACGGAAACTTAGAAAAAATTTAAGGAACGATTAGTGCCGATAATGATGATGAACAAAAAAAGCTTTTTGCGTATATTTTTAAGTGTGGGTCTGCTGCTTGCTTCGGGTTTCTTATTGTCGGCGCAAACCCGTAAAAGCATATCGCTAAATGCCGATTGGCTAAGCATAGCCGATGAAAAGAGTCAAGATACCTACGCCGGTTTTGAAAAAAACACCTATACCACCAAGGGGTGGACAAAAGTACATGTTCCCCATAACTGGGACCAATACGAGGGTTATTTACGTCAATTGCATGGAAATAAGCATGGTTTTGCGTGGTATAGAAAAATCTTTAGCACGAATGAAAAACCTGGAAAGCAATTTTTTCTCTATTTTGAAGGTGTGGGTTCCTATGCCACCATTTGGTTAAATGGAAAAAAAGTAGGTTATCATGCAGGTGGAAGAACTACTTTTACCTTGGATGTGACCACTGTCATAAAGCTGAATAATCAGCCAAATGTATTGGCCGTTCGTGCCGATCATCCGGCAAATATTCAGGATTTACCTTGGGTAGATGGAGGCTGTTCAACGGAGCGTGGTTTTTCGGAAGGTTCACAGCCAATGGGTATTTTTCGCCCGGTTCATTTGGTAGTTACCAACCCCATTCGTGTACAGCCTTTTGGCATGCATGTTTGGAATGACGATAAAATTTCAACACAATTGGCTTCCCTGCACCTGCAAGCAACCGTTAAAAATTATGGTTCAAAAGGAAGTCAAATCCGGGTGGTAAATCGGGTTTTAAACCACGATAAAAAGGAAGTTCATGTGCTTAGTCGAGATGTACACGTGTTAGCCGGAAAGGAACTGGAGTTGCCCGCGCAAACCGTGACGATTAAAAATCCCATTTTATGGTCGTTGGAAAATCCCTATCTGTACACAATTCAAACGCAAATTATAACCAACGGAAAAATAATCGATGAAATTAATACGCCCTATGGTATCCGTTCGATTCGTTGGCCAATTGGCGAAACCGCTGGTCAAAAACAATTTTTATTGAATGGAAAGCCTGTTTTTATTCACGGAATTGCCGAGTACGAGCATTTGCTGGGCGACAGTCATGCCTTTACCGATACGGAAATTAAAGCACGGGTGATGCAGATTAAAGCAACCGGATTTAATGCTTTTCGCGATGCGCATCAGCCACATAATTTACGTTATTCAGATTATTGGGATCAATTGGGTATTCTGTGTTGGACTCAAATGGCTGCACATATTTGGTACGATACACCTGAATTTAGAGCAAACTTTAAACAATTATTAACCGATTGGGTAAAAGAACGCAGAAACAGTCCGGCGGTGGTGCTTTGGGGGCTTGAGAATGAAAGTACTTTGCCCGAAGATTTTGCGAGAGAATGTACGGAACTTATCCGTAAACTCGATCCAACCGCTTCTTCACAGCGTAAAGTAACCACCTGTAACGGAGGAAAAGGAACCGATTGGGATGTGCCACAAAACTGGACTGGAACCTATGGAGGAAACCCCTTAACCTATGGAGATGATTTGCAGAAACAAGTGTTAGTAGGCGAGTATGGTGCTTGGCGTACGCTCGATTTGCATACTAGCGACGAATCGGGTAAAGGGTACACAGAAAATAAAATGACCGATTTAATGGAAACCAAAGTCCGTTTAGCAGAATCGGTAAAAGATAAAGTAGCTGGGCATTTCTTTTGGTTGTACAGTTCGCATGATAATCCCGGACGAGTTCAAGGCGGAGAGGGATTTCGTGGTTTGGATGCCGTTGGACCTGTAAATTATAAAGGGATGTTTACCCCTTGGCAAGAACCAACGGATGTGTATTATATGTTTAAAGCAAATTATGCCTCCAAAACGGAACATCCAATGGTCTATATCGTTTCTCATACTTGGCCTAACCGTTGGACTGAACCTGGTTTAAAAGACAGTGTGGTTATTTATTCCAATTGCGATGAAGTAGAGCTTTTTAACGATGTAGAAGGACATTCTTTAGGGAAGCAAAAAAGAGGGGTAATTGGTACGCATTTTCAATGGAATGAACCAAAAATTTCATACAATGTGTTGTATGCGGTGGGGTATGTAAATGGGAAGGCAGTTGCACGTGATACCATTTTACTGCAAAATTTACCTTCGGCACCAAACCTAAAAAAATTAAAAACAGATAAACCGATTGCACTATCAGAGAAAGGGTATACGTATGTCTATCGGGTAAATTGTGGAGGGCCCACATATCGAGATACGGAAGGAAATACCTGGTTGGCGGATCGGAATTTAAGCGATAAAAGTCGCTTTGGTTCAAGCTCATGGACGGTTAATTATCCCGGTGTTCCGGCTTTTTTCGCCAGTCAACGAAGAACCTTCGATCCGATTAAAGGAAGTAACGACTGGAAACTCTTTCAAACCTTTCGGTATGGTAGAAACCAATTGAAGTATCATTTTCCCTTACCGGATGGAGAATATTTGGTCGATTTATATTTCATTGAACCTTGGTTGGGTGTTGGGGGTGGGATAAATGCAACTGGCATGCGTCTGTTCGATGTGGCGTTTAACAACCAAGTCGTTTTAAAAAATGTGGACATTTGGAAAGAGAAAGGGACTAATTCTTTATATAAGAAAACCTTAAAAGTGCTAGTGAAGGGTGGAGCTTTGGATGTTTCATTTCCAGCAGTTGCTGCCGGGCAAGCAGTTATATCGGCCATTGCCATCGCCAACCTGAAAAACGTACAGCCTGCCACAGCGAGTGAGTCGTTAGCTACTGAAGTATTGGGTTTTCAAGTACAGAATTGGTTGGATATTGGCGATTCGTTTTACGCAGATGAAGCCATCTCGTTCAGCGCAATTCCAGCAAATTTATACGGAGCAGAATGGTTACAAAGGGCTCATTTTTATAAAACAAAAGAACTGGCTTTTACCTTAACGGCCGAAGCAGATGTATATCTTGGGCTGAATAAAGAAATCCTCAAAACGGTTAATTTAACGGGATATGAAGCCACAAATACCTATGTGATTACCAGCAAAAAGGATAGTTTAGCCATCTATAGAAAACGCTTTGCAAAAGCTGAAAAAGTACAAATAGATAGAAATATCTTTTTCGTAGCGTTATTGAAACCAAGTGCTTTGCAACCGGCATACGATTTAAAAACCGTTACTTCGTACAAAGCAACCGATGCCAGTTTAGGTGGGCAAAGTATTGTGAAACAAGAATTAATGGGGAAACAACGGGTGGTATTTACCGAAGCAAGCGGTGGAAACATAACTTTTACCATGAAAGTGGGCGTTGCCGACACCTATTCTTTGACGGTGAAATACCACAATCCAAGCTCGAAAGAGCAAAAAGCTCAATTGACTTTTTCATCTCTAGATGGTACGGTGATGAAAACAGAAGAAATTACATTGGCGCCCACCAAAGAGGGAAAATGGAATTACTTTGCGACTACCACCGGTTCCATGATTAATGCCGGAACTTATACTGTAAAAATTAGTGCTTTGGACGCCAAGGGATTAGCAGTGGATGCATTGGATGTTCAGTAAATTGCCGTCAGAAGATAAGATGGTACAATATGTGGCCAAAATCTTATATTAAAAACCTATTGTAACCATGCATATTTGTTTTAACCAAATTAATAAACGAGCCAATACATGATAAAGGGACTACCTGTTTTTGATCTTACAATAATCTTCGTTTATCTGGTTGGAATGATATTAGTTGGGGTTTATTTTTCTCGGAAAAATAAAAATTCGGAGCAATTTACAAAGGCTTCAGGCCTCATTCCCGGATGGGCAATAGGTTTATCTATTTACGCAACATTTTTAAGTAGTAATACCTTTTTAGGTGTGCCAGGCAAAGCTTTCGGGAGCAATTGGAATGCGTTTGTTTTCAGTATTTCCATGCCATTAGCCGCTTTTGTAGCATCCAAGTATTTTGTTCCTTTTTATCGGAGTACGGGCGAAATATCTGCTTATACGCATTTGGAACATCGTTTTGGCGCTTGGGCTAGGGTGTATGCTGTGTTGTGCTTTTTGCTTACGCAGTTAGCTAGAATGGGTTCCATATTTTTTGGAATTGCGTTAAGTCTGCAAGCATTAACCGGTTATTCTATGCAAGTGATTATGCTGGTAATGGGCATCTGTATCATCATTTACACTGTTTTAGGAGGAATTGAAGCGGTGATATGGACAGAAGTGGTACAAGCTGTGGTTAAAACGTTCGGTGCGTTGTTAATTCTGTATTTGATTATTACCAATATGCCTGGCGGAGTGTCAAAAATTGTTGAGATTGGAAAAAATGCACATAAATTTAGCCTCGGAAGTTTCAAGTTTGATTTCGTAAGCTCGTCATTTTGGGTCGTGTTGTTATACGGTTTTTTTATCAACCTGAACAATTTTGGCATGGATCAAAATTACGTTCAACGATACCATGCAGCAGCTTCTAGCAAGGAAGCATCGCGGTCAATCTGGTTATGCGTTTGGTTATACATTCCGGCCTCCTTGTTGTTTTTTATTATAGGTTCTTGTCTTTACGCATACTATGATGTAAATCCTGAATTGTTGCAAAATATAAAACATCAGGTAGCTATAGAACGTGCGCCATTACATGCATCGGCCACTGAGGTTTTAGCTTTAGAGCGGCATTTACAACCAGCTGATTACGGGGATAAAATTATGCCGCATTTTATGGTGACTAAAATTCCGGTGGGTTTAGTGGGTTTGATTGTATCGGCTATTTTATCAGCCGCCATGAGTACCATCAGCTCGGGTATGAATGCTTCGGCAACGGTTTTTTCAGTAGATATTTACAAAAGGTATTTTAAGAAAAATAGCACCGAAAAACAAAATCTAACGGTTTTACACCTCGCTACCATTGGTTTTGGCCTGTTAGGAATGTTTGCGGGGATTGCCATGATTGGCGTAAAAAGCATTTTGGATGTGTGGTGGGAGTTGTCGGGGATTTTTGCCGCCGGCATGTTGGGCTTGTTCCTTTTAGGTATTATTAGTAAACAAAGCAAAAATCACGAAGCCATTACGGCGACCATAATTGGTATTTGCGTGATTATATGGATGACATTTTCTTCGCTTCTTCCTCCAGAATACGAAGTTTTTAGAAATCCTCTCCATAAAAACATGATCATTGTAGTGGGTACATTGAGCATTTTTCTGGTAGGTATTTTCTTAACAAAGATTAAAAAATTAAGCCCTCAAAACACGCTCGATTCGTGATTTTGAAAATCAGATAACATACAACTTTACATAGCTAATTAACAATGGAAAACTCAGAGAAAGGGTTCATCCCGGTAATGCTCACGCCTTTTTTGAGCAATGGAAATATCGATTATCCTGCGCTTACTCAGCTTACTGAGATTTATTTGCAAGCCGGAGCTGCAGGATTATTTGCAAATTGCCTTTCGAGCGAAATGTTCGAATTAAGTGACAAAGAACGCCTTAAAATCATTCAACATGTGATAAAAGTGGTGGATGCTGCGGTACCCGTTGTCGCTACTGGAACTTTTGGTGGTCCCATTGCCAAGCAGGCCGACTTTGTAAAGCGCGTGAACGATATGGGCGTGGAATCGGTAATTGCCATTACCAGCTTATTGGCAGCAGAAGAGGATACGGATGCCGAATTTGAGTCGAAGGTTTTCGATTTGTTAAACCAAACAGATAAAATTTCCTTCGGGTTTTATGAATGCCCGGTGCCTTATAAACGTGTGTTGAAACCGGGTCAATTAGGCGATTTCGTGGCCACAGGACGCGTGAATTACCATAAAGATACCTCTTTAGATTTGGGGCAGATTAAAGAAAAGTTATCGCGCTGCGCGGGACACGCTAATTTTGGATTATACGACGCCTATATGGTTCATGCCGTTGAATCCTTAAAAGCGGGTTCTAAAGGTTTATCCTGCATTCAAGGGAATTACTTTCCCGAATTGATTGTATGGTTATGCGATAACTATGATAACGATTCGTTAATAACGGAGGTTGCTGCCGTTCAACAATTTTTAATTGATAATATGGATGTTATGCACAACGTATATCCAACCGTATCGAAATATTTTTTACAAAAGAGAGGCGTAAATTTATCAACTTTTACCCGTAGGGATGTTGGTGATTTTAGTAGTTCAGTAGTACAAGGAGTAGAACAATTATTTGAGGATTATACTGCCCTGAGAAGTAATTTGGAGATTAAGGTGTTTATTTAGTTGGTAGGGAGCTGAAAGGGGAAATGTATAGGGCGTAAGGTTAAAAAGAACAAGGATTTGGAGTATTAAGATTAAATAGTAAAACGTACAAAAAGTCGTCATTGCGAAACTGGACTGCGCGAGCTGAGCAATCTCTTTATAAGGATTCTTTACTTGAAGATTGCTTTGTCGTTCCTCCTCGCAATGACGGATTCTCTAAAACCTTTGCGGTCTCTGTGGTTAAAAAGAGCAAAGATTTGGAGTGTTAAGTCTTGAGCCCATAGTATCAAGTATTAAGACGGATTTATTATTTCAACTAATTCACTACTCACCATTCACTACCCACCATTCACTACTCACTATTCACCATTCACTATTCACCCAAAAAACAACCAAACACTTAATTCAAATACTTGCGTTTATAATCAAGCGGGGTAAGGCCCGTTATTTTTTTAAAGTGGCGATAGAAGTTTGATACATTGTTAAAACCGCAATCAAAGCAAATAACTTCGGTAGGCAATTTATTTTCAATTAAAGCACGGCAGGCATGACTTACGCGAATTTCAATTAAGAAATCGTAATATGTTTTCTTCGTCATCAACTTAAAATAGCGACAAAAAGAGGTTATGCTTAAATTGCTTAACGATGCAATCTCTTCTAGCGTGATGTCTTTTTTATAGTTGCTAAGGGTATAGTTGCATATTTTGTTAATCCGGATGGTTTCCGATTCATTTGATTGATAGAAAGTGTTTTTGCTAGCTACTACGCTGGTAAATTCATCGGTTTCGGCTAACGTTTTTAAAATAGAAAGCAAAATAATAATGCGATCCAAATTGGTAGCATCCACCGCAGTACGCATCAGTTTAACAAGTTTTTCCTTTGCTTTTCCATGAATAACCATCCCACTCTTTGCTTTTTCAAACAATTTGGGAATTAAATACGCTTCTGGTAAGGTTAATAAATATTTGCCCAAACAATCGGGTAAGAAATGGATAACCATGGCTTCTGTCGTTAAATCAGGATTACTTTGGAAATATTCGTCTTTGCAGCGCCAGGTGTGGGGTAAATTTTCGCCTAAAAGAACCAATTCATCGGGTACAAAATTGCTAATGTTATCGCCAATAAATCGGAGGCCTTCTCCTTTAATTACATAGTGCAGTTCAAGCTCAGGATGGTAGTGCCAAATGTTGCCGAAGTTAGGTTTAATATCGTGTCTAATACTGAAAGAACTTTGGAGCGTTACAGGAACTTTATGAAAATGGGCTTTCATTGTGTGTTGTAAATATTTGGTTTTTTTGGATGATTTTCAATTTGACTAATCATGTAAGCCAGAAGTTTAAAGTTAGGTATATTTATGATAATATCCTACAGTAAAATGCTAAAAATTAATCAGAATTAATGGTTTTGTTTAGTGAGTTTTGTTATAAGCCGCTTTGGCGAAAACCAAAATATAGACTAAAGGTTGTTTTTATATAAATAGCTTTTTCATTAATGAATTATGAGACAGGGAAATCATGCCCAAATCCTATTAGTTTCTAGTGGCGATTTGCGTTTATCAGCTAATCAAAATTGCTGGGATGCGCAAAACGAAATGGAGGCGAAATTAACAGCCGCAATTGAAAAATTGGGATGGTCTGTTAAGCGCGCTCATGCCTATGATTCAACAAAGAAACACGGTTTTATAGATTCGCAAAGAATGGGTATGGATACCTTCCGAAATATCGATCCCTATGCACCTTTAATTGTAGCGGAAAGTGTTTGGCAATATTCGCATCATGTTTTGGCGGGTTTAACCACACATAAAGGCCCAATTTTAACCGTAGCCAATTGGAGCGGTCAATGGCCAGGTTTGGTGGGGATGTTGAATTTGAATGGGTGTTTAACTAAAGCAGATATCGATTATAGTACGTTATGGAGTGAGAACTTCGACGATGAATTTTTTATAGAGGGCTTAACCGAATGGTTGGCTCATGGCAAAATAAGATACGATCAAAGTCATGTGAAGAGCTTTAAATTAAGCAAAATTCCATTGGCTGATGAAAAGAAAGGCAGAAGCTTTGCGCGTTTATTGAAAGAACGCAAAGTGATTATGGGTGTTTTTGATGAAGGGTGTATGGGCATGTACAATGCCATCGTTCCTGATGAATTGTTGCATAAAACAGGATTCTTCAAAGAGCGCTTAAGTCAATCCGCTTTATACGCGGCCATGTTAGAAGTAACGGATGCAGAAGCAGAAACTGTTTTGAACTGGTTGCTTAAAAAAGGAATGACCTTTAACTGGGGCAGCAATGAAACAACGGAACTCACCAAAAAGCAAACGCTTGAGCAATGCAAAATGTATATTGCTGCCTTACGCATAGCGGATGAATTTAGCTGTGATACCATCGGAATTCAATATCAACAAGGATTAAAAGATTTAACGGTAGCCAGCGATTTAGTAGAAGGACTGTTAAACAATGAAGATAGACCACCTGTTTTTTCCCGCTCAGGAAAAGAATTATACGCGAAACAAGCGTTGCCACATTTTAATGAAGTAGACGAATGCGCCGGCTTGGATGCACTTGTGACGTATAAACTGTGGAAAGAATTAGGAATGACCGGTGAAAATACCTTACACGATATCCGTTGGGGAGAACAATATAAAGGAGAAGGAATTGATGATTTTGTATGGGTGTTCTTAATTTCAGGAGCTGCACCGGCGGCGCATTTTGTGAATGGATACGAAGGAGCTAGCAGCGATAGACAACCGGCCATGTATTTCCGTTTAGGTGGAGGAACCTTAAAGGGAATCAGTAAACCGGGTTTTATTGTGTGGAGCCGCGTGTATGTTATGAACAACGAATTGCATTGCGATTTAGGTGTAGGAGAGGTGGTAAATTTACCGGCTCAAGAAACAACCCGTCGCTGGGAACATACCACCCCAGAATGGCCCATTATGCATGCGGTATTAAAAGGTGTAAGCCGCGATCAAATGATGGCGCGCCACAAAGCCAATCATATTCAGGTAGTATATACCAATTACGAAGCAAGTGCCCACGAAGCTTGCAGAATAAAAGCAGCAGCCTTAGATGAATTGGGCTTGATTGTTCATTTTTGTGGAGATGTGAATATATTAAAGAAAAGAAAATAGAATGAAAAAGTTAGTAGGATTTGCTTTGTTAATGCTTTTGAACGTTACCTTAACGTTCGCTCAAAACAATGCCGTTGCAGATAAAGATGCGTATGTGAAAGTGATTACCGAGCGCGCAGCGAAGATTGTAGCATCTTTAGGAATCGATAATTCTAAGAAAACGGAAAAAGTAACCGGAATTATTCGCGATCAGTACAGTGATTTAAACGATATCTACACTGATAGAGATGCTGTAGTGAAAGAAATTAAAGAGAAAAATAAAGACAATAAAGCGCTCCGCGATACTGCCTTAGCCGTTGAAAATAGAAAAGTAATGGCTGATTTGGCAAAGCTTCATAAAAAATATTTGTCAAAATTGTCTTCAAACTTAAACGATGAGCAAGTAGAGAAAGTGAAAAACGGAATGACATACAATGTTTTGCCAATTACCTATAGGGCTTATCAAGAACAGATATTAACTTTAACCGATGTTCAGAAAAAACAGATTTTAGTTTGGCTTACCGAAGCTAGAGAATATGCCATGGATGCAGAATCATCTGATAAAAAGCATGCTTGGTTTGGAAAGTACAAAGGAAGAATAAATAACTATTTATCAGCACAAGGATATGACTTAAAGAAAGAGGGCGAAGAATGGCAGAAAAGAATTAAAGCGGCTAACAAACAAGCAGCATTATAATAAAAACTAAGGGAAACAAAAACTAACCAAATAATGATTATGAACTTAAAACTTTTACGAAAACTATCGTGGATTTTTGTATTCACGATGCTTATCTGCTCTACTGCGTTTGCTCAACAGCAACAAATACGCGGTAAGGTGCTAGATAAAAAAGATGGTCAACCGATTCCGGGGGTAACCATTGGAATTCGCGGTAAAACCAATAATGTGGTAACCAACGACAAAGGAGAATTTGCCTTGTTAGCAGATCCTGCTACCGATGTGTTGGTTTTTTCTTTTGTAGGTTATATACGGCAGATGGTTCCGTTAGCCGGCAAAAGTACGCTATCGGTTTCGCTTGTTGAAGATCAAGCCAATTTAGATGATGTGGTGGTTGTGGGGTATGGAACGAAGAAGAAGACCGATGTTTTGGGTTCAGTTGCCAGTATTTCGGGTGCTGAGATTCAAGATATACCAGCGCCAAACCTTGCAGGGGCATTAAGAGGGCAAGTTGCAGGGGTTAGTGTTGATCAGGCATCTGGCCGACCAGGTTCTCCTATTACTTTAAATATACGTAATGCAGCGATATCTGAAACGGCGCAAACTGTTGGTATTACAGATGAACCCTTGATTATTATTGATGGAATTACTGTAACCAAAGAGGCTTTTGACAACATCGATGCTTCAATGGTTGAAAATATATCTTTCTTAAAGGATGCCTCTGCAGCAATTTATGGAGCAGCAGGAGCAAAAGGCGTTGTATTGGTAACCACTAAAAGGGGAAAAATAGGTAAGCCAACACTTAGTTACAATGGTTATTTTGGTATTTCGGATGCAGCAAGAGAGCCTGAGATGTTATCTGCTTATGATCATGCTTTATTGCTGAACGATGGTTATCGCCAATCAGGAGCAGCACTTTCAAATTTCTTTTTGCCTGCTGATTTAGAGTTAATAAAAAGCCAAAACTTCTCTAGTTGGTACGATGAAATCTGGCAGCCAGCTTCAACCCAACGTCATAATATTAGTTTATCAGGTGGTAGCGAAAAGATCACGTTTTTTGCTGGAGGGAGCTACCAAAATGAAGAAGCCAATTTTATTGGAATGAATTATGATAAGTACAGCTTTAGAAGTGGTGTAGTAGCAACAATTGTAGAAGGTTTAAAAGCCGATATTAATTTCAACGTGGATTGGAATATAAGAAAAGCACAGCACAATCTAACCGATGATGATCAAGCATTTATTGAGCGTATAATTACGATACCGCAATGGGTACCTAATAGTATTGATGGTAAGTATGTAAACTTTAACAATGCTGTTAATCCGCTTGCATTAATTAATTCTGGATATTATGAGAACCGTAAAGCACGCGGGTATAGAATTAATGCCAGTTTAACCTATCAACCTAAATTTGTAAAAGGCTTAACAGGAAGATTTCAAATTTCGCAGGGAAGTACCGGCACCAATACTCGCCAATACCGTCCAAACTATCAGTTATACAACTTTACCAGAACAGGTAATAACAATCAGTTATTTACAAATCAGTTAGCGGCCTTAAATCCAGTAGTTGATCAAAATTCTGCAGCTAACCAACGTGTTATTCCCGGCTTAGCTGAAACAAACAGTTACCAAGGTTTTCTTACTTTACAATATGGCAGAACTTTTGGAAAACACACTTTCGATGTTTTAGCGGGTGCAGAGCAAACGGAATCTAATAGCGAAACGTTATCTGTATTGTGGTCAAACCAGTTAATTCCTGGAGCTGAAGAGTATTGGGGTTTTGATGTGAATACCATAACGCGCCAAAATGTTAGTCGTGATCAATCTGCAAAAAGATCTGTTTTTGGTAGAGCTTCTTACGATTTTGATAAAAAGTATCTGATGGAATTTGTAATTCGTTCTGATGCTTCATCTAATTTTGCGCCAGGCAATCGCTGGGGATTATCACCTAGTTTAGGTTTAGGATGGGTAATTTCTCAGGAAAGTTTCTTTAAAAATTCCAATGCTTTAAGATTTATGAATTTCTTAAAGTTGAAAGTTAATTACGGTATTACAGGTGATGATCGTGTAAATTCTAGGTTATGGCAAGCACGTTACACCATCGATACAAACAATGGTTACATTTATGGAAACACAAATGCAAACGGTTTAAATCCATCGTTCGTTCCTAATCCTGATATTACTTGGGAAAAGAAAAGAACGTTAAATATCGGTTTAGAATCAGCCATGTTTAACAACAAGTTGAATATCTTAGTGGAGGCATTCCAAAATCGTAATTTCGATGCATTTGATAGAGGGGCAAATTCTTTATATCCGCTCTATGCTGGTTTTACAGCTCCAGTTATTAACTATAGAGAAACCTATAACTGGGGAACAGAGTTTACAGTTGGTTATAAAGCAAAGTTAGCAACAGATCTAAATTTAAGTACAAGCGTAAATTTCTCATACGGAAACTCTGTTAATACGCAGTTAATTTATGCCAACGGCGATTTGATTAATAATGTGGCACCTGATTGGCCAATTGAGTTCGGAACGGATCCGCGTAAATACAATTCTGGTAATATTGGCTTAAGAAATATCGGCATGTTTAGAACACAGGCGGATGTTGATGCCTGGATGGCAAAATATCCGAATTACAGAATTTACACGCAAATTCCGCAAGCGGGTTGGTTGTATTATGAAGATACCAATGAGGATGGCGTAATTACAGATAACGATATGGTTCCGCTTTATGATAAAACAAATTCATGGTTTGCTGGTGCGTTCAATATCAATTTAACATATAAAGAATTTTCTTTAAGCACGAATATAGCTGCCCGTTTTGGAGGTAAGACTTTTTATGACAGTAAAGCTAGATCGGCACCATCAACTACCAGAAATGTAATTTCAATTTGGAATGATCGATGGACACAAGCAAACCCTATGGAAGGTAAATTTCCTCGTTTTGACGACCCATCAATTGCAAAAAATTCTGATTTTTGGGCGCTTGATGCAACTACTGTCCGTATTAACAACATGACCTTTGCGTATAAGGTGCCTACTAAATTCGCCAATAAAATTGGTTTACAAGGTGCAAAGTTAATGGTAACGGGTAATAACCTATGGACTATTGTAAATCCATTTAATTATAAAGATCCGTATTCGGCAACAGCATATGACTACCCGATTTTAAGAACCATTTCTTTTGGATTGAATGTTAACTTATAATGTTTGAAAAATGATTAAGCACATAAAAAATAATATAAAAAGATCAATAATCATTTTAGGATTAGCAGCATGTCTACCGGCATGTAAAGATGATTTCTTTGATTTCCCAGATCGTGGTGGTGTTGACGCCGCAATATGGAGCACAGACGGTTCTGTTCAGTTACACTTAAATAGAACCTATGATGTTGTAATACCAACATTCCCTTTTCAGGTAACCATTAACGAAAGAAATGGTGTGCATTTGGCAAGCGATGAAAACTTTTTTGCTAATACCGATCAATATACACGGGCCGCGTTAGGCATCCAAGGTGAATTAACCAATAATGATGTAAGATGGGCAGGTAACCGTTACAATAACAATAACGTAGCGGGAGAGAATAAGTATTTCGATATTCAGAGATGTAACGAGGCAATTGCTTATATTCCTCAAGGAACCATGTCGCAAGCAAAGAAAAACGAGTATTTAGGCCAATACTATGCTTTGCGTGCCATGACTTATTTTGAGTTAGTAAAAGTGTATGGAGGTGTTCCACTTCCGTTAACGCCACAAACGCCTGAAAATGTTTACGGTGATGGTAGAAAAAGTGCAAAAGAATGTTTCGCAGCCATCATTTCCGACTTAAATAATTCGATTACTATGCTTGAAGGATTTAATCCGGATGATAATAGTGGTAGAGGGAAAATCACCAAACTAATAGCTACTTGTTTAAAAGCTAAAGTTTTATTCTATTGGGCAAGTCCGCAGTTTAATCCAAACAACGATGCTAGCAGATGGCAAGAAGCATTGGCCGTAAATAAGGAGGCTTATGATTTAAGTATAGCTGCCGGAAAAAGATTATTGACAAATTATGCGGATATTTTTAGAGTAGAAGGAACAACCAATACAGAAGCCATTTTAGTGCGTACACATTCTGCAACAATTGAGCGCAGAGGGCATGATACAGAATATAAATCAAGACCTGCCTCTGAGGGAGGGGGGCCTTATACTGGTTTTATGCCTTCTGTAAAAATGTTAGATGCGTATCCAATGCGCGATGGTCTTCCAAGAGGAACTTCATCTGCTTATCCATATGATGCAACCATGTTTTGGCAAAATAGAGATCCTCGTTTTGATGCAACAATCGCATATAATGGAGGCCCATTTGCCTTAAGCGGTAATGCTAATAGAAGACAATGGACATACAATAACGCCATTAGCGAAACGAATGGTAATGGTGTTTATTGTAAACGTTTTACTACACCAACGCTAGCAGTAGCTGGAGTAAGATATACGAACAATATCGGTGGGAATGGCATGGATTGGATTGAACTTCGTTTAGCAGAGGTGATGCTAAATTATGCAGATTGCTTAAACGAAACAGGCGATTTAGCAGGAGCAAAAAACATGGTACGTCAAATAAGAGTAAGAGCTGGTATAGTTGCGGGTTCGGGATCAAACGATTATGGTTTAGGACCTGTAACGTCTATGTCAGCTATGCGTACCTTAATTCTAAATGAAAGAATGATTGAGTTCGCTTTTGAAAATAAGCGTAATTCAGATTTAAGAAGATCACGTACGATGCACTTGTTAAATGGTACGATGCAAAAGATGGAGATCAACTTAGTTAACAGTTCTGATAAAGCTGTTCTAGAAGCGGTAACCAATGGCGTAATGTTTAGAGAATCTTTAAATACAAACGATAAAGCCACATTTACGAAATACTTTAGAATCGTATATACTTCCATTTCAGGTTATGGTCCATATGCTGTTCCAGAGTTTCATTACTTCTACACATTCCATAATGATTTTGTGAATAATGGATTTAATATTCAACCAACTATTGGTTGGTCGGGAGGTACATTTGATCCGCTCAATTAATTGAAGACTTATACTAAGTGGTATTTAAATTTTAAAATAATGAAAACAAAAAATATAAAAATATTTCTTCTTGCTATAAGTATGTTATTTGCATTTTCATGTAAGAAGGAAGCGGAGAATATTTTCAATATGTTTGAGGATGTAACCGTAACGTACAATAACAGTGATCCAAAGTGCGTAATTGATTATAAACAAGTAAATGAAAAGGAAGAGGTTTGGATTGATTACACCATAAATTCAGCAAATGAAGATATGTATTCAGTTGTAGTAGAAAGAACAACAGGTACAGGTTTCGATCGCCAAACATTTACACCATCAGCAGCACAACGTAGAAGTTATTCAAACATTTTTAAATATGTTATGCAACGTGATGGAAAAACCAGTTTCCGCGTGTATGCCATGAATCAGAAAGGTGTTTATATTGGTGATGGTTACAAGAAGGTTGTTGTTGACCAAAATCCAAGCTATAAAGTTTTTGCTAGTAGGGTAATCTATTTACCAGATACAGTGGCTAAAGTGTTGCCATCTTTCTTTTCACTGAATAACGGTACTTCTTACAGCTATACAGATGGTGCAGCAAATTCAGATAAAATAGATTTTGGTATTTATCGTACCCCATATTTAAACACTACTAGTGGTTTGATTGAATATGCTGTAAACTTATATTCAATTAGTACACCTACCAATCCATTTCCGATTTATAACATCAGTGCTTGGAATCCAAAACGTACAACCAAATTCAGTGCGCCAATAACAGGGCAGGCAACTGTTTTTGTTAATAGTGCAATTTCTGGTGGTACGATTGAAACATTGGCTAAAGCAAGAACAATTAATTTAAACGCAACTGTAGGTACAACTGCAGCCAATAGCTTAGCAGCCGGTAGCGCTGTATTCTTTTTAACACCTGAAGGTAAGTATGGTATGATGCTCATCAATAGTGTTACATCAGATTACGATAAAAAGCCGCTCCTAAACGTGAGCGTAAAAATTCAAAATTAGACGATTTAATTAGCGTTTTGTTCATATAATTGGTTGTAGAGGGTGCCTGAAAAGGTGCCCTCTTTTTTTATGTTTTAAGATTGTTACTTTTTTATTTGAGAATATTGTATTTATATATGAATTTTTTACCTAACTTGTAACATTACTGTTTTATCAAAGATATGGGGTTGTTTAGAACTTTTTCTTTTGTTAATATTGTATAATACTTAGCGAAAATTCTATACGAAATATCGTATTTTTGAGTGCAAATTTGAAAGATATATACTTTCTAACCAAAATAAATAATTAGGAATACCCAAAGAAATGAGCCGAAATTTTTAAACTTTCATATAGTATCAACTGTAAAAAAGCTGCGCTTGTTTCGTGGAACATCCCTGCCAACAAAACACAAATGAAAAAGAAATCCTTTAAACTGTTAGTATCTACCGCATTAATTCTTTCATCAAGTATAGCATTTGCCCAATATCCAAAAATTCCGGAAGCAGCAAAAAGAGCATCCGATAGTTTAATGAATGCAGCAACCCTTCATTCAAATATTGCATGGGAAAAAGCAAAAGTAATTATGGCAAAAGAGGCTGCCGAGGGAAGACCCTATATTCCTTGGGCTGGCCGTCCGACTGATTTGCCACAATCTAATTTGTTGGCCTTTCCAGGAGCGGAGGGTGGCGGTGCCTATAGTTTTGGTGGCCGTGGTGGAAGAGTTATCGTGGTAACTAATTTAAACGATAGCGGACCTGGTTCGCTGCGCGATGCTTGTGAGCAAGGTGGTGCACGTATTGTTGTATTCAACGTTGCGGGAATTATCCGCATAAAAACGCCATTAATTATTCGTGCTCCTTACATTACCATTGCAGGTCAAACCGCTCCTGGTGACGGTGTTTGCGTAGCGGGTGAGTCGGTATGGTTAAACACACATGATGTAGTGGTTCGTTTTATGCGTTTCAGACGTGGAGAAACCTTTGTTGGTCGCCGCGATGATGCTATTGGAGGTAATCCGGTAGGAAACATTATGATTGATCACGTATCAGCAAGTTGGGGACTCGATGAAAATATGTCGATGTATCGTCACATGTACAACGACAGTACTGGTAAGATTGAAGAAAAATTAGGAACCGTAAATATCACCATCCAAAATTCAATTTTCTCAGAAGCATTGGATTATTGGAATCATGCTTTTGGAAGCACCTTAGGTGGTGAGAATTGTGCTTTTGTACGTAACCTGTGGGCAGATAATGGCGCTCGTAATCCTTCAATAGGATGGAACGGTATTTTCAACTTCGCGAATAACGTAGTATTTAATTGGAACAATCGTTCAACAGACGGAGGTGATTACACTGCACAGTACAATATCATTAACAACTTTTACAAACCAGGTCCGGTAACGGAGTTAAAAGATCCCATTAGCTACCGTATTTTAAAACCTGAATCAGGAAGAAGTAAATTACCGTACGTCGTTTTCGGAAGAGCCTATGTGGAAGGAAATATTATTGATGGAAATGATAAAATTACCAAAGATAACTGGGCAGGAGGAATCCAAATGGAAGATAAAAAAGGGAATCTAATGCCTTTGGAGGTAGCAAGTAAATATTTTCCTACCATGCGTGCGAAAGAAGCTTTCCCAATGCCAAAAATCACCATTATCCCTACTTTACAAGCAAAAGATTATGTGTTGGCTAATGTTGGCGCAACATTGCCTAAACGTGATCCAGTGGATACGCGTGTGATTAAACAAGTGGCAACCGGTAAAATAGAGGTTCATCCTGATGCTAAACCATCTGCTTTTCAGTTTGAGCACCGTCGTTTACCGGGAGATTCATATAAACAAGGTATCATTACCGAAATTTCTCAAGTAGGTGGTTACCCTGAGTACAAAGGTACTCCATATAAAGATAGCGACAACGATGGTATGCCAGACGATTACGAAAAAAAGAATGGATTAAACCCTAAAGATCCTTCAGATGCAGCAAAAATTACTAAAAGTGGTTATGCTAATATCGAGGTTTATCTCAATAGTGTAGTTCCAGTATCAATCGTTAAGCCTGTTTCAAAATGAGAAAATTAAATTCAGTTTTGATGGCGGCGTGTATATTGGCCACAGCTCAGTTTGCATACGCGCAATATCCAGTTATTCCAGAAGCGATGGAGAAGAAAGCCGATTCGCTTTTGGCTGCTATCGAACAAAAATCGGAAGCACAATTTTTAAAAGTAAAACCCATTGTAGATGCTGAAGCAAAAATGGGTAAACTCTATGTGCCTTGGGCTGCAAAACCGAGTGATTTGCCTCAAGCAAAATTGGTAGCATTTCCAGGAGCAGAAGGAGGTGGATCGCATAGTTTTGGTGGACGTGGAGGAAAAGTATATGTTGTAACCAATTTAAACGATAGCGGTTCAGGTTCCTTACGCGAAGCATGTGAACAAGGTGGTGCGCGCATCATCGTGTTTAATGTAGCAGGCATTATTCGTTTGAAAACACCTTTAATTATTCGTGCGCCCTATATTACCATCGCCGGACAAAGTGCGCCGGGGGATGGCGTTTGTGTAGCAGGAGAATCGGTATGGATTAACACCCACGATGTGGTGATTCGGTACATGCGTTTTCGTAGAGGAGCAACCGATGTTACCCGTCGCGACGATGCCATTGGCGGAAATCCGGTAGGAAATATCATGATTGACCATGTGTCGGCGAGTTGGGGATTGGATGAAAATATGTCTATTTATCGCCATGTATACGACCCAAAAGACGGCTCAAAACCTGAAAAACTACCAACAGTAAACGTGACCATTCAAAATTCAATTTTCTCGGAGGCATTGGATACCTATAACCACGCATTTGGAAGCACCATTGGCGGGCTAAACAGTACGTTTATGCGCAATTTATGGGCTTCAAACATTAGTCGAAATCCTTCCGTTGGTATGTATGGCGATTTCGGCTTTGCCAACAATGTTATTTTTAACTGGTGGAACAGAAGTGCTGATGGTGGTGATAACAATTCGTTTTACAATTTCATCAATAATTATTATAAACCGGGTCCAATTACACCTGCAGGAGAAACAATTTCTTTTCGTATCTTAAAGCCTGAATCGGGGAGAGATAAACGTTTTACGAATGAATTTGGCAAGGCGTATGTTGGCGGAAACATTGTAGAAGGAAACGAAAAAGTAACCAAAAACAATTGGGATGGAGGCGTACAACCTGAAACAAAAAGAGACAAGCAAAAGCTCTTGGATTCGATGCGTGTGGATAAACCTTTTCCAATGAAGAATGTAACTATTGTGGATGCTAAAAAAGCATACGCATATGTTTTGGAAAATGCAGGTGCAAGCTTACCCAAACGCGATGCGGTAGATTTACGCATCGTAAAGCAAGTAAAAACGGGTAAAATTGAACACGTAGAAGATGGGAAATTGCCAGCGAAGCAAAGTTATGTAAAACGTCGTTTGCCAGCTGATTCGTACAAGCAAGGAATCATTTCAGATATCGCACAAGTAGGGGGCTATCCTGAGTACACCGGAAAACCTTATCTCGATAGCGATAATGACGGAATTCCCGATGCTTGGGAAACTAAAAATGGCTTAAATCCGAAGGATGCAAGCGATGCAGCAAAAATAACCAAAAGCGGATACGCAAATATTGAGGTATATTTGAATAGCCTTGTTGCAATTTCAAAAGTAAAACCTTAATAGAATAGTTTATATCTACCCATTTTGTTCATCAGAGATGGGTAGATAGGAAGCTTTCGTATTCCCTCAGAAATAAACATAATGGATTATCCTAACCATATAGCACATACAAAACCGTTAAGACTACTTTCATTATTGGGATTTGTTTTAATAGCCAATCTTGGTTTTGCGCAAAAGCCTAAAGTAGTACCACCACCTAAACCTATTTTTAAGGATAAAGATGGAAGACTAGCGTATACGCCCGATGAAAAAGGAAATCGTATACCTGATTTTTCATATGCTGGATACATGGCAGGTGAAAAAAGCATCCCAACTGTTGACGTAAAAGTAATCGTTCCAGTAAGTAAAGGCGATGCAACTTTAAGAATTCAATCTGCATTAAATTATGTAGCCAAATTACCGCTTGGGAAAGATGGTATTCGTGGTGCGGTATTATTGGAAAAAGGCAAGTACGAAATATCCGGCAGCTTGAAAATTTCCGCTTCAGGTGTCGTTCTTAGAGGTAGTGGCACGGGCGAATCGGGGACAACACTATTTGCAAAAGGACTCGATAGAATCGGTGTAATTCGAATTTTAGGCAAACAAGATAAAGTGGAAGAACCTGTTGTCGCTATTGCGGATGAGTATGTTCCTGTTAATTCCCTTAAACTTACATTGAAAAGTGCGGCAGGCTTTAAAGCAGGCGATAAAATTACAATCAATCGTCCTTCCACAAAAGACTGGATTGAAATGTTAAAAACGGACGAGTTTGGTGGAGGCGAAAGTGCGTTAGGTTGGAAACCCGGAACACGCGATATTCATTGGGATAGAACAATTGTAGAAGTAAAGGGCGCAAGCATTACGTTAGATGCCCCTTTAACCACAGCTTTAGACGCTACGTTTGGTTCCGCAATGGTTTCAAAATATAAATGGGGCGGAAGAATTGCGCAAACAGGAGTTGAAAACCTAAACCTTGAATCTGATTTTCATGCGGAAAATCCAAAGGATGAATACCATCGTTGGACAGCAATTTGCATGGAAAATACAATGGATTCATGGGTTCGTCAAGTAAACTTTAAACACTTTGCGGGTTCGGCAGTAAATGTTCTAGAAACAGCAAAAAGAATTACGATAGAGGATTGTAAATCGTTGGAACCGATATCTGAAATAGGAGGCGAACGCCGTTATACATTCTTAACCAGTGGACAGCAAACGCTATTTCAACGGTTATATGCTGAATCGGGTTATCATGACTTTGCAGTAGGTTTTTGTGCTCCCGGGCCAAATGTTTTTCTACAATGTCAATCCGTTTTACCCTATAGTTTTAGCGGAGCAATTGATAGCTGGGCTTCGGGTGTCTTGTTCGATATTGTGAATGTAGATGGCCAAGCTTTGAGTTATTTAAATCGTGGTCAGGATGGGCAGGGCGCAGGCTGGTCGGCAGCAAACAGTGTCTTTTGGCAATGTTCAGCAGCCAGAGTGGATAATTATCAACCTCCAACGGCACAAAATTGGGCTTTTGGTACTTGGGCGCAATTTGCGGGAAACGGGTATTGGGATATGTCAAACGAGCAAATTCAGCCACGAAGTTTATATTATGCGCAACTAAAAGATCGTATTGGCAGCGAAATAGAGAAAAGAAATTTTGTACTTCCGGTAGAAACCGAAGCATCTAGTAGTCCTCCTGTTGATGTGGCCATGAAATTAACAAAGCTAGCGTATAATCCGGCTTTGACTTTAAACGAATTTATCGATCAGGCAAAGGATAGAAATCCTATCCCGTTAGGTGCAAAAAATATAAAAACCATTGATCAAATAGGTGTAGAGAAACCAGTCGAAGTCGCAAAATTACCTGAAATGACCGTTAAAAATGGATGGGTACTTCGTGGCGATGAATTGGTAGTTGGCGGACGACAACAAGTGCCTTGGTGGAATGGAAGTGCGCGCCCACACGGACTTAAAAACACGAAATTTCATGCTACCCGTTTTGTTCCCGGACGTGAAGGAAATGGGTTAACCGATGATTTATCGGCCATAACAGATGAAATGAAAAACACATCGCTTACTATTTTAGACCATAATTACGGACTTTGGTACGATAGACGAAGAGATGACCATGAACGTATTCGCCGAATGGATGGCGAAGTTTGGGCGCCTTTTTACGAATTGCCCTATGCACGTAGCGGTCAGGATAAAGCTTGGGACGGCTTGAGTAAGTACGACATTACAAAATATAACTTATGGTATTGGGATCGTTTATCGCAATTTGCCAACTTGGCTGATCAGAAAGGTTTGGTGTTGATTCATGAAAACTATTTTCAGCACAACATTATTGAAGCCGGAGCACATTACGCTGATTTCCCTTGGCGCAGTGCAAATAATATCAATCAAACGGGATTTCCAGAACCGGTACCCTATGCGGGCGATAAGCGTATTTTTATGGCCGAGCAATTTTACGATATCAGCAATCAACACCGTCGTGAGATACATCGTGCTTACATTCGCCAATGCTTAACTAACTTCAAGGATAATTCAAGCGTTATTCAGTTAATTGGCGAAGAATTTACAGGACCACTGCATTTTGTACAATTTTGGATTGATGTGGTAAAAGAGTGGGAGCAAGAAACCGGCAAACATCCCATTATTGGTTTAAGTGTTACCAAAGACGTTCAGGATGCCATTCTTGCGGATAAAGAACGTAGCAAAGTAATCGATTTAATTGATATCAAATATTGGCACTACCAAGCCGATGGCAAAACCTATGCACCGGAAGGTGGCCAAAATTTAGCGCCGCGTCAACATGCGCGCTTGTTAAAACCAAAGAAAACATCCTTTGAAGAAGTATATCACGCGGTATCGGAATATAAAACGAAATTTCCGGAAAAAGCGGTAATCTATTCAGGAGATAGCTATGCGGAGTTTGGTTGGGCAATTCTACTGGCAGGTGGTTCTTTATCGAATGTAAAAGGATTAAATCCCGCAACGGTAAAAGAAATTGGCAAAATGAAGCCATTCATCCCGCAAGGAAAAAACAAACAATATGGATTGGCAAACGACGGAAAAGCCTATGTGTTGTACAATGGGTCATCCGAACCAATGACCTTAGATTTGAGCCAAAGAACTGGTAAATTTAGCATTGTCACCCTGGGAGGCCGCAGTGGGAAAGTACTAAAAGAAGAAAAAGTAAATGGCGGAAGTATACTTAAACTAAGTAAAACAGCTTCAGAAGATGAAGTAATTATTGTGAACAAGATTTAAAAAAACAAGATGAAATTGAACTCCTTTAAAGCCTATTTGTTTTTAAGTATTTGCGTATTCGCTTTTGCTTGTAAATCGACAGAAAAGAAAGCTTTGCCTTTTGCAGAAAAGAGCTTGGTTGTTTCAGAAAATGGCCGATTTTTAGAAACTGGAGATGGAAAACCATTTTTTTGGCTAGGCGATACCGGTTGGTTATTGTTGAATCGCTTAACACGCGAAGAAGCTATTAGCTATTTGGATAAACGAAAAGCACAAGGTTTTAATGTGGTACAGGCCATGTTGTTACACAGTGTTCCATCGCGAAATGTCTATGCAGATTCGTCGGTGGTGCGGGCCAATGTAGGGCAGCCAGCTGTTACCGAAGGCAATAATGTTGCAAATGAATTAGAATACGATTATTGGGATCACGTAGATTATGTGGTAGATGAAGCTGCTAAACGCGGAATTTACATGGCTTTGGTGCCGGTTTGGGGTACCAATGTGAAGGAAAAGAAAGTAAACGAAGAGCAGGCAAAAAAGTATGCTGAGTTTCTAGGAAAAAGATATAAAAGCAAGTGGAACATCATTTGGCTAAATGGCGGCGATATTAGAGGTAGCGAAAAAATGGCCGTATGGAAAGCCATTGGGGAGACGCTTCGTGCAAACGACCCTAACCATTTAATAACCTTTCATCCAAGAGGAAGAACGAGATCTTCTGAATGGTTTTCGAAAGAAAAATGGATGGATTTTAACATGATACAATCGGGGCACCGCCGATATGAGCAAGATACTTCGAAGAATGAAAAATGGCATTTTGGAGAAGATAATTGGAAATACATTGCCGACGATTATAAAATTGAACCGCCAAAACCAACCATTGATGGCGAACCTTCTTACGAAGATATTCCGCAAGGATTACACGATACCAAACAACCGCGTTGGCAAGCAAGAGATGTACGCAGATACGGCTATTGGTCGGTATTTGCCGGAGCTTTTGGCTATACCTACGGACATAATTCGGTGATGCAGATGTACAAGAAAACGGATAAAAGCCCAGCTTATGGTCCGCATGACGAATGGAATGTAGCTTTAGAGGCTCCAGGTGCATTACAAATGAAATATTTAAAAGATTTAATGCTGTCGCGATCGTATTTTGACCGTGTACCCGATCAATCTATTATTGCAGGTAAAAACGGCGAGCATTACAATTATTTAATAGCCACCCGTGGCGATAAATATGCCATGATTTACACCTATACCGGTAGAAACATGGACTTGAATATGGGTAAAATTGCGGGTAGCAAAGTAAAAGCTTCTTGGTTTGATCCGCGTACAGGCAAAACTGCCGAAATTGGAGAAATCGATAATTCGGGTACACATACATTTGATCCTCCAGGAAACGAAGAAAATGGGAACGATTGGGTATTAATTTTAGATTCATTATAGATGCTGGTGAGGATAAAAAATAGGGCATTATTTCGTTTAGTTTTAGGCTGCTTCTTTTTCACAGGATTAACTTCTTGCTCAAAGAAAGCCTATATTTTTACCTCTTTTCATGAGCCAGCAACCGATGGTTTAAGAATGTTGTACAGTTACGATGCTATGCATTGGACCGATTTGAATCGGGTGTTATTGAAACCGGAAATTGGCAATCAGAAAATCTTACGCGACCCTTCTATTGCACAAGGGCCCGATGGAACTTTTCATTTGGTTTGGACCAGCAGTTGGCGAGGTGATAAAGGCTTTGGCTATGCGAGCTCAAAGGATTTAATTCATTGGAGTGAACAACAATTTATTGAGGTGATGAAAAATGAACCCACTACCGTGAATGTTTGGGCACCTGAAATTTTTTACGACGAGGCGAAAGCCCAATTTGTTATTATTTGGGCCTCCACCATTCCCTCTCGTTTTCCAAAAGGAGAGGAAGAAGAAAACAACAATCACCGCATGTATTCGGTTACCACAACTGATTTTAAAATATTCTCGCAACCAAAACTATTTTTAGACCCAGGTTTTAGTGTAATTGATGCGGTAATCGTAAAACGAAATGCAAAAGATTATGTGTTGGTATTGAAAGATAATACACGTCCCAATCGAAACTTAAAAATTGCACATGCGGATAACGCATTAGGACCTTATAGTCACGTTTCAGAGCCTTTTACCGATAAGCTAACGGAAGGCCCAACGGTTGTGAAAAAAGGGAAGGATTGGTTAATCTATTTCGATGCCTACGGTCAAAAAAACTATTCAGCAATTAAGACACACGATTTTAAAAGTTTTGTGAATATATCAAATGAAATAACGGTTCCAGAAGGACATAAACACGGAACTATTATAAAAGTAAATAGGAAGGTAGTGGAGGAGCTAAGGAGTATTAAGTAGCGAGTAGTGAATAGTGAGTGGTGAATAGTGAGTGGTAAGTAGTGAAAAGTATTGGGCATAAGGTTAAAAGAACAAAGATTTAAAGTAAAACCTTGAAAACATCGTCATTGCGAGGAACGAAGCAATCTCACAAGAGAAATTAGAGTGCTTCAACTCGCTCAAATCCAGTTTTGCAATGACGGATTCACTCTTAAAAAGTTCTATAGCCCCAAGCTCAATCAGCAATTTAGCAATTAAGCAAAAAAATGAATACAATAAAAAAACTCTGTTTAACCATTTTCAGTATCGCCAGCGCAACACATGTGCAGGCGCAAGATACGGTGCGTTATACAGGAAAAACATTGGTAAATGCCGATTATCATCACGGGCAATTGGCACCGGTGTTGGGCGTACACAGCATGCAAACTTTCAGAGCAAATCGCGAACATCCCGATTTAGCGGAAGGATTTGGCTTTACTTACAATCATGCGCCCATGCTGGCCTATTGGAATAATAAATTTTACATCGAATACTTGAGCGATAAAGTGAGTGAGAGCGTGCCTCCTGGTCAAACGCTTTTGCAATCGTCTAACGACGGATACACATGGACGAAACCGGAAGTAATTTTTCCCATTTATCGCATACCGAATGGCACGAAAAAAGAAGGTCACGAAGGCGTAGCAACTGATTTGGATGCGGTGATGCACCAGCGCATGGGCTTTTACGTTTCTAAAAAGAATGTGTTTTTGGCCTTGGGCTTTTATGGCATTTGTTTAGATGAAAAAGATGACCCAAATGACGGTAATGGAATTGGTCGGGTGGTGCGCGAAATTTTGCCAAATGGTGCTTATGGCCCCATTTATTTCATCCATTACAATCCTAAATGGTCTGAAAGCAATACGAAATATCCCTACTACACTAAAAGTAAAAATAAGGCTTTTGTAGAAGCGTGTAAAGAGTTGTTATCGAATAAGTTAATGACGCAACAATGGAATGAAGAAGCGGATAGAAAGGATCCTTTAATCACGTTGCAAAAACAATACAAAGCATTTAGTTATTATCATTTACCAGATGGAAGGGTAGTAGGACTTTGGAAAAATGCCCTTACAGCCATTAGCAACAATGAAGGCCAGACTTGGCCTGAAAATGCTACGCGTGCACCAGGCTTTGTAAATAGTAATGCTAAAATTTGGGGACAACGAACGGCGGATGGGAAATACGCAACGGTTTACAATCCATCCGAATACAGATGGCCTTTGGCAATCTCAACTAGCGAAAACGGACTGGAATACACCAATCTTTTATTGGTAAACGGCGAAATTTCGCCTATGCGCTACGGTGGGAATTACAAATCGTATGGACCTCAATATGTTCGTGGAATTATTGAAGGAAACGGAAAACCAAAAGATGGAAAATTGTGGGTAACCTACAGCATGAACAAAGAAGATATTTGGATTTCATCAATTCCTTTACCCGTAAAAGATGCCGAGTTGAATCCTGTGAACGAAGATTTTAGTAAAATTCCGGCAGCAAAAGCATTGGATTTTTGGAACATTTACAGTCCGCTTTGGGCTCCTGTAAAAATGGAAAACGCAGCTTTGGTGTTGCGCGATAAAGACCCTTTTGATTACGCAAAGGCGGAACGTTTATTTCCTGCTTCTACAAAGGCTGTGGTTTCTTTTTCGGTAAGTCCTAAACAGGATAAACACGGATTATTAGAAATTGAATTGCAAGATACAAAAGGAACCGCTGCGGTTCGTTTAACGTTCGATACAACGGGTACCATTACCGCAAAAGCGGGCGCACGCTACAAGAATTTCATGAAATATCAGGCAAATGAAAATTACGATATTCAGATAAAGCTAAACACCGCCAACCGCTTTTATACGTTGACGGTTAACGGAAAAGAGGTGCTAACCAGCTTGTCGTTTGTGCCAGTTGCCGAAGTGTCGCGCATTGTTTTTCGCACGGGCGATGTACGTCGCTTTCCGGATGTGGATACCCCTGCCGACCAATATTACGATTTAAAAAATGCAGGAGAATCTGAAAAAGAAGCTGCATATGCTATCAAATACCTTAAAACAGCGAAGTTTTAATGAAGAAATTTATTCCATATACGGTTTTTATAACTGTTTTACTGATAGGATTCTCCTCATCAGCGAAAATATTGTTGCCCCAAATTTTATCCAGCAACATGGTTTTACAACGCGATAAGGAAATCACCATTTGGGGATATGGTGCGGTAGATGAACAGGTCAGTGTACGCTTTGCGAATCAATCGAAAACGACTTTGGCGGATAAAAACGGAGTATGGAAAGTGATTTTTAGCGCAATGAAGGCCACTTCTAAGCCTCAAAGAATGATTATTTCAGGAAGTAATACCGTTGTTTTAGAAAATGTGTTGGTAGGCGAAGTATGGTTGTGTTCCGGTCAATCGAACATGGTATACGAAATGCGCAAGCTGATTAAAATACCCACACCAAAGAATGAAAAAATGGGCTTTCCAAAGAATGCCGTAGCAGAAGCGAAGAACGACAATATCCGCATTTTTTTGGTGAACCGAAAAACGTTGGGCAAGCCAGATTCGGTGCATAAAAGTTGGAGCGTAGCACAAGATTCAGCATTGCGTGCCTTTTCAGTAGCAGGTTATTTCTTTGCAAAGGAATTGCAACAAAAATTGGGTGTTCCGGTTGGGGTAATTTGTTCGGCGGTTAGCGGAAGTGCCATCGAACCTTGGATAGCACCACAAGCATTTAGCCAGGAAGCTTATTTTAACAATCAGAAAGTTGGAAATGACCCGGGTAAATTTTATACGCCCATGATTGAACCTTTAACCAGCTTTAAAATTCGTGGTATACTGTGGTATCAAGGCGAAACCAATTGTTTCTTGAATGAAAATATCAGTTATACCTATAAACTAAAAACCTTAATTACCAGTTGGCGCAAGGCTTGGAAGGAAGAAAATTTGCCATTTTATTATGTGCAAATTGCCCCATTCAGGTATTCAAAAGAGAAAGGAAAAGTAGCTTTAACTGCGGATACAGAACCTGCTTTTTGGGAAGCACAAGCGCAATTAATGCGTTTACCAAATACGGGAATGGTGATAACCACCGATTTAACGGATAGCAATGAAGATTTGCACCCAACGTATAAATGGGAGGTGGGAAGACGTTTATCGCTTTGGGCATTGGCTAAGACCTATGGCAAAAAGATTCCTTTTTCAGGTGCAATGTACCAATCAGTAACGTTTAAAGATGCACATGCGGAATTGGTATTCGATTATTTAGAAGGAAGTAAAGAACCCATTCAAGGTTTTGAAATAGCAGGAGCAGATGGAAAATATTATCCAGCAGATGCTAAAGTGGAAGGAAAGAAGGTAATTGTTTCATCAAAAGAAATAACAAAAGCAGCAAGAGTTCGCTTTAATTGGACCGAATATCCGACTACATTTTTTTATAGCAATGGTTTACCGGCCATGCCATTTAGAACGAATAACCCATTAACCAGTCAATTTAATATCAAGTAATGACGAAAAAGATTTGTGCTTTCATTGGTTTATTATTGCTGTTTCATGCATCAAAAGCGCAACAAACACAAAAAATATATCTATCCGGAACGGGAAATAATCATACAGTAAAATGGGATTTTTTCTGCACCAAAGGGATGAATAGCGGAAAATGGAGCAGCATTGCTGTACCCTCAAATTGGGAATTGCAAGGTTTTGGAAAGTACGATTACGGTTTTGCAAAAGACAGCATCCGTGGAAAGGAAGAAGGCTTATACAAACATACCTTTCTTGTTCCGCAGAACTTGAAAAACAAACAAGTAAACATTGTTTTTGAAGGCTCAATGACCGATACCGAAGTGAAAATTAACGGTCAATTGGCTGGTGAAGTTCATCAAGGGGCTTTTTATGTATTTAAATACGATATTTCTAGGTTATTGAAATACGGAGAGGAAAATTTATTGGAAGTAAAGGTTTCAAAACATTCGGCTAATCAATCGGTAAATGAAGCAGAAAGAAAGGCCGATTTTTGGATTTTTGGGGGGATTTTTCGTCCCGTTTATTTGGAAGCTTTACCGCTGAATCATTTAGATCGTGTTCAAATAGATGCAAAGGCAAACGGTCAGTTTGCGGCTAAGGTTACCTTTGCCGGCGGTGCCGATAAAGTAGAAGTTCAATTAAGTAGCCAGAATGGTCAAGCTTTCGGCTCAAAAATAAGTGTCAACGCGCAAAAGGGGAATAATACGGTTTGGTTAAAACAGCTTTTTTCTAATCCTAAGCTGTGGTCAAGCGAATTCCCTAATTTGTATACAGCTACCTTTTCGTTGATAAAGAATGGAAAAATAAGTCACACCATTCGCCAAAAAATTGGATTTCGGACGGTTGACGTTCGAGAACGTGATGGCGTGTATGTGAACGGAACCAAGATGAAATTCAAAGGAACCAATCGACACTCTTTTTATCCCTCATCAGGACGAACCACCAGTAAAGAAATTAGCATTGCCGATGTTTTGCTCATGAAAGAAATGAACATGAATGCCGTACGTATGTCGCATTATCCTCCAGATGGTCATTTTTTAGCGGTTTGCGATTCGTTGGGTTTATTTGTAATGGATGAATTAGCAGGCTGGCATGGGTATTATAACACCCCAACCGGCAGTAAATTGCTAAAAGAGATGATGCAGCACGATGAAAATCATCCGTCAATCGTATTTTGGGCAAATGGAAATGAAGGTGGACATAACCGCGCGTTAGACCCTTTATTTCATCAGGAAGATATTCAAAAACGTCCAGTCATTCATCCATGGGAAATTTTTGGTGGATTTGAAACAACCCATTACCGCGATTACAATTACGGAATAGGGATATACGATTATGGGCACAATATTTTAATGCCAACGGAGTTCTTGCATGGAATGTACGATGGCGGTCAAGGTGCCGGTTTGGAAGATTATTGGAAAGCGATGTGGAATAATCCACAATCTGCTGGTGGTTTTCTGTGGAATTTTGCCGATGAAGGGGTGGTGCGCACCGATAAAAATGGCGAAATTGATGTAAACGGTAATCAAGCTCCCGATGGAGCCTTGGGGCCTAATCATGAGAAAGAAGGGAGTTTTTATACCATCAAAGAAGTTTGGAGTCCTGTTTTTATCGAGAAAAGAGAAATTACACCTGCTTTTGATGGCGTTTTTCAACTAGAAAATCGGTATAATTTTACCAATCTAAATCAATGTAAATTTAACTGGAAACTACAGGAATTAAATTCAGGTAAAGCCAAAAGTATAACTGGAACGGCGCTTTCATCGTCCATTAAACCTTTTGAAAAAGGAACACTTAGAATTAATCTTCCTAAAGGCTGGTCAAGTTATGATGTATTGTATTTGACAGCATTATCGCCCGATGGCAAAGAAATTTTTACCTGGAGTTATCCAATTACATTACCGAAAGCAGAAGCTGCAAAAATAGTGTCGAAGAAAGGTACAGCAAAAGTAGACGTTCAAGAATTGGACTCTACCTACCAAGTGTCTGCAAATAACATTCAGTTACGCTTTCATAAAACTACCGGAATGTTGCTAAGCGTACAAAACGCGAAAGGTGTAATCCCGTTTGGCAATGGACCAATTTTGCAAGAAGGAGCAAACAATTTCAAGAATTTTAGTCTTACCCAAATGGGTGATAGCGTGGTAATTACCTCTAAATTTGATAAGAAAGAAAGCTATAATACGTTAAAATGGGTAATCTATGCATCGGGTTGGCTAAAAATGCAGGTAGATTATTTTCCATCGGCGTACTTTACCAATTTTGTGGGCGTCAATTTTTCGTATCCTGAAAGTGAAATAAAAGGCGTTGAATACAAAGGAAATGGGCCGTACCGTGTGTGGAAAAACCGCATGAAAGGAAATCAATTTGGAATCTGGAAAAAGGACTACAACACATCCGAAACGGGAGAAGCACCTTTTGAATACCCTGAGTTTAAGGGCTATTATTCGAATTTGTACTGGTGCAAAGTGATTGGGAAAAGTCAAGAATTTAAGGTGGTAACCGACCGTGAAGATGTGTTTTTACGTTTGTTTACGCCGAAAAAACAAAAAGATACCGAGTGGCAAAATTACAATGCAATGTTTCCAAGCGGAGATATTTCATTTATGAACGGTATATCACCTATCGGGACGAAAACACAAAAACCAGAAACAACCGGCCCAATGGGGATGAAACACGTATTTTACGATTTTGAAAAAGAACCAAGCAGAGCCTTAAACATGACTCTGTATTTTGATTTTTCGGGCAAATAATTTAAAATTTTAAATCTCATAGGTTTTTAAAACCTATGAGATTTGTAAAAAAAAACAGCTAATGAAACAGTATCTATTGATTATTGGCTTTTGTATACTCTACATGCAACAGCTTGTGGCGCAGGTAGCGGTAAAAAATACCACTTGCGAAACTTTGGTTAATCCAATGGGGATTGATATCGTAAACCCTCGCTTTGCTTGGAATATGGTATCCGATAAACGCAATGTGCTGCAAACGGCTTATCATATTTTAGTGGCTTCATCTGCCGATAAATTAAAAAATAATGAGGGAGATTTATGGGATTCGGGGAAAATTGATGCGGACAAATCCATTTTGATTAGCTACGCTGGAAAAGAACTGAAAAGCCGGATGCACTGCTTTTGGAAGGTAAAAGTTTGGACCAATGTGGGCGAAAGTGCTTGGTCTGAAAACAATTTCTTTAGCATGGGCTTGTTAAATTATAAAGATTGGCCTAAGGGATGGATTGGCTTTGATCGTGCTTTTCCTTGGGATAATATGACCACGGATTCGCGCTTATCTGCCCGGTATTACCGTAAAGAATTTCAATCGAGCAAGGAAATTAAGTATGCGACCGTTTCTATTGCCGGATTAGGTTTGTATGAGTTATTCATCAACGGTAAAAAGGTGGGAAACGATGTGTTATCGCCAAGCGCTACCGATTATACCCAAAATGTAAAGTACAACACCTATGATGTAACGTCCTATGTAAAAACGGGTAAAAACGCGATTGGAGCAGTTTTGGGGAATGGTAGGTTTTTCGCGATGCGTCAACACAGTAAGCCCTATAAAATTAAAACATTTGGCTTTCCAAAGCTGTTGGCCAATCTCCAGCTTGTGTATAATGATGGTTCAACGGCGAATATTGATACCGACGATTCTTGGAAAGGAACAGCCGATGGGCCTATTCGTGCCAACAATGAATATGATGGTGAAGAATATGACGCCAACAAAGAAATGAAAGGCTGGAATGCTGTTGGTTTTGATGATGGCAAATGGTTAAAGGCCGAGTTTGTGCAAGAACCTACAGGTACCTTGGAAGCGCAAATGAATGAAAATATGCAGGTTATGCAAACGTTAAAACCCGTTTCTATAAAAAAACTTTCTGATGGAAGGTATATTTTAGATATGGGCCAAAACATGGTTGGCTGGTTGCAAATAAAGGTTAAAGGCGTTAAAGGAAAACAAATTAAACTTCGTTTTGGAGAATCCTTGCAAGAAAATGGAGAGCTTTTTACCGTCAATCTACGCGATGCAAAATGTACTGATTTATACACGTTAAAAGGAGAAGGAGAAGAAATTTGGGAACCAACGTTTGTGTATCGTGGGTTTAGATTTGTAGAACTCTCGGGTTATACCTACCAGCCTTCCATCAACGATTTTACAGGAAAACACATTTACGATAACATCAAAACTATTGGAACTTTTGAAAGTTCGAATGCTTTATTGAATAAGATTTTCACAAATTCTTGGTGGGGAATTTCTGGCAACTATAAAGGTATGCCTTTAGACTGTCCGCAAAGAAATGAGCGTCAGCCTTGGCTGGGCGACAGAGGGGAAGTAAGCTATGGTGAAAGCTTTTTGTTCGATAATACGCGTCTTTACACCAAATGGTTGGCTGATATTCGGTATGCGCAGAAAGAAGACGGGGCAATTCCAGATGTAGCACCTGCTTTTTGGCGCTATTACAGCGATAACATGTCCTGGCCGGGAACAATTGTGTTAACCGCCAATATGATTTACCAACAATCGGGTGATAAAAAGGTTATAGCCGACAATTACCCCGCAATTAAAAAATGGTTGAGCTATATGCAAACCCGCTATATGGCAGACTACATTTTAACCAAAGATAGTTATGGCGATTGGTGTATGCCTCCTGCCACTATTGAAGAAGGAAGAGGGAAAAGTGCGGATAAAAAATATCCTTCGGTATTAATATCAACGGCTTATTATTACCATTTCACGCAGATAATGATGCAGTTTAGCAAACTTTTGAATCAGGAAGAAGATTATAAAATGTATGAAAGCTTAGGTAAAAATATAAAAGAAGCCTTTAACAAGAAGTTTTATACTGGAAAAGGGTATTACGCAAACAATGCCTTAACCGATAACATTATTCCGTTGTATTTTGGAATGGTACCGGAGAATCAGGTGGAAACGGTTTTTAAAAACATCGAACATACCATTGAAGTTATCAATAAAGGACATTTAAGTAACGGATTAGTAGGGATTCAATGGTTAATGCGGAGTTTAAATAAGTATGGTCGACCTGATTTGGCCTATACCATTGCGACACAAAAAACCTATCCAAGTTGGGGCTATATGATCGAGAATGGAGCAACAACCATTTGGGAACTATGGAATGGTGATACGGCTCATCCTAAAATGAATTCGCAAAATCATGTGATGATGCTTGGCGACTTACTCATTTGGTATTACGAAAATCTGGCGGCGATAAAAGCAGCAACACCCGGTTTTAAACAAATAATTATGAAACCTGAGCTGATAAACGGTTTGAATCATGTGAAAGCCTCTTATCGCTCTGCGTATGGAGTTATAAAAAGTAATTGGACTAAAACAGGGCAGAAGTTCTCATGGAAAATGACCATTCCGCCAAACACAACAGCTGTGGTGTATTTCCCAACAAAAAGAAAAGAATCGCTTTCAGAAAAAACGGAGGCAATGAGCAAGTTTAAATTTTTGAGGGAGGAAGCCGATAGAACCGTGTATGAAATTGGTTCAGGTGATTATACCTTTCAAATGGATATGAAATAAAAACGATATGAAAAGAAATAGTTTAAAGGGAATACTAAGCTTGGTGCTGTTTTTTGCCGTTGGGATACAGGCAAATGCACAGGTAGAAAAGTGGCAAATGGGTGTTGTAAAGCAAGAGTTTTTATACGAAACAGCGCCTTTTCCATCTTGCCATTCGGCAACGATAGCCGAAACCCCAACAGGCTTGGTTGCCGCTTATTTTGGTGGTACAAAAGAACGTAATCCGGATGTAGAGATTTATATCAGTCGATTTGTGGATGGTAAATGGCTGGCGCCCGTTTCGGCAGCAAATGGTAAAATGCCTGATGGAACACGTTTACCAACCTGGAATCCGGTTTTGTATCAAGTGCCGGGTGGAGATTTACTTTTGTTTTATAAAATAGGCCCAAAACCATCAGAATGGTGGGGATTAATGCGTAGCTCAAAAGATGGCGGAAAAACTTGGTCTGAGGCTACTAAATTGCCTAATGACAATATTGGTCCTGTAAAAAATAAACCTGTTTTAGTAAGTAATGGGAATTTATTTGCACCATCAAGTCGTGAAGGAAATGGTTGGAAAATTCATTTTGAAGTAACGAAAGATAACGGTAAAACCTGGCGTACTGTGGGGCCTATCGCAGGCGATGATATTAAAGCTATTCAACCAAGTATTCTGCAATATGGAAATGGAAAATTGCAAATTTTAGCACGTACAGCCAATCGCGCCATTGTTGAATCATGGTCGTATGATAACGGAGAAACATGGTCGCCATTAGCCAAAACAAGTTTGCCTAATAATAACTCTGGAACGGATGCTGTAACCATGCAAGATGGCCGACAAGTATTGGTGTATAACCATGTGTTGCCTCCAGGCACGCTCGCAAAAGGAGCGCGCACACCATTAAATGTTTCTGTATCAAAGGATGGTGTAAATTGGTCTGCAGCGTTAATTTTAGAAGATTCTCCTATCAGTCAATATTCTTATCCAGCTGTGATTCAAACGAAAGATGGGATGCTGCATTTCATCTATACTTGGCGGAGAGAAAAAATTAAGCACGTGGTGGTTGACCCTTCAAAATTAAAATTGAAGAAAATTAAAGATGGCGTATGGCCAAAAATGAAAGGGTACACGGCGCCGGTAGTTACCGAAACTAAAAGCGAAGAGGGCTAGTCTATGAATAAGCCAACTCAAATCAGCGTATACAAGCAGCGAAGCAATCGCCTTAAAGGGAGTATCAAAAACCTTTTTTTGGCTTTAAATCTGCTATTCCTTAGTTTTTCTTCGGTATATGCGCAAGTGCAAAACTCCGATACCCAATACCGCAAACCGCTCGAAGAAGTGCTTAAATCGGTTGAAACCAAGTTTGGCGTGAAAATTAAGTACACGGCAGAACAGGTAAAAGACAAATGGGTAAATTATGCCGATTGGCGTTTTAGAACCACGGCGGACCAAACCTTAACCAATGTGTTGGCTCCCCTTGATATGAAAGTAAACAAGGAAAAAGAAAAGGTTTATAAATTAAAAGAATACGAATATTATCGCTGGAATGTACAAGACGGTTGGGCCTATCTCGACAGTTTGGCAACTAAATACCACGATAAGGAGAGCTTTGAACAACGAAAAGCAGTTATTAAGGCGCAACTATACCAAGCGGTTGGTTTAGGGAAAATGCCTGAAAAACCTCAATCGAAGCCAATTATTACCGCGAAAAGAATTTTTGATGGTTACTCAGTAGAGAACATTGCGATTGAAATTTTACCAGGTGTTTGGGTAAATGGTTCGATGTACAAACCTTTGCACACAAAAGGCAAAATTCCGGTTGTGTTAAGTCCGGATGGGCATTGGGAAAAACAACGTTTCCGTCCCGATTGTCAGTTAAGATGTGCCACTATTGCCCGAATGGGAGCCATGGCATACAGTTTTGATTTGTTTGCTTGGGGCGAATCGATGTTGCAATTTAAATACGAAGACCATCGCAGCAGCTTAGCACAAACCATTCAAACCTTAGGGGCCATACGCATTTTGGATTACGTATATAATTTGAAAGAAACGGATAAAAGCCGAATCGCAATAAGCGGAGGTTCTGGTGCCGGAAGTCAAACGGTTTTAATGAGTGCGATGGACGACCGGATTACGCTAAGTGCTCCGGTGGTGGCGATGTCTTCCTACTTTTATGGAGGTTGCCCATGTGAAAGCGGCATGCCGATTCATGCCTGCGGTGGTGGAACCGATAATGTAGAATTAGCTGCTTTATTTGCACCAAAACCACAATTAATTGTATCTGATGGAGGCGATTGGACAGCAGAAACCCCACAACATGATTTTCCGTATTTGCAAGAAATATACGGCTATTATGGAGCAAAGAATCAAGTAGAAAACGTACATCTACCAACTGAACGCCACGATTTTGGCATCAACAAACGCATTGCTTTATATGATTTTTTAGTGAAAAATTTTAAGCTAAATGCCCAAGCCGTGAAAGGAACTGATGGTAAATACGATGAAAGTAAATGCACCATCGAAAAGGAAACAGCTCTGTATGTTTTCGGAGAAAAGGGAGAGAAATTACCTAAAAATGCTGCCATGGGACTAGAAGCATTGGAAAAATTAATGACATCAACCCAACAGTAATCGATTGAAAAAACCACAAACAACATGAACATTCAACCAACCAACCGTCGTACTTTTATTCAGCAAATAGCCCTCTTGGGGACAGCTTTTTTATTGCCAAATCAGTTGGTTTTAGCTGCAGCTAAGAAAAGTACCTACAAAATTGGACTCATCGATTTGATGCTTTTAAAACGCCAAAAATTGGGTGCAATTCAATTAACAAAAGATATTGGTGCCGATGGTCTTGAAATTGATATGGGTGGCTTGGGCGATAGAGAAACCTTCGACAATAAGCTGGCAGACCCTGCTATCCGCCAAGAGTTTTTGGATGCCGCAAAGAAGTTAAACATTGAAATTTGTTCTTTAGCGATGACCGGTTTTTATGCACAATCATTTGCCACGCGACCAACCTATCAAAAAATGCTGCAGGATTGTATCGATACCATGAAAGTTATGGGTGTAAAAGTTGGTTTTTTGCCTTTAGGTGTGCAATGTGATTTAGTAAAAAATCCAGAATTACGTCCGGCAATTGTTGAACGTTTAAAAGTGGTAGGGAAAATGGCAGAAAAGGCCAATGTTGTCATAGGCATCGAAACTGCTTTAGATGCAAAAGGAGAGTTGACTTTGTTAAAAGATATCAATTGTAAACACATAAGGAGCTATTTTAATTTCTCCAATGCGCTTAAAAATGGCCGCGATGTGAGTGAGGAACTGCGCATTTTAGGCAAGAAATACATTGTGCAAATTCACGGAACAAACGACGATGGTGTTTGGTTGCAAAACGATCCGAAAGTAAACATGCCTGAGATAAAAAAGGCATTGGATAGCATGGGTTGGAGCGGTTGGATTTTAGTAGAACGATCAAGAGATGCGACTAAACCGCGCGATGTAAAAGGAAATTTTGGCGCCAATACAGCGTATTTAAAATCTATTTTTCAAGCGGGATAACATTTTATGAAGCAGATACCTTTTCTTTTCTTAGCGTTTTTCCTACTTTTTTTTAGCCTGAACGTATTGGCTGCCGATATTTATATTTCAACTAAAAATGGATCAGACCGTAATGCCGGCACCAAAGAAAAACCACTTTATTCGTTGCAGATGGCCTTACGCAAGGCGCGCGAGCTACGCAGAATCAAGCATGCATCAACACAAAATGGAATTAAGATTTGGATTGAAGGAGGCGTGTATACCCTTGAAGAAGCAATTTTACTCTATCCAGAAGACTCCGGAACACCAGAGAGTCCAACGGAAATTTGTGCCATTCCAAATGCTTCTGTCATTTTTAGTGGTGGAAATGTTATTTCAAATTGGAAAAGAGTAAACACACATGTATCGGGTTTACCAAAAGCAGCTGAAGGAAAAGTATGGGAAGCTACGGTACCTAGTCATGATAATCAGAGCTTTCTTTTTAGACAGTTGTGGGTAAATGGGAAAAAAGCAGTTTGGGCGAAAAATGAAGACGGTAACAATATGGGCCGTATTTTATCCTGGAATTCGGAAAAGCAGACCTGCAAAATTCCGTTACCTAAAAACATCGATATTACCCATATAAAAGGCATGGAGATGCTCATTCAACAATGGTGGGCGATTGCAAACTTACGTGTTAAAAGTGTAAAAGTAATTGGAAATGAAGCGGAGTTGTCTTTCATGCAACCCGAAAGCAGAATTCAATCGGAGCATCCTTGGCCAGCACCTTGGATTTCGGACAAAACAGGAAATTCGGCTTTTTATTTAACCAATGCCATCCAATTTTTGAACCAACCCGGCGAGTGGTTTGAAGATGTAAAGAACAACAAAGTATATTACTGGCCGCGAGAAGGAGAAAATATGCAGCAGGTCCATGTCGTTGCTCCCTTTCTTGAAAATCTACTCAAAATAGAAGGAACGCTCGATAATCCGGTTCATAACATCATTTTTAAAGGGATATCCTTTCAACACGCGAGCTGGTTACGTCCTTCCAAAGTAGGACATGTACCTCATCAGGCTGGGATGTATATGCTAGATGCCTATAAAATTGATCCTCCGGGAACTCTTGATAAACAAGATTTAGAAAATCAAGGCTGGGTGGGAAGACCAGCAGCAGCGGTTTTTGTGCGCAACGGCAATCACATCGATTTTTTAGCCTGCCAATTTAAACACATGGCTTCTACCGCACTCGATTATGAGAAGGGAACACACAATAACCGTATCGAAGGTAATTTATTTAAAGATATTGGCGGTTCGGGAATTTTAATGGGTGTTTTTTCTGACGAAGCAACTGAGGTACACCTACCATATAATCCATCCGACCAACGCGAGGTTTCGAGTAATAATCTGATTCAAAATAATTTAATAACCGATGTAACCAATGAAGATTGGGGCTGTGTGGGCATAGGAGCAGGATACGTGCGTGGAATAAAAATCCTAAACAATGAAGTAAACAATGTTTCCTACACCGGGATTAGCGTGGGTTGGGGTTGGACAAAAACGCTGAACGCCATGAAAAATAACCTGATAAGCAGAAACAAAGTACATCATTATGGTAAGCATTTATACGATGTGGCTGGAATTTATACGCTTTCTGCTCAACCAGAATCGTTTATAACAGAAAATTATATCGACAGTATTTACCATGCACCGTATGCGCATTTACCAGAGCATTGGTTTTATTTGTATACTGATGAAGGCTCTTCTTATTTAACGGTTAAAGACAACTGGACACCCTCTGGAAAGTTCCTTCAAAACGCCAATGGACCTGATAATGTTTGGCAAAACAATGGGCCTGTGGTGGCAGATAGTATTAAAAATAATGCAGGTTTACAGAAAAATTATCAATATTTATTAAGAGATAATACACCTGTTTCTCAAACAAGAGCAGTAAATCAAATAGAAAATAAAAAGGTAGTGATTGAAACCATTTTTTCGGGACAAAAATTACCTACAAAATCAACAATTCGTCGATTTGCGAAAGCGAATAATTTAGCAAATTCTTCTGTTTATGTGTGGAATAACCGCATGTTGGTGTACACCAATTTTTCAAATTTTGCGACGATTCAAAAATCATTGAAACAGCAGTTTAAGCACCTAACCGTTAAACTTTACGATAACATGTTTTATGATTTTAATCGTGAAAAGAATTGCGGAGAAAAGCCTGTAAAGGAATGGGATAATATCATTTTATCGGCCAATTTGGTCAAGGACTATAAGTTGCAAAAAGAATATTTGAAATACCATGCAAGCCAGTTTGAGAAGTGGCCAGAAGTTTCGAAAGGCTTTTGCAATGCCAATTTTCAGCAATTGGTCATTTATAGAAATGGACGTCAGCTCATGTTAATCATCAGCATCCCGAAAGGAGAAAATTTGGATAAATTAAATCCAAAAACAACAGAAAATAATCCTCGGGTGGATGAATGGAATGCGCTAATGAAAAAGTATCAAGAAGGAATTGATGGAACGAAACCCGGTGAAACCTGGGTGTTTTTTAAACCTATAAACGAATTATAAAATTACAAACCATGTTAAGATTAGGCATTTTAGGCTTGGGTGAAGGAAGAAGTACCATATCGGCCGCTTTATCGAGTAAAAAATTTAAATTGATTCAAATCTGCGACGCTAATGAAGAATTGTGCAAAGAGCGCGCGCTGGAATTCGATTTTCAGAATTATACCACCCGTTATCAAGATTTATTGGATAACGAGAAAATTGATGTTATTGCCATTTATACGCCCGACCATCTGCATTTTGAGCACATTAAAATGGCCTTGCAACACCATAAACATGTCATTTGCACCAAGCCTTTTATCGACGATTTAGGACACGCCAATGAATTGCTTCAAATAGCGAAATCAACGCGTAAAAGTATTTTTGTAGGGCAAAGCTCACGCTTTTTTGAACCTGCTATGCGTCAACGTAAAGATTTTGAAGCTGGTTTAATCGGTGATTTAATTACCATTGAAAGTCATTACCATGCGGACCATCGTTGGTTTTTGGAGAAGGGCTGGTCGTTAAAACAATCGTTTAAATGGTTGTATGGAGGTTTAAGTCATCCAGTTGATTTTATTCGTTGGTATTTACCCAACATCGAAGAAGTAATGGGCTATGGTATGTTGAGCAGCAACGGGAAAAATGCAGGTTTAAAGAACCAAGATACCATGCACTTTATTTTCAAAGCGAGCGATGGACGCATTGCCCGGGTAAGTGGAGCCTATACTGGCCCAACACAGCCAGCCAGTCGCGATAGCGGAATGACCTGTATTTTACGATGCACGGAAGGCGCTAGCCAGGCTGATTACCATGAATTGCGGTATGCGGTAACGGATAAAACCGGCGAAGAAAAAATCATTGTTTGGGGAGATTCAACTTTAAAGCATTATTTCCGTTTCGAAGGCCAAAGTCATCATGCCGGAGAGTACCAAAATTACCTCGATTATTTTGCCGATTGCCTTAATAACCAAACGACCGCTTACCCCGATTTAAAAGAAGGCATCGGTACCATCGCATTGTTGCAAGCCATGGACCGCTCGCTGGATACCGGCTTTCCCGTAAAAATTGCCGATATTTTAAAAGAATATTCAATCGCTGCAGCAGAACTAGAACGCTAAAACCATAATCAACCTAAACCTAACCAAATGCATTCAATAGTAGAAAAATTAACCAATTTAGACTACCTCATTGTCGTCGTATACCTTGTTGTTTTAATGATAATAGGGTACCGGGCCAGTTTTTCTAAAAAAGAGAAAAATGATGAAAATTTGTTTTTAGCCAATAAATCCTTGGGCTGGGCAAGTATTGGTTTTAACATGTGGGGAACCAATGTTGGTCCATCTATGTTGTTAGCCTTTGCTAGTATTGGCTACACAACAGGCATTGTAGCAGTCAATTTCGATTGGTATGCCTTTATTTTTCTGTTTTTACTGGCCATTGTATTTGCACCAAAATACTTGGCCATGAAGGTCAATACCATGCCCGAGTTCATGGGCAAGCGCTACGGCGATTCCACTCAAAATATTTTGGCTTGGTACGCCCTTGTCAAAATATTAATTTCCTGGTTGTCATTGGGGTTGTTTGCAGGTGGTTTTTTGGTTCGTCAAATTTTAGGAATCCCCATGTGGCAATCGGTAACAGTGTTGGTGGCTTTTGCAGGGTTATTTACTTTTTTTGGAGGATTAAAAGCGATTGCCAAAGTAAACGTCTTTCAAATGATTTTATTAATTGTGGTGTCCTTAATACTCACAATTTTAGGCTTGTACAAAGTAGGAGGAATTTCGGCCTTATATCAGAAAACTCCTCCACATTATTGGAATTTAATACAGCCCGCTAGCGACCCAAAATATCCGTGGTATGCCATTTTACTGGGATATCCTGTAGCTGCGGTTGCTTTCTTTTGTACGGATCAATCCATGGTGCAATCGGTGTTAGGAGCTAAAAACTTAGAACAGGGACAACTTGGTGTAAGTTTCATCGGTTGGCTAAAAATATTGTCATTGCCACTTTTTATCGTTACCGGGATTTTGTGTTATGTGCTTTTTCCGGGTTTAAAAGAACCAGATTTAGCCTATATGACCATGGTTACCAATTTGTTTCCTCCAGGGATGAATGGACTCGTGATCGTGGTTTTAATTGCCGTTTTGGTCGGTACCATTGGCTCTTCACTAAACTCATTGAGCACGGTGTTTACCATGGATGTTTACGTAAAGAACATTAATCCAAATGCAAGCAAAAAGCAAATTGTCAATATTGGGCGCTTGACCGTGGTAGTGGGCTGTATTTTGGCGGTTCTGATGGTTTTAGCCATCGATAACATCAAAGGTCTCAATTTATTTGATGTTTTTCAATCTGTGTTAGGCTTTATTGCTCCGCCTTTATCGGTGGTGTTTTTAATCACTGTTTTTTGGAAAAGGACCACCAAAAGAGCTGTTAATTTTACCCTTTCTGTAGGTTCAATTTTAAGTTTGGCCGTTGGAGTCTGTTATCTCTGGATATATCCTCCTAAAGACTTTGATTTTTGGCCACATTATTTGATATTATCTTTCTTGATTTTTGTAGGCTTATTGTTGCTCGCAATTTTAATTTCGATATTCGATACAGCACCAACTGTTTATGTAGAAACAGCATCCGATAAGGCAGAAATTGAAAAACCAACCAAAAATGTGTGGATTTCGTGGATTGCTTTAACCATTGTGATGATTATATTATACCTTTTCTTTAACGGACATTAATTTAAATAATATGAAACGCTTATATACAAAAATAGTTATGCTGTTCTGCATCGTTTTATGGGGCTTCGTGGAGCCAGTGGCGGCGCAAAAAGCCTCTTGGATTTGGTATCCAGGCGATTTTGATATCTACATGGCTAATAACATGCAAAATCGTCGGACAGAAAGAGGAGCTTTTTTTCCGGTGTTTTGGAAAATGGATAGCCATTACGTTTTAGTCGATTTTCACAAAGAATTTACTTTAAGCGAAGCCGAAGATGTAAACCTATATGTAGAAGGAACGTACAACGTTAAAATTGATGGACAGGCGCTAGCTGGATTTCCTAAAACGGTACATATCCCGGCAGGAAAGCATAAATTAAGCTTAAAAGTGTACAATCAAGCCCATGTTCCGGCAATTTTTGTGCAAGGGAAAAAGGTATATTCTGATGATACTTGGTTAACCACCTTCGAAGATAAAGAGTGGATTGATGCGAGCGGAAAAACCTCCGATAAATCGGGGACAACCTTTGTATCGGCTGGCTCTTGGGGTTTAGATAATCCATTGCTTGCCCCATCAAAGTTCAAGCTACCAACAGTGGCTGCATCGGCAGTGAAGGTAGAGAAAGTTGCAAAAGGAGCAGTGGCCGATTTTGGTAAGGAAACCTTCGGTTTTATCAAATTACACGGTTTAACAGGGAAAGGAAAGTTATCCATTTATTACGGTGAATCGAAAGAAGAAGCCCTATCAACCGATAAATGTGAAACGTTGGACTATTTAGACCTGAACCTAGCCAATAAAAAAGACTCAATTATTCCGCTATCAAAAGCCTTCCGCTATGTGCATTACCAAAGCGAGGGGAGCGTTTCGCTTGATTCTGTATCCATGTTGTACGAGTATGCTCCCGTTACCGAACGCGGAAGTTTTAAATCATCTGATGCCGAGCTTAACCGCATTTACGACGTAGCAAAATATACGTTTCACCTAAATACGCGTGAGTTTTTTATTGATGGAATAAAACGCGACCGGTGGGTGTGGAGTGGCGATGCGTACCAAAGTTATTTGATGAATTATTACTCCTTTTTTGATGCCCCAACGGTAAAAAGAACCTTATTGGCACAGCGTGGAAAAGATCCGGTTACGGCACACATCAACACCATTATGGATTATTCTTTTTATTGGTTTTTAGGTATTTACGATTATTATAAATACACAGGCGATAAAAAATTTGTAGAAGATGTGTACCCTCGCATGAAAACCTTAATGACGTATATTGATAATCGCCGAAATAAAGATGGATTACTGGAATGGATGCCTGGCGACTGGATTTTTATTGATTGGGCTGATAAATTAAGCAAAGAAGGAGAAGTGAGCTTTGAGCAATTACTTTACGCCCGAAGCTTGGAAACGATGGCTCTTTGTGCAAAATTAGCCAACGATACTGAATCTGCTGAAGCCTACGCAAAACACTCTAATGAGATAAAAGACAAGCTTTTTAATTGGTATTGGAATCCACAAAAGCATGCCTTGGTACACAGTCGAATTGATGGAAAACAAACCGATAATGTGACTCGTTACGCCAATATGTTCGGTATCTTTTTCGATTATTTTAGTCAAGAGCAAAAGCAAGAAGTAAAAGAACACGTGCTTTTAAACGATAAAATCAATAAAATTACTACGCCATACATGCGTTTTTACGAGTTGGAGGCCCTTTGCGCCATGGGAGAGCAGGATTACGTATTAAAAGAGATGAAAAATTATTGGGGAGGGATGTTAAAACTCGGCGCTACTTCTTTTTGGGAGGAATACAATCCGGATAAGAGTGGGACAGAACATTTGGCTATGTACGGTCGTCCTTTCGGAAAAAGTTTGTGTCATGCTTGGGGCGCCAGTCCGATTTATTTGTTGGGTAAATATTATTTAGGTATAAAGCCCACTTCGCCAGGTTATGAAAGCTACACTATCGAACCAACTTTAGGTGGCTTAGCCTGGATGCAAGGAACAGTTCCCACTCCAAACGGCGATATTTCGGTATACTGCAACACAAAAGAAATTAAAGTTAAATCGGCCACGGGAACCGGAAAATTGCGCTTCAAAAGTAAATCAAAACCCGTTTCAAATATGGGTAAAATGATAGAAATTGAAAAAGGCTTGTATGAGTTGGAAATAGCCAAAGGACAAGAGTACCGGGTGAAATATAAAGCTTAAAAGGCTTTAAACCTTATAGGTTTTTAAAACCTATAAGGTTTTTATTACTGTCTACAAACCAATCCGTTGCTCAATTTTTTTAACGCATTTATAGCCTTCGCTTAAGATCACGTCATTATCAATGTTTTTGCCAATATTTAAGGCACTTAACATCGACACGGTTAAACAAGCAATAATGCCGTTATCACTCGACTGACCAATAGGAATGGAAATATCCGTAACCCCTTGTGCCAAATCGCTGGTTTTTAAATAGGCTCCAGTTTCGCGTATAGTATCTAATGAAACCAAAAAATCTTCTTGCTGTGATTTTCCAAATTTTTTAAAAATAGCATTATTTCGGAGGGTAGTACTGCGTTCGTGAGCCGGCATATAGGCCAACAAAACTTTACCAGATGCGGTTAAAGGCAAAGGAAATAAGTTTCCTTCTTCAATGGATAGGGCAATAGGACCCGGACTTTTCGCGTGCATCACCACCATCACCTGATTCATATATAAAATACTTAAATGGCACGATTGCTTCACGGTATTGGCCAATTCTTCCAATGGATACTGAGCCGCTTTACGCAATTCATCAATGGGAGAGTGGCGGTGCGATAAGTAAAAAAGCTTAAGCGATAAACGGTATTTCCCAGAAACTTCATCACGTAAGATATAACCGCGACTTTCCAAACTCATTAACATACGGTATATTTCATTCGGACTTTTATCGATACCTGTGGCAATTTCAGTTTGAGAAAGCGGAATAGATTGAGAAGAGAGATATTCCAAGATATCGAGGCCCTTGTCGAGCGCCGGAGCCTGATATTTTGATTCTTTTTCTTTCATAAAAAGCTTAATTTGGTTGTGGTAAGTTTAAAATTCAAACATACAAAATGCTTTCAAATATACATCTTCATTAAGAAGGTATTTAATGCAAGATAATTGTTTTCATATTTAAAAAAAACATTTATATTTGAATTAATTGAAGATTGATAGTTTAGTGTCAATTGAATAACTAACCAAATGTCGCTTTAGAATAGAATTTGGCTCTGGCCGATACACGTATGAGTAGATTGTTAATTTTCTGTTTACTGATTGTTTTGAGCAAAAGTGTTGTAGCTCAAAAACTAAGTGTTTATGCGATGAGTTGCGAATATCGTCAAAATCCGAGTGGAATTGATATCAAAGCGCCTCATTTGAGTTGGAAAATTCAATCCAATCAGAAGAATTGCTTGCAAAGGGCCTATCAAATTTTAGTAGCCGATAATCCAGCGAGCTTAAAAGCAAATAAAGGGAATATTTGGGACTCAAAGAAGATACAGTCAGCTCAATCAATTGAAGTAGCCTACAAAGGATTGACTTTAGTCGCCACCAAAAAATATTATTGGAAAGTAAAAGTTTGGGACAATCAAAATAATCTAGCCGAAAGTCAGACGGCTACATGGCAAATGGGATTGCTTCATGAAAGTGATTGGAAAAATGCCAAATGGATAGCGTATGAAAAGTTACCCGATTCAAACTTAAATATCCTTCCTACGGATGGAAAAAAAGATACCTACAAAGGCAATAACGTATTGCCCATGCTTCGTAAGGAATTTACAGCCAACAAAGCTATAAAAAGTGCTACCTTATTTATTTCTGGATTGGGACATTTTGAAGCCAGTTTAAATGGTCAGAAGATTGAGGATAATTTTCTGGAACCAGGATGGGCCAAGTACGACAAAGAAGCACTATATGTAAGTTACAATGTATTAAAATACCTCAAGCAAGGCAAAAATGCTTTAGGTGTGCTTTTGGGAAATGGGTTTTACTATGTTCCGCCAGTAAGCGGACGATACCGAAAACTTAAAGTAGCTTTTGGTTATCCAAAAATGATTTGTCGCCTGTTGGTCGAATACACTGATGGTACCAGCAGTAATGTAGTGAGTAACCAAAGCTGGAAAACAGCGCCTTCGCCCATTACTTTTTCAAGTATTTATGGGGGAGAAGATTACAATGCCACTTTGGAACAAAATGGATGGAATCAAACTTCGTTTAACGATCAGAATTGGAAAAATGCCATGGAAGTTGATGGAGTTCCTTTGCACGCGCAAAAAGCCGAGCCGGTTAAAAAGTTTGAGCAATTTGCAGCAAAAAGCATCAACAAGGTCGCGAATGGAGAATGGGTATACGATTTAGGGCAAAATTCCTCAGCAATTATTGAGTTAAAAGTTCGTGGTAACAAAGGAGATACCATTCGCATTACACCAGCAGAATTAATAAAAGAGGACGGTTCTGTTACGCAAAAGAACATAGGTGCTCCTTCGTATTTTACCTATATTCTAAAAGGTGATGGATTGGAAATCTGGCAACCACGATTCTTTTACACCGGATTTCGTTATCTACAAGTGAAAGGCGGAGTACCACAGGGAAAAGAAAATGCATCCCGAAAAGCGGTTATTGAAGACTTAAAAGGTATACATGTACGCAATGCAGCTCAAATAGTAGGTGAATTTAAAACATCGAACGATTTGTTTAATAAAACCTTCAACCTTATAAATTGGGGAATTAAAAGCAATATGGTGAGTGTTTTTACCGATTGTCCGCACCGCGAAAAATTAGGTTGGTTAGAAGAGCTGCATTTAATGGGAAGCTCTGTTCGGTATAATTACAATGTGGCTCCCTTGTTTAAGAAATCATTGAGCGATATGCGCAATTCGCAAACTGCGGATGGATTAATTCCGGAGATTTCACCAGAATATGTAAAGTTTGAATGGGGCGGAGATATGTTTCGCGATTCTCCTGAATGGGGAAGCAGCGGGATTCTAATGCCTTGGTATTTGTATCAATGGTATGGTGATAAACAAACCATGGCCGATTATTATGGTATGATGCAAGCCTATATCACGTATTTAGGTAAAAAGGCCAATAACCATATTCTATCACAAGGTTTAGGCGATTGGTACGATTTAGGACCTAAGCCGCCAGGTGTTTCGCAATTAACGCCAATGGGAATTACCGGTACTGCCATTTATTATTATGACTTGCAAATTTTAACCAAAATTGCCACTTTGTTGGGTAAACCAAATGATGCCACGGCTTATAAAAAATTGGCAGCGGATGTTCGAAAAGCATTTAATGATAAATTTTTCAACCCTGAAACAAAGCAGTATGGCAGCGGTAGTCAGGCAGCAAATGCCATGGCCGTGTACATGGAATTGGTTGAGCCAAAATATAAAGAAGCTGTGGTGAATAACCTTGTAAAAGACATTCGCGAACGCAATAACAGTTTAACTGCAGGCGATATCGGTTACCGCTATGTTTTGCGTGTGCTGGAGGATGCGGGTAAATCGGATGTTATTTTCGACATGAATAGTCGTTCGGATGTTCCGGGGTATGGTATGCAATTGGCAAAAGGAGCAACCGCTTTAACGGAAAGTTGGGCAGCTTTGCCAACCGTTTCTAACAATCACTTTATGCTGGGGCATTTAATGGAATGGTTTTACAGTGGAATAGGCGGCATTCAACAACAAGAAAATTCCATCGCATTTAATAAAATTAAGATACATCCAGAGCCGGTAGGCGATTTAACCGAAGCCAAAACAAATTACAATTCTCCATACGGCATCATTGAAAGCCATTGGAAAAAGAAAAAAGATACTTTTTGGATGCAGGTAACAATCCCAGTAAATACCACAGCAGCGGTTTATTTACCCGCAAAAGAAGGTCAAAAAGTATACAATGAAAAGGCCGAGCAAATTTCCTCGGCAGTATTGGAAAATAACCGACTAAAAGTGAACATCGGTTCTGGAAATTATCAATTTAACGTACGCTAATGAAAATAGAGGCATTCATTTTATTGTTATTTATCGCCTTAACAGGTAAAGCACAGCAAGCAAAAAATACTGTTTCAGATGTGGAAATGAAGCAAATTTATGAGGAAGTGAAAACTCCTTACAAATACGGATTGGTGCTTGTTCCTGGCGATGTGGAACATAAAATGGATTGTCCAACCATCTTCAAAAAAGGAAAGAAATGGTACATGACCTATCTCATTTATAGCGGACGTGGCTATGAAACCTGGTTGGCTACCAGCGATGATCTATTGCATTGGAAAAACGAAGGAAAGCTATTGTCTTTTGGTGATGCCAATCATTGGGACGATAACCAAAAAGCGGGCTACAATGCCTTAACGGATTTAACTTGGGGAGGAAATTATGCCTTGAGCAAGTACGCCGGAAAGTACTGGATGTCGTATTTTGGAGGTAAGGAAAAAGGATATGAAACAGAACCTTTATCAATCGGCATGGCCTATACCACTAAAAAACCTTGGAAAGCACATGAATGGAATAGATTGGAACAACCGATTTTAACCGCATCGGATGCAGATGTACGTTGGTGGGAAAACCGAAATAAATTATTCAAAAGTTCCGTGATTGAAGATAAAGAACGCTTGACTGGCCATCCCTTTGTAATGTATTACAATGCCGTGGGCGATTCATTGGCAAATAATAAGAAAACTCGTTGGTACGAGCGTATTGGAATGGCGGTTTCAGATGATATGGTTCATTGGAAACGATTTCAAAAAGATCCGGTAGTACATCATCCAGTAGGAATTACAGGCGATGGCGTGATTCAAAAAATTAACAATACCTATGTAATGTTCTATTTTGGCGCATTTTGGCAAGATAGAAAGGGTGCTTTCAATCGCTTTGCGGCATCTAAAGATTTAGTGAACTGGACCGATTGGACAGGCGAAAATTTAATTCAATCGTCTGAAAAATACGATGAGTTATATGCACATAAATCGTTTGTATTAAAGCATAAAGGTATTGTTTATCATTTTTATTGCGCTGTAAATAAGAACGATCAACGTGGAATTGCTGTGGCAACATCCAAAGATTTAGGTAAAAGTAAGGTAGAATTTGTAAACAAATAGAATGAGAAAAAGTACATTTAGCTTTTTAATTGTGTTTTTTGTTTTGAGCAGTGTTGGAATGGCTCAAGATCAACGACGCGAAAATTTTAATAAAGATTGGCGCTTCTTTTTAGGGGATGATTCTACCGCTAAAGCTACTACGTTTAACGATGCCAAATGGCGCCAAATGACATTGCCACACGATTGGAGTATTGAAGGAAGTTTTGATGAAAAAAATCCGGCGAAGCCCGAAGGTGGAGGTTTACCAACCGGAATTGCTTGGTATCGAAAAGAATTTGTTGCGCCCAAAAATTTCCAAAACAGAATCATTTCTATTGAGTTTGATGGCGTTTACAAAAATAGTGAGGTGTACCTAAATGGTAAATTGTTAGGGAAACGTCCCTACGGTTATATTTCTTTCTCTTATGAATTGACACCGTATCTTAAAGAAGGAAAAAATGTATTAGCGGTAAAGGTAGATAATTCTGCACAACCCGATTCTCGTTGGTATTCTGGTTCAGGTATATACAGAAATGTGTGGTTAACCAACACCGCAAAAATTGCTGTTCAGCAATGGGGCACTAAAATAGAAACCGATGTTTTCGATGTGAAGGAACAAACGGGTATGGCAACCGTAATTGTAAAAACAACACTCGAAAATAAAGCTGGAGAGGGCCAAGAAATACGGTTGTTAAATGTTATCTACGATGAGCAAGGTAAATTTGTATCGAAGAATTTATCAAAGAAAATAACCGTTAATACCTCGCATAAGTTTTTGGTTGGTCAGCTGAATATGATGCGTTCAAAACTTTGGTCTCCAGAACAGCCCAATCAATATAAATTGGTTACTCAGGTAATTCAGGGCGATAAAATTATTGATACAAAAGAAACATGGTTTGGGTTACGAACATTTAATTTCGACCCCCAAAAAGGATTTAGTTTAAATAGTAACCCGTATAAAATTTTAGGGGTTTGTATGCACCACGATTTAGGTGCTTTGGGTGCTGCGGTAAATACGCGCGCTATGGAACGTCAATTGGAAATTCTTAAGAATATGGGCTGTAATGCCATCCGAACGGCTCATAATCCACCGGCACCTGAGTTTTTAGATCTATGCGATAAAATGGGGTTTTTAGTGATGGATGAGGCATTTGATATGTGGAAGAAAAAGAAAACCTCCAAAGATTATCACCAGTATTTTCCAGAATGGTATCAACGCGATTTAACCGATATGATTAAACGCGATCAAAACCATCCTTCTATTATCATGTGGAGCATTGGAAACGAAATCCGCGAACAATTTGATAGTACCGGTATCGCCATTACCAAAGAATTGGTAAGAATTGTTAAAAGCCTAGATAATTCTCGCCCTGTAATATCGGCATTAACGGAAACCGACTCAAGCAAGAATTTTATTTATCAGGCAAAGGCCTTAGATATTTATGGTTTAAATTACAACCACAAAAAATACAAGGATTTTCCTATTAATTATCCAAATACCAACTTTTTAGCTACAGAAACCACATCCGCATTAGAAACGAGGGGTTTTTACGACACAGCAGATACCATTCGTCGTTGGCCACGCGATGGAAAAACAAAGTTTACCGAAGGGAATAAAGAATGGGCCGCTTCATCGTACGATAATGTTTCGGCTTATTGGGGTTCTACTCATGAAGAAACCTGGAAAGAGGTGAAAAAATATCCACACGTGTCGGGTTTGTTTGTATGGACAGGATTTGATTATTTAGGCGAGCCTTTACCTTATCCATGGCCAGCGCGTAGTTCTTATTTCGGAATTGTCGACTTAGCAGGTTTTCCGAAAGATTCGTACTATTTATATCAAAGCGAATGGACCGATAAACCTGTTTTGCATCTGTTCCCACATTGGAATTGGGAAACTGGAAAAGAAGTAGAGGTGTGGGCATATTACAACAATGCGGATGAAGTTGAACTCTATTTAAATGGCAAATCCCTCGGAAAACAAAGCAAACAAGGGGATGATTTGCATATCGTATGGAAAGTACCTTTTGCAGCCGGAACTTTAAAAGCAGTATCGCGTAAAAATGGACAGGAAGTACTTGTTAGAGAAATTAAAACAGCCGGTAAACCCGCTAAAATTCAATTAATGGCCGATCGAACGAAAATTAAAGCCGATGGAACGGATTTATCTTTCGTAACGGTGAAAATAATGGATAAAGCAGGTAATGTGGTGCCTAATGCCGATAATTTGGTGGAATTTTCGTTAGAAGGTGAAGGGTTTATTGCCGGTGTAGATAATGGTTTTCAAGCCAGTTTAGAGTCTTTTAAAGCGAAACAACGTAAAGCATACAAAGGCCTGTGTTTGGCTATTTTGCAAGCCACAGAAAAGACTGGTACAATTAAACTAACAGCAAAATCAGTTGGTTTAAAAGCAAGTTCCATCACAATTACAACAGAAAAATGAAGAGGAGAATGAACATTGTAAAGGGAATCGTAAATAATTTGATGATTGGATTGCTGTTCTGCGGTATGGGCGTTAAAGCACAGTTGGTAGATAAAACGCCAACAGCCATCCAAAAAGTACCTGAAATATACAATCGCGAACCCTACGAAGATCCTTTAGTAAGCGGAATCAATCGCGATGCGTCACGTGCAACAGCCTATTCGTTTACCACGCTTGCGGATGCAAAAGCAGGGGATAGAAGCAAATCGAGAATGCTATCCCTTAACGGCCAATGGGATTTTTCTTTTGCCCCGAAACCATCAGAAGCACCCAAAGACTTTTATAAAACACGCGTTTCTAACTGGAAAAAAATAGAAGTGCCTTCCAATTGGGAAATGAAAGGATATGATAAACCCATTTACAAAAGTGCGGTATATCCCTTTCGTCCGGTAAATCCACCCAATATACCACAAGATTACAATGGCGTTGGAAGCTATCAACGTACCTTCACAGTTCCGGCCGATTGGAAGGGCATGAACGTAACACTTCATTTTGGTGGTGTAAGCTCTGGCTATAAAGTTTGGTTAAATGGCAAGTTTTTAGGCTATGCCGAAGATAGTTTCTTGTCTTCAGAATTTAATATCACCCCTTATTTACAAGCCAGAGAGAATGTTTTGTCGGTACAAGTACTCCGCTGGACAGATGGAAGCTTTTTAGAAGATCAAGACCATTGGCGTTTAAGCGGTATTCAGCGCGAGGTTTTTCTTTTAGCAGAACCTAAATTGCGCATTGCAGATTTCTTTTGGCAAGGAAAATTGGATAAAGAATATAAAGATGTAACCTTTAGTATTCGCCCAAGAATAGAAAATTTAACTGGAGAAAACGTACAAGGTTATACCGTTAAGGCCTCTCTTTTTGACGCCAATGGAAAAGATGTTTTATCAAAGCCACTGGAGCGGAGTGCCGAAAGCATCATCAATGAAATTTATCCGCGCCTAGATAATGTGAAATTTGGTTTGCTGGAAACAACGTTGAAAAATCCCCTTAAATGGAGCGATGAACAACCAAATTTGTACACTTTAACACTTTCCTTGCTCGATAGTATGGGCAAGATAATGGAAGTTAAGAGCTGTAAAGTGGGCTTTAGAAGTATAGAATTCTCTAAAACTACCGGTAAGTTATTGATCAATGGAAAAGAAACGTATTTGTACGGAATTAACCGACCGGATCATGATCCTATAAAAGGAAAAGCGCTCAGCAGAGAAGATATTTTACGCGATGTGCAAACCATCAAGCAATTCAATTTTAATTGCATACGAACCAGTCATTATCCAATGGATCCGTATTTGTACGATTTATGCGATGAATACGGTATTTTAGTCATTGATGAAGCGAATTTAGAAACGCATGGTTTGGGTGGAAAATTAAGCAACGACCCACAATGGACGGCAGCCTATGTAGAAAGAGCAAGCCGAATGGTGCTTCGTGATAAAAATCATCCAAGTATTATTATTTGGAGCTTGGGAAATGAGTCGGGAAGAGGGCCAAATCACGCAGCCATGTCGGCTTGGATCCACGATTTTGATAGTACGCGCCCGGTACACTATGAACCGGCAATGGGAAACCCACGTTTAGACGGTTACATGGACCCGAGTAATCCGGCCTATTTAAAACCGAACGATCACTCGCATCGTTTACAAAATCCACAAGATGAACCGTATGTGGATATTGTAAGCAGGATGTATCCAAGCATTTATACGCCTAAAATGCTGGCAGAACAAGATAATGGCGATAAACGCCCAATATTTTTTGTAGAATATGCCCATGCCATGGGAAATTCGGTTGGAAATATGAAAGATTTTTGGGATGTTTTCCGTTCAACACCCCGTGTAATTGGCGGCGCAATTTGGGAGTTTAAAGATCAGGGGATTTTAAAAACCGATAGCGCTGGTGTGCCTTTTTATGCCTATGGAGGCGATTTTGGAGAAAAGTATTTCGATAATTTTACCATCAAGGGAGTGGTAAACTCGGATGGAACTGTTAAATCGGCTATGTACGAATGTAAGCGCGTATATCAGGGCGCAGAAGTTACGTTGGAAAATCAAGCCGCTAGAACACTGAAAATCACAAATCGCTTTGCGGTAAACAATTTAAATCGTTTTGCTGTAAAACTCATCATCCGCCAAGATGGCGAAATAATCAGTACCAAGCTGTTACCCAAAATAAATTTAGCAGCAGGAAAAGATACCTTAGTGAATATTTCAGCCTATTTACCAAAAATGGATGCGGGATCAGAGTACTTAGCGGATATTCATTTCCTTTTAGAAAAGGATGAAGTTTGGGCAAAAAAGGGTTTTGAAATAGCATCCAATCAATTTGCACTTTCAGGATTGGCAAAAAGCAATACCATCGAAAAAGTGAGTCCTGCAACATTGGGCCAGTCTACCGATGCAATTCAATTAGTTACTGGAAAAAACTTCGAAATCGGAATAAGTCGCACTA